>WTIL01000076.1:0-24563 GCA_011522725.1 Rhodospirillaceae bacterium
GGCCATGTTCCCGACGCGCAGCACGGATCGCGCGCGGTGCCGATCCACCAGACGACCTCCTATGTCTTCCGCGACAGCGAGCATGCGGCAGCACTCTATAATATGGAGCTCGGCGGCCATCTCTATACGCGCATCTCGAACCCCACCGTGGCCGTGCTCGAACAGCGTGTCGCCGCGCTCGACGGCGGTGTCGCCGCCACCGCGACGGCATCCGGCATGGCGGCGCTGACCACGGCGGTGATGACCATCTGCTCGTCCGGCGACCATATCGTTGCCTCTTCGCGCATGTATGGCGCCAACATCAATCTTCTGGAAAACACCCTGCCGCGTTTCGGCATCACCACAACCTTTGTCGCGCCGGATGACCTGGCAGCCATCGAGGCGGCGATCCAGCCGAACACCAAGATCATCTTCGGCGAGGTGATCGGCAATCCGGGCCTTGATGTGATGGATGTCGCGGCGGTTGCCGAAATCGGCAAAAAGGCACATGTGCCGCTGATGCTGGACTGCACCTTCAACACGCCATGGCTGCTGAAGCCGATCGCGCTCGGCGCCAACATCATCATCCATTCGCTGACGAAATGGATGGGCGGGCATGGCATCGCCATCGGCGGCGCGGTTGTCGATGGCGGCAATTTCGACTGGGGCAAGGATGACCGCTTCCCGACCATCGCCGGTCCGCACTACGCGATGAACGAGATCAACTTCCACGAGGAATTCGGCCCGGCCGCCTTCACCGCCAAGTTCCGCGCCGAGGGCATGTATAATTTCGGCCCGTCCATGTCGCCGACGAACGCCTTCCACATCCTGCAGGGAATCGAGACGCTGCCGCTGCGCATGCAGAAGCATATGGACAATACCGCCGCCATGCTGGAATTCCTGAGCGGGCATGACGCCGTCGCCTGGGTCAAGCATCCGACGCTCCCCGACCACCCCAGCCACGAGCTGGTGAAGAAGATGCTGCCGAAAGGGGCGGGGTCGATCATCGTCTTCGGGCTGAAGGGCGGCCGCGACGCCGGCAAGGCCTTTATCGAGGCTGTCGAGCTGTCCTCGCATCTGGCGAATGTCGGCGACGCGAAGACGCTTGTGATCCATCCGGCGAGCACCACCCATTCGCATATCTCGGCCGAAGCCATGGTCGAGGGCGGCCTGTCCGACGACATGATCCGCCTGTCGGTCGGGCTCGAGGATATCGCCGACATTACCGCCGATTTCGAGATCGGGTTCCGGGCCGCAGCGCGTGTCGCCGCAAAGGCCGCGGAATAGCACGCACCGGAGGCTGGCATGAAACACGTACTCGACGGTGCAAGCATCCATATCGCGACCGGCGGGCTGGATTTCGATCCGGCCAGGCCTGTGCTGGTGTTCATCCATGGAAGCGGCCAGAGCCATCTGACCTGGGTGCTGCAAACCCGCTATTTCGCGCATCGCGGCTTTGCCGTTCTGGCACCTGACCTTCCGGGCCACGGCCTGTCGGGCGGCGCGCCGCTGACCAGCATCGGCGACATGGCCGACTGGATCGACGGCCTGCTGGCCAGCCTCGGCGTGGCACAGGCGACGCTGGTCGGCCATTCGCAAGGTGTTCTGGTCGCGCTGGAGACCGCAAGCCGCCACCCCGAGCGTGTTGCCGCGCTGACACTGATCGCCGGCGCGATGGCCATTCCGGTGAATGACGCGCTGATCGAGATGTCGCAGTCGGCGCCGGAAAAGGCGTTTCGGATGATGACAAGCTGGGGCCATGGCCCGGGCGCGCACAAATTCGACAACACCCAGCCGGGGCACGCTTTCCTCGGATATGGCCGTCGGGTGATGGCGCAGAATGACGGGGCCGCGCTTCATGCCGACCTTGTCGCCTGCAACAGCTATGACGGCGGCAAGGACGCCGCCGCATCGGTGACCCAGCCAAGCCTGTGCCTTCTGGCCGGCAAGGACAAGATGACGCCGGTGAAGTTCGGCCGCAAGATGGCCGAGCGGATCAGCGGCGCCCAATGCCATGTGTTCGAGCGCGCCGGCCATTTCCTGCCGGCGGAGTTCCCCATCGAGGTCAATGACGCCATGGCCGCGTTCCTGTCGCGCTAGGCGCGGAACCGGCCCGACAGCAGAGGTAGAACATGTCCACAGACGGATTCAGCAAGATCGCCGTGATCGGCGCCGGCACCATGGGAAGCGGCATCGCCGCGCAGATCGCCAATGCCGGGCATGAAGTGATGCTTCTCGACCTGCCGGCACGCGAGGGCGCCGACAAATCGCCGGCCGAGATGGCGATCGACCGGCTGATGGCATCGGACCCGCCGCAGCTGATGCACAAGCGCAATGCGGGCCGCATCGTCACCGGCACGATCAGCGACGATTTTGGCAAGCTCGCCGAATGCGACTGGATCATCGAGGCGGTTGTCGAGCGGCTCGACATCAAGAAGGACCTCTATGCGCGGCTCGACGCCACCATCGGGCCGGACTGCATCGTCAGCTCCAACACCTCTACCATCCCGATCAGCCTTCTGGTCGAGGATATGCCGACCGCGTTCCGCAAGCGGTTCGCCATCACCCATTATTTCAATCCGGTGCGCTATATGCGCCTGCTGGAGCTTGTCCGTGGCACCGATACCGATCAGGCGGTGATCGACCGGCTGGCCGATTTCAACGACCGTGTCCTCGGCAAGGGCGTGGTGCGCTGCGCCGATACGCCGGGCTTCCTCGGCAACCGGGTCGGCGTGTTCGCGCTGCAGGCCGGGATCGACGAGGCCATGCGCAACAAGCTGACAGTCGAGCAGGCCGATGCGCTGATGGGCCGCCCCATGGGCATTCCGAAGACGGGCGTGTTCGGCCTCTATGACCTGATCGGGATCGACCTGATGGTCGATGTCGTCGCCTCGCTTCGCAGCATCCTTCCCGAGGGTGACGCCTTCCACGCCATCGGCGGCGAGAACGAGATGATCAGCGCGATGATCGCCGACGGCTATACCGGCGACAAAGGCCTCGGCGGCTTCTACATGACAGGCGATGACGGGACCGAACTGGCCCGCCCGCTGAGCGGTGCAGGCGAAGGCCTGAAGGCGCCACGCGCCCGTGACAAGGCGCTTCCCGATAGCGCGATCCGCGCCGCCGACGCGGCTGCCACACGGGGGGAACCGCTTCTCGAAATCATCGCCGGCAACGATGACTGCGCCCGTTTCTGCCGCCGCGTGCTGGCGCGCGTCCTGGCCTATGCCGCCAGCCTTGTGCCGGAAGTCACATCCTCGCCGCAGGATATCGACGATGCCATGAAGCTGGGCTTCAACTGGCAACGCGGCCCGTTCGAGATGATCGACGCCATCGGCCATGACCGCATGGCGGAACTCTTCGCCGAAGCCGGTGTCGAGACGCCGGCCGTGCTGACCGAGGGTGGTGAGTTCTACCGCGCCGAAGGCAGCACGCTCGAGGTGCGGCATGCCGGCGGCGGCTATCATCCGGTCAGCCTTCCCGAAGGCGTCATGCGTTTCCACATGACCCGCCGCACCCTGACCCCGATCACCGCCAACAATTCGGCCAGCCTGTTCGCGCTGGAGGGTGACCTGCGGCTTGTCGAGTTCCATTCCAAGGCGAATGCGCTGACCGACGAATCGATGGAGATCGTTGCCGCAGCCGCAGCCGACCACGGCAAGGGCATCATCATCCACAACGACGCGCAGCATTTCTCGGCCGGCGTCGACCTGAACGCCTTCCGCGCCTATATCGAGGCGGAGGACTGGGACGGGATCGACGGATTTCTCGACCGCTTCCAGAAAGCTGTCTGCGCGCTGAAATACACGCCGGTGCCGGTTGTCGGCGCCCCCTCCGGCCTTGCCGCCGGCGGCGGCTACGAGGTTCTGGCCCATTGCGACAGGCTGGTCGTCCATACCAATTCTGTGATGGGGCTGGTCGAGGCCGGCGTCGGCGTCGTGCCCGGTGGCGGCGGCATCAAGGACACCTTCTTCCGCTGGCACGCCGCCAAGGACAGCTGGGATGAAGCAGCCTGGCAGACCTGGATGAATATCGGATACGGCGCCACCGGATCATCGCCGCAGCTCTCGGCGCGGATGATGTATTTCCGGGACGGGCATGACGAGACCGTGATGAACCGGGACAGGCTGCTGCCGCGCGCCATCGAGATGATCGGCGAGATGCAGGACGGCTACCGCCCGCCGGAGGTGCCGGTCGCGCGGCTTGCCGATGGTGCGCTGGCCGGAAAGATGGAAGAGTTCATGCAGCAGGGGATCGACCGCGGCGATTTCTTCCCGCATGACAAGACCGTCGCCATGGCGATCGCCAGCGTGATGCTGCGCGGGGACGGCGATGGCGAGAGCGCCGAGGAGAGCGAGCTCTATGCCCGCGAGCGTGCCGCTTTCATCAGGCTGTCGAAAACACCCGAGACGCTGGCGCGTATCCGCACCATGCTGGATGACGGGGCCGCCGTCAGGAACTGACGCTGTTTCCGACGGGAACCGGCCATCTACAGCCAGTCGGGGTTGATCGCCGACAGCGCGTCGGGCCCGCCCGAAATCTTGGCCGCCATTTTCGAGACTTCAGGAAGGCTGTGCGCCATATAGGCGCCGGCCGTGGCCTGTTTCGCCGCCATGAATTCCGGATCACCCTCGCCGGACGCGGCCGAGCGGGCCGCCGCGGCAGCGCCGCGCGCCAGCTGCCAGCCGCCTGACAGATATCCCAGCATCATCAGGAAATCGGCACCCGAGGCCGCGGCGTCACGCGGTGAATTCGCCCGTGCCAGCAGCGTGTCGAGCGCAGCCTCGGCTGTGTCACAGGCGGCGCGCATGGCCGAGGCCGTTGCGCCGACACCGTTGCCGCCGGATGCGATCTCGTCCATGTCCGTGCGGATCTCGGCAATCAGGCTGCGCACCGCCGCGCCGCCATCGCGAAGCGTCTTGCGGAAGACAAGGTCATTGGCCTGAATCGCCGTCGTGCCTTCATAGATGGGAAGGATACGGGCGTCGCGATAATGCTGCGCCGCACCGGTTTCCTCGATGAAACCCATGCCGCCATGCACCTGCAGCGCATCCGAAGTCAGCTGCAGCGACCGTTCGGTAAGCCAGCCCTTGATCACCGGGATCAGCAGATTGGCACGCGTCTCCCAGAATTCGGCATCAGCACCGGCTTCCTCATGCGCCTTGTCGAGACTGAAGCCGCCGACCAGAAGCAGCGCGCGCATCGCCTCGATCTCGCCGCGCATCGCCGTCAGCAGCCGCAGCACATCGGGGTGATGGATGATGGTGTCGCCCTTCTCACGCTCCAGCGGCGTGCCCTGCACGCGGTCGCGGGCATAGGCGACGGCCTGCTGATAGGCGCGATCAGACATGGAAAGCCCCTGCAGGCCCACATCGAAACGTGCCGAGTTCATCATCAGGAACATGCAGTCGAGGCCGCGGTTCTCCTCGCCCAGCAGGTAGCCGATGGCGCCCTTGTCCTGACCATATTGCAGCACCGCCGTCGGCGAGGCCTTGATCCCCATCTTCTTTTCGATCGACAGGCAATGCACCTCGTTCCGCTCGCCGACGCTGCCATCCTCGTTGACGAGGAATTTCGGCACGACGAACAGCGATATGCCTTTCACGCCCGGCGGCGCGTCGGGAAGGCGGGCCAGCACCAGATGAACGATATTCTCGCTCATGTCGTGCTCGCCATAGGTGATGTAGATCTTCTGGCCGCGAATGCGGTAGTGATCGCCCTCCGGGGTCGCCGTGGTGCGGAGCGCGGCGAGGTCTGTTCCGGCCTGCGGTTCGGTCAGGTTCATCGTGCCGGTCCATTCACCGGCATTCAGCTTCGGCAGATATGTTGCCTTCTGCTCGTCGCTGCCGACCACCTCGAGCGCGTGGATCGCGCCCTGGGTCAGAAGCTGGCAGAGCGCGAAGCTCATATTCGCGCTGTTCCACATCTCGTTGACGGCGGCGCTGACGCATTGCGGCAATCCCTGCCCGCCATATTCGGGATCGGCGTTGAGCCCGACCCAGCCGCCTTCCGACATCGCCTTCCAGGCATCGGAAAAGCCGTCAGGTGTGGTGACGCTGCCGTCGGCGTTGCGCACCGATCCGGCCATGTCGCCGGCATGGTTGAGCGGCGCGATCACCTCGCCGGCGAGCTTGCCCGCCTCGTCGAGAACGGCATCGACAAGGTCCTCCGAGACCATGTCATACCCGTCCAGTGCCGCCACCCTGTCCAGCCCGACAAGATGGCGAAGTACGAATTTCATGTCGTCAACCGGTGCCTGATACATTGCTCAATCTCCAGATGATTCACTCACGGACGGGTGGCAGCCGGACGGCGCGCCACGCCGTGCGCCGCGCTACAGATAAGCCTGTAACGCGGGCACAATCATACCGGCTTTTCGTCGCAGGACCAGATGTCACCCGAGACGGATGTCGTAATCGGCCCGGATGCGGGCGTCCAGCTCCTCGGGAATATGCTGCGGCACGAACTCTGACAGGATCTGGTTTTTCCGCTTCACCGCCTCGGCGACCAGGTTCGGCTTGCCGAGCTCTTCCCATTCCTTCGGGCTCGAACGGTCGCTGAGCTCGGGATAGATGTATTCCGTCTGCATCAGTCCGATGGTCTGGTCGTGGCCGAGATAATGGCCCGGGCCGCCCATGCACACATCCTTCATCACCTGAATGCCGATGGTCTGGTCATTGACCTCGATCCCGCGCACACAGCGCAGGCACTGGCCAAGCATGTCATTGTCGATGATCAGCGATTCAAGGCAGAAGCCGAGAAGCGAGGCATGCATGCCGGCCGCCTCATAGACCATGTTAAGGCCGGACAGGCCGGCCATCACCAGCGTGCTGCCCTTCTCGTATCCGGATTGCGCGTCGGGCATCTTCGAATCCGCCATGCCGGACGCGGCGCCGCCGGGAAGATTGTAATATTGCAGCATCTGCGCGCAGGCCGCCGTCAGCAGCCCCTGCTCGCCCGAACCGCCCGACATCGCGCCGGTACGAAGGTCCGAGACGAACGGCCAGGTGCCGACGATGCAGGGATGGCCCGGCTTCATCGCATTCACATAGATGAGGCCGGCAATGACCTCGGCGAGCGCCTGTGCAATGGCCCCGGCGATGGCCGCCGGCGCGGTCGCGCCAGCCTGACCGGCAGACAGCAGCAGGACCGGCATGCCGGCCATCACCGCCTCTTCCATCACCTGGCAGGATTCGGTGGCAAAGCGCAGCGGCGGCACCACGAAGCAGTTGCTGTTCGAGACGAACGGACGGGCACGCCACTTGTCCTCGCCGCCGGCAATGTCATGGAGCATCGACACAGCCGGAGCGACATAGGGCGCTTCGGTGAAGCTGGTTCCGACATGCTTGGTCGTTCCCTTCACCGCCGCATAGACGGTATTGAGATCGAGCGCTGCCGGGTCCTCGATGTCGCGCGCCACCATCGGCCGCTGGAAGAAATGGATGTTGTCCATCTTCTCGACGATGCGGGCCGCGTCATAGATGTCGGCAAGGTAGGATTCGCGATAGGCGTTGTTCTCGACATCAACGACATGAACAGCCGCCCCGGCGGTACCGTAATGCACACGCGAGCCGGACAGCAGCATGTCGTGCTTCGGGTCCTGGCCGTGAAGCGTGATATTTCGCGCCGCCTTGGCCAGCATGTCGTCGACAAGCGCCCGCGGGAAGCGGACACGCCCGTCATCGCCCGCGATGGCACCGACGGACGTCATATAGGCGACGCCCGTGTCGGGCGCCTGGCTCAGGCCGATTTCCTCGAGGATCTGGTGCACCGCATCGTCGATCGCGGCCACCGCCGCGTCATCCAGCGGGCGGTACTGGCCGCCGGCAAGGCCGGCACGGACCGGACGCAACTCCTCGGACAAAGGTGCAGCCCGCACGGTGCGCCGTGCGGCGCGGCCACCGGCACGGCGGGCGGATTGGGGAATCGGTGAAAAGAGATGCTTCATCATCGCACTCTCCTTGTTGTCAGAGCCGCACCTGGGCGGATTTCGGGTCGTACATGGGGCGGAAGCTGACCTCGGCCGGCACGATCGTGCCGGCAACGTCGATGCTGTATTCCGACCCGAGCTGTGATTCGGCGCTTTCGCCATCCTCGCGGCATTTCACATAGCCGAGGCCGATGGCCCCGCCGAGGTGATGGCCGTAATTGCCGCTTGTCAGGTACCCGACGATCTCGCCGTCACGCAGGATCGCCTCGTTGTGATAGAGAAGCGGCTGCGCGTCGTTCAGCCTGAACTGCATCAGGCGCTGGTTCAGCCCGTCATTGCGCTTGGCCTTGACCGCATCGGCCCCGATCATGCCGCCGAAGCGGGTGTCGGGCTTGCCTTCCTTGACGGCAAAGCCGAGGCCGGCCTCGAGAACATGATCCTCGTTCGAGATGTCATGGCCGAAATGGCGGAACGCCTTTTCGATGCGGCAGCTGTCGAGCGCGTGGAGGCCGCACATCCGCAGCGGATGATCACCGGCCCGCGCCATCAGCGTGTCGAACACATGGTTCGCCATGTCGGTCGAGACATAGAGCTCCCAGCCGAGCTCGCCGACATAGGTCACGCGATGGGCGCGGGCGATGCCATGGCCGATCTCGACCGGTTGCGCCGTGCCGAAGGGGAAATCCTCGTTCGACAGGCTTTGCGGAATCAGCGGCTGCAGGAAATCGCGCGCCTCCGGCCCCATCACCGCCATCACCGATTCAGACACGGTCACATCCATGGCAAAACAGTGCGCGCCGTCGGGAATATGACCGTTGATCCAGTGCAGGTCGCGCCGCACCGTCGCCGCCGGGGTGACAACGAGGAACTCGTCGGACGAGAGCCTTGTCACCGTCACATCAGCCTCGATATGGCCGTCCTCGTTCAGGAACTGTGTATAGACGATCTTGCCGTCGGGCACCGCGACATCATTGCCGCAAAGCCGTTGCAGCACCGCCTCGGCGTCCTTGCCGACGACCCGGATCTTGCCGAAGCTGGACAGGTCGAACATGCCCACATGGTTGCGCACGGCGTTGTGCTCGTCGGCGCTGTGGTCGAACCAGTTCTGGCGCTTCCAGCTATATTCATATTCCGCCGGCTTGCCGGCGTCGCGCTCGGCTTTCGGCAGGAACCAGTTGGCACGCTCCCATCCGCTGACCTCGCCGAAACAGGCGCCCTCTCCCTTCAGCCTGTCATGGATCGGCGACTGGCGTACATTGCGCGCGGTCTCGACCTGGCGGTAGGGAAAGTGGTCGGCATAGAGAAGGCCGAGCGTTTCGGACACGCGGCTCTTCAGATATGAGCGGTTTGCCTGGAAAGGCTGCATCCGGCGGATATCGACATCCCACAGGTCCATCGGCGCGTTGCCGGTGTCCATCCATTCGGCAAGCACCATGCCGGCACCGCCCGCTGACTGGATGCCGACCGAATTGAAACCGGCGGCAACGAAGAAGTTCTGCAGCTCCGGCGCCTCGCCGAGAATGTAGCGGTCATCGGGGGTGAAGCTTTCCGGCCCGTTGAAGAAGGTCTGGATGCCGGCTTCGGCCAGAACCGGGAACCGCTCTACGGCACGCTCGAGGATCGGCTCGAAATGGTCGAAATCCTCGGGCAGGGAGTCAAACTCGAAATCCTCGGGGATGCCGTCCATGCCCCATGGCTTGGAGTTCGGCTCGAAGGCGCCAAGCAGGATCTTGCCGGCGTCCTCCTTGTAATAGGCGCATTCGTCCGGCACCCGCAGCACCGGCAGGTTCGAGGTCAGCCCGTCGATTCCCTCGGTCACGATGTAGAAATGCTCGCACGCATGCAGCGGCACCGCAACGCCGGCCATCGCGCCGATCTCGCGCGCCCACATGCCGCCGGCATTGACCACGTAATCGGCCTCGATCGGGCCCTGGTCGGTCATTACGCCAGTGACGCGGCCATCGGTCTGGTGGATGTCGGTGACCTTGACGCCCTGGATGATTTTCGCGCCGTAATTGCGCGCGCCCTTGGCAAGCGCCTGGGTGATGTTGACCGGATCCGCCTGTCCGTCCTTCGGCAGCCAGACGCCGCCGACCGCGTCATCGACCGTCAGGCCGGGGTAACGGGACTGGATGTCCGAAGGGCTGATCTCGTCGATCTCGACACCAAAGGCACGCGCCATGGCGGCGGAGCGGCGAAGCTCTTCCATCCGCTCGTCGGTCAGGGCAACGGTGATCGACCCGTTGCGCTTGAAACCGGTGGCCACACCGGTCTCTTCCTCGAGCCCGAAATAAAGCTCCTGCGAGTATTTCGCCAGCCGCGTCATGTTCTGCGTCGCGCGAAGCTGCGCGATCAGCCCGGCGGCGTGCCAGGTGGTGCCACAGGTCAGCTGCTTGCGCTCGAGAAGAACAACGTCGGTCCAGCCGAGCTTGCCGAGATGATAGGCGATCGAACAACCGACGACCCCGCCGCCGATGATGACCGCCCGTGCCTTTGCCGGGATATCCATCACATTACACCTTCATCTTTGCATTTTCGGGATCATAGAGAACGTCGCCCGCAACCAGATGCGCGGCACGTTCGCGCCCGAGGACATCGACAGTCATCGCGCCGCCGCTCTCGAGCATCTTGGCATCGAGGACCGCCATCGCGATCGATTTGCCGACCCGGTGGCCATAGCCTGCCGAAACAACGAGACCGGCGTCATTGCCGTCGATCCGCACGGTGCTGAGATAGACCGCCTCGCCGAACGGCTCGCCATCGGCCGGATCATCGAGGGTCAGGGTCACGAAATTCTGCGTGACACCCGCCTGATGCTCGGCCTGGAGCGCCGCCTTGCCGGTGAAGGCCTCCTTGTTCAGGTTCACCCAGCGACCAAGGCCGCTCTGGAACATGGTGTAGTCCGAGGTGAGATCGGCCTTCCAGGACCGGTAGCCTTTCTCGAGCCGCATGGAATCCAGCGCCAGCATGCCGAAATTGCCGACATTGTGCGGCTGGCCCGCGGCCCAGACAGCGTCATAGAGGGCGGTGATATCGCCCATGTCGCAATGCAGCTCCCATCCGGCCTCGCCGGCGAAGGAGACGCGGATGGCGTTCACCTTCACGCCGCCGATCTCCATCTGACGCCAGGTCAGCCACGGAAAGGCCTCATGGCCCATGCCCTCGCCGGCCAGATCCGCCATCAGGCCGGGGGCCTTGGGGCCGGTGACCAGCAGGGTCGCCAGATCGGATGTGATGTCCTTGACCGTGACCGAACCGTCTGCCGGAAGGTTGAAGTTCAGAAGATCACGGTCATGCCAGTAGGCACCGGCGCCGGTCATCATCAGGAACTCGTCCTCGCCGAGACGGGTGGCGGTCATCTCGGTCAGGATCTTGCCCTTTTCAGAGGCGAAATAAACAAGGCCGATCCGCCCTACCTTCGGCAGGCCGCCGGTGACCATGCCGCGAAGCCAGTCAGCCGCGCCGGCACCGCTGACCATGAAGCGCGAGAAGCCGGTCAGCTCCAGCACGCCGACATGCTCGGCGACGTGGCGGCATTCCGCGCCGACCGTATCGAACCAGGGCTGCCGGTCATAGCTGTCGGCCGCATGCTCGGACTCGCCGTCACGCGGGAACCAGTCGGCACGCTCCCATCCGCCGTAGGACCCGAAGGCCGCACCGGCATCAGCCAGCCGGTCATAGAGCGGCGAGACCTTGGCATTGCGCCCGGCCGGCCACTGGATCTGCGGGAAATGCATCGCATATTCGTGGCTGTAGGTCTCGATCGCCTTGGCCTTGGTGTATTCGAGATCGACATGGTCGGTGAAACGACGCGGATCGACGGCCCAGCTGTCGGTCTCGGACTCGCCCTCGACGATGATGTCTGACAGCAGCTTGCCCGCGCCGCCGGCCTGAACGATGCCGAATGTGAAGACACAGGCCTCGAAAGCGTTCGGCACGCCCGGCATCGGCCCGATCAGCGGCAGCCCGTCAGGGGCGTAGGGGATCGGCCCGTTCACCACCCGGGTGATGCCGGCGGTGCCAAGAAGCGGCACACGGGCACAGGCGTCTTCGATGTACCATTCGAGGCGTTCCAGATCGTCGGAATAGAGCTGGAAGGAGAAATCCTCCGGCATCGGGTCGTCGGCCGTCGTCCAGTGCGCGCGGCAATTCTTCTCGTATGGCCCGAGAAGCAGCCCGTCCTTTTCCTGACGAAGATAGTAGGAGCTGTCGGGATCGCGCAGCAGCGGCAGCTTCTTGTCGCGCTCGGCGAGCTCGGGGATGCCCTCGGTGATCAGATACTGGTGCGCCAGCGACACGCAGGGCACGTTGCGCCCGAACATGGCGCCGACCTCGTTCGCGCGATAGCCGGTGGCGTTGACCACATATTCACAGCGGATCTCGCCCTGCGGCGTCGACAGCACCCATTCGCCATTCTCGCGGCGCACACCGGTGACCGGGCAGAAGCGGATGATCCTGGCACCCATGTCGCGCGCGCCCTTGGCAAGGGCCTGGGTCAGCTGCGCCGGGTCGATATCGCCGTCCAGCGGGTCCCACTGGCCGCCATACAGGTCGTGTGTCTCGAGGAAGGGATAGACCTCCTGCATCTCGGAAGGCGACATTTCCTGAAACTCGACGCCCATCTGCCGGCCCATGCGCTCGACATGGCGGAACTCTTCCATGCGCTGGCGGGAATGCGCCAGCCGGATGGCCCCGGTGACATGATAGTTCATCGGATAGTCGACCTTCGCGCCAAGCTCGCGGTACAGGCTGGTCGAATAGGACTGGATCTTCATCATCGTCCATGAGCCGACAAAGTTCGGGCAGTTGCCCGCGGCATGCCAGGTCGAGCCGGACGTCAGCTCGTTCTTCTCCAGAAGCACGACATCGGTCCAGCCTTTCTCGGCAAGGTGATACAGCACCGAGGCGCCGACCGAACCGCCGCCGATCACCACAACGCGTGCCGTGCCGGGCAGCTTGCCGGTGGCCTTGTTCACTTCCGTGTTCGCAGATACGTCATCCATGTCCAGTCTCTCTCTTGTTTCTGCGGCGGCACCATCCGCCATGTTCAGATTTGATAGGTTTATTGTCAGTCCGGCGGTCAATAGACCGGCGGCGCGATCACCCAGATCAGCACCGCAGGCACATCGCCCTCATTCACCCAGGACACCGTTTCACCGGCAAAGCGGAAACTGTCGCCCTGGTTCAACACAAGTCGTTCGCCGTCGATGATCAGCGTCAGCGAGCCCTCGATCACATATCCGGCTTCCTCGGTCTGGCGCACGAACGGCTCGGGGCAGCGCGCGCCGGCGGCAAACACCGAATGCACGATCTCGAACGCGCCGCCCAGGTCCGGCGATAGCAGGCTTTCCACAAGGCCCTTGCCCTCGTCCGTCATGGTGCGGCGGCTGTCGGCGCGCACCACATAGGATGCCTCGGCGGTATCAGGGCTCTGGCTGAAAAAGAAGCTGACGGGAAGGTCGAACATCGCAGCGACGCCGCGGATGTCGGCAAGCGCCGGTTCCGACTGGCCGCGTTCCACCTGCGAGAGCCAGCCGACAGACCGGTCGAGCCGCTCGGCAAGGTCGCTCAGCGTCCAGCCGCGGGACCGACGCAGGGCACGGATATCGGCGCCGATGGACCCGGACGAGCGAAGTGGCGCAGGGCCGCTCTCACGGTTCCCGGACACGGTTTTCGCCTTGTCATTGAGTTTCATCAGCACGATGCGGTCCCCACAGCACAATGCAATTTCCCTAGGTGAAATCGTTGCCCGTGAAGAATGAAAAAATCAAACAAATTTTCATTCTGAAATGAAAAAAGAGGTCGTTTTTCATCCGCGCGGCGAAAGCGTCAGCCATTCCGGCGGTTGTGGCTTTCGGCGTCATCGGCAGCGGGGTGGGCAAAAACATCCTCGCCGGTGGCACCGGTGCGCCAGATCAGGGCGATAAACAGCCCCTTGAAACGCGGCAGGCACCACCAGACGCCGGCCAGCATCATCGCCGCCAGCGCGGCAATCGCCACCCAGACCGGAATCCGCTCGTCCCGGCCAAGAATGATCAGGAACGGCGCCAGCACGTGGCCGACCACGATCAACGTCGCCCAGGCCGGACCGTCATCGGCGCTGATATGCGAAAGGTCCTCGCCGCAGGACCCGCATGCTGGCACCCGGGTCAGGTAGCCGGAGAGCACCGCGCCCTTGCCGCAGTTCGGGCAGCGGCGCGAAAGGCCGCGCCTGATCACCGTCATCAGGGGAATGTCGGCTGGCGATGTGGTCTGGTCGGCTGGCATGGCCAAGGCTCCGGCAGGGTGCTGGTCTGTCCCCAGAATGGGGGTCAGGAACGATATAGACATCATCTGGCGTGCAGCATAGGTGTCATTTCGGCCCATCCAGCCGGATTCGATCAGCGGATTGAACCAAAGGACACAGCTCACGGGTCCGATCTGCGGATTCATTTCGCCCGCACACACCGCCTCCGCGACCCGTCCTGACGGCGGCTTCGGCAGGGGTCTTCAATCCTTGACGGCGCCCGGAATTCGGGCGCAGTGTCAGCGGAGAACGGCGGGTGCCTGCCGGTCCTGTTCAAATTTTCGCGGTGATGGCCACAGGCCTGCAAAGCCGCCGGACACGGGTGAGCCTATGGCGCCATCTTCGCAACGCCGCCTGAAGCGGCTTCTTCCCTGGATCGTGCTGCTGTTCCTCGGCACCGTCTGGGGGCTGTCATTCTCGCTGGCCCGCATCGCGACGGTCGCCGGCGGCACGCCGTTCGGCATCACCTTCTGGCAGAGCGTCGTCGGCGGCGCGATCCTGCTGGTCTTTACCCAGATGCGCGGGCGGCCGCTTCCCGTCAGCAAGCGGCACCTGAAAATCTATGTGATCGTCGCGCTGCTTGGCGCCTCGCTTCCGAACAGCCTGTTCTATTTCGCCGCGCCGCATGTTCAGGCCGGCGTGCTGTCGATCACGGTGGCGCTGATCCCGATCCTGACCTACGGGATCGCCATGATCATCGGCGCGGAAAGGCTGGCTGCGCTGCGGGTCACCGGAGTTGTCTTCGGCGCGGTGGCGATCGCGCTGCTGGTGCTTCCCGACAGCAGCCTGCCGAGCCCGGCCGCCATCCCGTGGGTGCTTCTGGCCTGTGTCAGCGCCGTCTGCTATGCGGCGGAGAACATCTATCTGGCGCGGCCGGCGCTGGCCGATATCGGACCGGTGCGCACCGCGGCAGGCATGAACATCCTGGCGGCCGTCATCATGCTGCCGATCACGCTTGCCAGCGGCCAGATGTTCTTTCCGGCATTCCCGTTCGGCACGCTCGAATGGTCGATCATCGCGCTCAGCACCATCACCGCCGTCGCCTACACGCTGTTCATCACGGTGATCAACATCGCCGGGCCGGTCTTCGCCAGCCAGACAGGCTATCTGGTCACGCTTGGCGGGGTGGTCTGGGGGATGGTGCTGTTCGGCGAGACGCACTCGCCCTGGGTCTGGGCATCGGTGGTCACGATGATGATGGGGCTCGCCCTCGTCACGCCGCGCAAGCAGGACACGGGCGAGACCGCCACCGAGGCGGCCTGACCGTCACCGACAAATGTCAGTTGTCTCAGGTCAGTTGTCTCACGTGGGCGCGTAGAGATGGGCGCGCAGACCATCAAGGCCGCAGGTCCCGTCAGCCATGCCGGTCACCGCCGCCACGATCGCCCGTGCCCTGTCCACGCCTATCACGGGCGCGGCATAATCCTCGAACTTGGCGATGATCTCGGACTCGTCCATCGGCCGTTCGCTGCCGCCACGGGCATGAACAAGCCCTGAATCCAGCACCCGCCCGTCATTCAGCGTGATTTGCACATCGGCGTCGCGGGTGTGCGGGAAGGTGGCGTTGTGCGCATCGCTCTCGGCGACCGAAATCCGCTTGATCATGGCGTGCACGGCAGTGTCCGCCAGCCCGTCGCCGGAGACCTGCTCGACCCCGATGCGGCCGTGAACCGCCTGTGTCGCGACGGCAAAGGACAGCGAATATTGGGCCATCGAGGTGCTGTCGGGCACGCCCTGGAACAGGCAGGCGCTTTCATGGAAGGTGTTGATCTGGATGTGCCTTATGTCATCGGGGCCAAGCCCGTGCGCCAGCATCAGGTCACGCACGCCGTCGATCGGCGCGTGCGCCCAGCGGCAGATCGGATAGGGCTTTACATATTGCGCCTGCATGATCCAGCGGCTGCCGAGATCGGACCAGAAGGATGCCGCCTCTTCAGCCTCGACGGTGATCGCCGGCGCGCCGGTGAAACCACGTTCGGCAAGGATGGTCGAGGAAATGCCGACCATCGCGCCCCAGCCCGAACCGTCATGCAGCATGCTGGGATTCGCGATCTCGCGCATCATCTGGCTGCGCGGGCCGTGATATTCGGCGATGCCGATGGCCTCGCGAAGCTGTGGCGCCGACAGGCCGCGCAGGCGGGACGCCATGGCCGCGACCCCCAGCGCGTTCCAGGCGCCAGACGTGTGATAGTCGGAGACGGTGGCATGAAGCGCCAGCCCGGCCCGCCCGGCAATCTCGTAGCCAAGCGTGACGAGCATCAGCGCCTCGGCGCCGCTCATCGGCTTGGCCTGTTCGGCCAGCGCCAGCAGCGCCGGAATGATGGCCACGCCGATATGGCCTTTGACCGGATTGTAGCCGTCATGCGCGTCGAGATTGTCGGTCTGGGTCGCGGCGGCATAGGCGGCCCCGGCAAGACTGGCCTCGCGCCCGTCGAACAGCATCCGCGCCTGGTGGGCCGGGTCGCTGGAACCGTAGAGCAGGCTGGCGGTATCGCGGGCGATGCGGCCTGCCTCCATCGGGCTGGCGGCGGCGGCAACGCCAAGCGTGTCGAGAAGCATCAGCGCGGCATCGCGGCGCGCGGCGTCCGGCACATCCTCAGGAGCAAGGCCGAGCGCGAAATCCGCCACCCCCGACATCATTCTGTTCATTGCGCCTTCCATCTGCCCCTCCCCGTTGGATGTGTTCGCTTGTTTTGTGGCCGACCCGCCCGACCTGATATCAGGCCCTCAGCCGTTCGCCGCCGGCATCGAATGGCGGCTTGTCCAGAACGGTGGCGGCATGCGGCTTGCCGAGAATGAAGATCTCGACCCTGTCACCGGCGCTCACCACGCCCTCGCGCGCATAGCCGATGGCCAGCGACTTGCCGACCGTGTAGCCGTAGGACCCGGAGGTGACCCGGCCGACCGGCGTGCCGTCGGCAAGGAAGATCGGCTCGCCGCCGTTGGCATCGGCATTATCGGTGACATCGACCTCGAACATGGTCAGCGACTCCCGCGGCGGGGTGTTGCTGATCTTGAGATAGGCCTCCTTGTTCAGGAAATCCTTGTCGAGCTTGATCAGCCCGTGAAGCCCGGCTTCCTGCGGCCAGTATTCCGGCGAATATTCACGTCCCCAGGACCCGTAGCCCTTTTCGATGCGGAGCGCGCCGAGCGCCCGCCCGCCGACCGGACCGCCGCCATGCGCGGCTGCCGCCTCGAGGAGAATTTCATAGAGCGCCACCTGGTCATCGACAGCGCAGTGAAGTTCCCAGCCCAGATCGCCGGTGAAGCTGACACGGATGGCAAGGCAGTCGACGCCGCCCACAGCGATCCTGCGCGAGCGCATGAAGCGCCAGCCCTCGTTCGACAGGTCGGCGTCGGTCAGGCCGGCCAGCATCTCGCGCGAGCGTGGCCCGGCGACGTTGAACCCGGCGATGCGCGGCGTCGCCACCTCGAAACCGGTGCCGTCCGGAAGCGGCACCATGTCGAAGAAACGCCGGTGATAGCGCTCGGCCATGCCGGAGCCGATCATCATGTAGCTCTCGTCGCCGGTCATGGTGACGGTGAAGTCGCCGGCCACCCCGCCACGCATGCCGATCAGCGGCGTCAGGCAGGATTTGCCGATCTCGCGCGGCACATGGTTGGCGACCAGCGCGTCGAGCCAGTCGCCAGCGCCGGGACCTGTGACCTCGTATTTGCCGAAATTCGAGATGTCGATGACGCCGACGGCATCACGCAGCATCGCGGCCTCGCGGCCGACAGGCTCGAACCAGTTCTGGCGGGCAAAGCCGTTCGTATCCTCGGTGCCTGGCGCATCGGCGAACCACAGCGGATGCTCCCATCCGGCGTTCAGGCCGAAGACAGCGCCCATCCCGCGCTGCATCTCATAGGCCGGACGCGTCATCGCCGGACGGCCGGCGGCGCGTTCCTCGTTCGGGAAATGAATCTTGAAACGGTGCATATACTGGTCGCGCACGCGCGCTTTTGTGAAGGCCTTGTCGGCCCAGTCGCCGAAGCGGGCCAGATCCCATGCGAACATGTCCCATTCCGGCTCGCCCTCGATCATCCACTGCGCCGCCAGCAGGCCGAGGCCGCCAGACTGGCTGAACCCGGGAATGATGCCGTTGCAGCAGAAATAGTTGCGAAGCTCGGGCACAGGCCCGAACAGCGCGTTTGAATCCGGGCTCCAGATCATCGGGCCGTTGATCACCCGCTTCACCCCGGCCTCCGCCGCGGCGGGCACCCGGTCGATGGCGCGCATCACATTTTCCATGATGCGGTCGAGATCGTCGTCGAACAGCTCATGGCCGAAATCGAGAGGTGTTCCCTCCTCGGCCCAGAACTTCATCTTTTCCTCATAGGCGCCGATCAGCAGGCCGTTGCCTTCCTGGCGGAAGTAATATTCGCCGTCGCGGTCGGCGATCGAGGGAAGGCGGCGTCCCAGCGTCGCCACCTCGTCGATCGCCTCGGTGACGAAATACTGGTGCTCGGTCGGCTGCAGCGGCAGGCTGAGCCCGGCCATCGCCGCCACCTCGCGGCCCCACAGGCCGGCAGCGTTCACCACCCATTGCGTGTGGATATCGCCCTTTTCGGTGCGCACGATCCAGCTGCCGTCGGGCTGCGCCTCGGTCCCGGTGACCGGGCAGAAACGCTCGATCTCGGCGCCGAGCAGGCGCGCGCCGGCGGCATAGGCGTGGGTGACACCCGACGGGTCGACATTGCCGCCATCGGGCTCGAACATGATGCAGCGCACATCGTCGAACTGCGCCAGCGGATGAAGTTCCTTCGCCTCCTCGCGGCTGACCTCGTAGAACCCGAGGCCGTAGAATTTGGCCTTCGCCTCCTGAAGCCGCAGCTGATGCTCGCGCTCCTCGGTCTGCGCCAGATAGAGCGATCCCGGCTGGAACACACCGCAGCCCTGGCCGGTTTCGGCCTCGAGCTCCTTGTACAGGTTCATCGTGTAATGCTGGATGCGGGTGATGTTGTTGTTGTCGTGCAGCCCGTGGATATTCGCAGCCGCGTGCCAGGTCGAACCGCTTGTCAGCTCGTCGCGCTCCAGCAGGATGACGTCGCGCCAGCCGAGCTTTGCAAGGTGATAGAGTATCGAGCAGCCGACAAGCCCGCCCCCGATAACCACTGCCTGCGCATGCGTTCTCATGAATTCAATCCCCTCATCAGGCTGCCGGGCGTCTTGCGCACCCCTGTCATTCGACAGTGCGACCTAATATACCGCCCCTTTGGCCCGGGTGCGACAATTGCTGAAGCGGATGCGTCGGGAAAATCACCAGCCGACCGCCATGGCCTGCGGCCATGAAGGACTAGCGCCGGAAGATCAAAAGCCTGATCAGCCTGAACACAAGGCCGAACAGGATCTGACGCACAAAAGGATGGCGCGCCACCGCCATGACGCGCGCCCGCAGCCGCGGAGCGAAGCGCAGCACCAGCATCGCCACGGCAATCGCAATCAGCGCGAGAAGCACCAGCCGCAGCATGGCCTAGCCTCCTGTCCGGGATCTGGCTGACATCCGTATCAATTCACATTCACCATCTTGCCGGGGTTCATGATGTTCTGCGGATCGACCGCCTTCTTGATCACCCCCATCAGCGCATAGGCATCACCATGCTCGGCCTGCATGTATTTCTTCTTGCCGATGCCGACGCCATGTTCGCCGGTCATCGTGCCGCCGAGCTCGATCGCCATCAGGTTCAGCGTCTCGGCAAGCGCATTCGCCGCCTGCAGGTCGTCCGGCTCGTCGGGCCGCAGCAGGATAATCAGGTGGAAGTTGCCATCGCCGACATGGCCGACAATCGGCGCGACCAGTCCGGACCTGTCGATCTCGACGCGGGCGCGGCGGATGGCGGTGGCAAGCCGGTCGATCGGCACGCAGCAATCGGTGACATATCCCTCGGCCCCGGGGCGGAGCGCCTTGGCGGCGTAATAGGCATCGTGCCGCGCCTTCCACAGGCGGTTGCGATCCTCGGTCCTGGTGGCCCATTCAAGGCCGGATCCGCCATGTTCCCCGGCGATGGCCGTGAACAGCTCGACCTGTTCGGCGACGCCGCTCTCGCTGCCGTGGAACTCGAGGAACAGATGCGGCGTCTCGGGAAGTTTCATGTCGGGATTGTAGATGTTCATGCCACGCATCTGCACTTCGTCAAGAAGCTCGATCCGCGCCATCGGCAGCCCCGCCTGCATCGCATCCATCACCGAATCCACCGCGCCGTCGACCGTGTCGAAGGCGCAGGTCGCCGCAAGGATCGCCTCGGGCTGGCCGAACAGGCGCACGGTCACGCGGGTGATCAGGCCGAGCGTTCCCTCCGAGCCGACGAACAGATGGGTCAGGTCATATCCGGCCGAGGATTTGCGCGCCCTTGTGCCGGTCTCGATCACCTGACCGTCAGGCAGCACCACCTCGAGCGCCATGACATTCTCGCGCATCGTGCCGTAGCGCACGGCATTGGTGCCCGAGGCGCGGGTCGCCGTCATCCCGCCGATCGTGGCGTTCGCACCCGGATCGACGGTGAACATCAGCCCGGTGGCGCGCAATTCCTCGTTCAGCTGTTCGCGTGTCACGCCGGGCTCGACCGTCGCCAGAAGATTGCGCTCGTCGATTTCGAGGATCCTGTTCATGCGGCTGAAATCGACGCTGACCCCGCCATTCACCGGAACGACATGGCCTTCCAGCGATGTACCGATACCATAAGGGACGATCGGGCAGCCGGCGCCGGCACAGATGCGGGCGATGGCGGCCACCTCCTCGGCGCATTCCGGAAAGGCCACGGCATCGGGAAGCGCCGGCGTGGTATAGGCCTCGTCACGCGCATGAAGCTCGCGCACCGACAACCCCGTCGACAGCCTGTCCCCCAGAAGATCGCGCAGCTTTGCAACCGCCCCGTCAATTGCCGTCGCCATTGTCACCCCTGCTTCACAACTGTTTCACATCTGGTCCTGTGCCGCCGTGCGCCTCTGTTCACGCCGCTCCCTTGCCATGATGATCATACCAGCCCCGACGATAAACAGAATACCCGGGAACAGGTCGTCGAACGGCGCTTCGGAAAAGAACAGCCAGCCAAGCGCGAAGGACACCGGTATGCCGAAATATTCGAAGGGCGAGACGCTGCTGGGATCGGCAAGCCGGTAGGCGATCACAAGGCACATCACACCGGTGCCGCCGAACGCCCCCATCATCACGATCAGCCCGGCATCGGACGCGCCGGTGATCGCCACCGGATCGAAAAACACCAGCATTGCCAGCGTTGCGAGGACACAGGTCATGATTTGCTGGCTGAGCTGGATCGCCGCCGACGGCATGTCCTGCGGATACAGCCTGACAAGGATGCTGGACAGCGCATAGCAGAAGGCGGCAATCACCGGCAGCACCATATAGGCCGAGAACCCGGCGTTGAAGGGCTGCATAATGGTCAGCACACCGGCAAACCCGATGAAGATCGCGCTCCAGCGCCAGACGCCGACGACATGCCCCAGAAGCGGCACCGAAAGTGCCGTGATGAAAATCGGACCGCTGAAACCGAGCGCGCCCGCGGTGGCGAACTCGATCTTCGTCAGCGCGGTGTAGAAGCTGAGCTGCGCCACCACGACAGATGTCGAACGCAGCAGGTTGATCGCGTGAAGCCGCGGCTGGTTCAACCGTGGCAGGGCGGCGAACTGGCGAGCATGCGCCAGCAGGATCAGCGCCGGAATCATCCCGAAGAAATTTCGCATCGCGGCTATCTGCAGGATCGGATAGGTGTCGCCAAGAAGCCGCACGATGATGCCCATCATGTCGAAGGCGATGATGCCGAAGAAGATGACGCCGATGGCGATGATCACATTGCGGGGCATGTCATATGTCTCCACTCACCCCGCCACCAACGCTGCGGCGTCAGAATTCCATTGACCAGTTCAAGTCGCCTTCCAGCGTCACCGATTTCGGCGCCAGCTGGCGGCGATAGGGAAGGATCACATCCTTTGACAGTTCGGTCATCTGCTCGGCTTGCGCGCGGTCCTTGAGGGTCCACACCGCCTGCATCATATGCGGCGTTTCAGTGTCATGAACGATCTCGAGACGTGCGCCCGGCAGCTGACCCTTCATCTGCGGCCATTGCTGCTTCAGCACCATCAGAAACATCTCGCAATCCTCACGGCTGGCAAAGGTGTTGGAAAAAATCTTCTTGTACATTCGCAGCCCCTTTCCGCCGCCGGTCCGCATCGCCGCTCAGTAGATTTCGAACAGGCCGGCAGCGCCCATGCCGCCGCCGATGCACATCGACACCACGCCGAGCCTTGCGCCGCGACGCTTTCCCTCGATCAGAAGATGGCCCGAGAGGCGCGCGCCGGTCATGCCGTAAGGATGGCCGACGGCGATCGACCCGCCCGAGACATTGTATTTCTCGGGGTCGATGCCGAGCTTGTCACGGCAATAGAGCACCTGCGAGGCAAAGGCCTCGTTCAGCTCCCAGATATCGATCTCGTCAACCGACAGGCCGTGCTGGCCGAGAAGTTTGGGAACGGCGAAGACCGGGCCGATCCCCATCTCTTCGGGATCGCAGCCGGCCACGGCGATGCCGCGAAGGCATCCCAGCGGCTGGAGCCCGCGGCGCGATGCCTCCGCCGCCTCCATGACCACCATGGCCGACGCCCCGTCCGACAGCTGCGAGGCGTTGCCTGCCGTGATGAAGGCGCCTTCGGCAAGCTGCTGGCCGTCGCGAAAGACCGGTTGCAGCCCGGCCAGCCCCTCGGCCGTCGTCGTCGGGCGCACGCCCTCGTCGGCTTCCAGCGTGACCGCCCTGTCGCTGATCTCGCCCGTTTCCTTGTCCTTGACCTTCATCACGGAAGGCAGCGGCACGATCTCGGCATCGAACCTGCCTTCGGCCTGGGCAGCCGCGGTCCGGCGATGCGACTCTGCCGCATATTCATCCTGTGCCTCGCGCGACACACCATATCTCGCGGCCACGATTTCGGCCGTCTCGATCATCGACATATACACATCCGGCCGATGCTCGTTGATCCACGGATCGACAAAGCGGTGCGTGTTCATCCTTTCGGTCTGCACAAGCGAGATCGATTCAACGCCGCCACCGACACCCGCATCCATCTCGCCGAGGCGGATGCGGTCATTGACAATGGCAAGCGCCATCAGCCCGGACGAACACTGCCTGTCCACGGTCATGCCCGGGACCGAGGTCGGCAGCCCGGCCCTGATCAGCCCCTGGCGCGCGACATTCACATGTGTCGAGCCCTGCTGCAGCGCGGCACCCATGACCACATCGCCGATCTCCCCGGCAGCGATGCCGGCGCGCGAAATCGCCTGGCCGATGGCGTGGCCTGCCAGCTCCTGGGCCTGAGTGTCGTTGAAAGCGCCGCGATAGGCCTTGCCGATCGGCGTACGGGCTGTGGAAACGATGACGGCGTCACGCATGAGACAGCTTCTCCGCATTGGAAAACACAACAATCTGCCAGCCAGAACTTGTGGCCTGCGGCTTCACGCTACAGGCTGGTCATCCACACCGCAATCCGCCTTTGCGCAAACTACAGTTGAACGCAGCTAGATGCATCGCCTATATCTAGGACAGCCAGCAGCTTCTCACCAGCCGCGACAGGCCATGCCTGGCGGCGGGACAGGATGATGACCGAACTTGCCTCCAAATCCATCGGACGGCCGGTGTCCTTCGACCGGACCAGCACCATCGAGGCTGCCACCAATCTCTATTGGCAGTCAGGTGTCGCGGCGACATCTTTCAATGAAGTGTCGCGTGCGCTGGGCGTCTCGAAGCCGACCCTGTACCGCTATTTTGGGGACGAGGACGGGCTGGTCAGCGCCGCCATCGAGCATTATGTGAGCCAGCGGACTCTTTACGCCGATCTGCTCGGCGCGACAGGCGACATCCGCACTGACCTCAACGCATGGTTCGACAAGCAGATCGACGATCTCTACCAGCGGCACGCGGACGCCTCCATGCCGACAGGCTGCCTGCTGATGGAATGTGTCCAGCTTGGCAATGCCATCGGCGAGAAAAGCCGGGCCACGGTCCATCAGGCGGTGCAGGGAATCCTCGATATGTTCGAAGAGCGGTTGAAAGCCGCAGAGGCCGCCGGGCAACTGCGTCCGGGGATCGATCTCAACGCCGCTGTAAGGCTTGTGGCCGGCCAGACCATCATCGCCAAGAACGTGGTGCTGATTGGCGAGCCGAAAGAAAATCTCAAACGTATGGTGGCGCTTGCCATCGACGGAATCACAGCCTGATTCCACCGGGCCGGCTCTTCTGGAACCTCACCCGGAGACTTAATAAATACCGATCGGTATTTTATAATTGACATAAATACCGGGCGGTATATTTTGTGCCCGGCCTGACCATCAGACCGCAATGCATCACACCTCAGGGCATCAC
>WTIL01000076.1:24663-29032 GCA_011522725.1 Rhodospirillaceae bacterium
GGGCATCACACCTCGGGGCATCCCATCCGGAGAGGGACTTATGGAACGTTTTGCCGAATTCGTTGTGAACAACCGTATCAAGGTGGCGATCGTCACCATGCTTCTTGCTTTCGGTGTGTTCGCCGGAATTCCCAACCTGAAGCTCGATACGGACGGCCGTGTCTTCATGGCCGCCGACAACCCGGACAAAATCCGCCTCGACAGGTTTGAACAGGAATTCGCCAAGGACGACAATCTGGCCATCATCATTGTTCCGGCGGATGGCGAGGTGTTCACCCCGCGCACCCTGGGTGCCATCGGCGCCATGACCGAGGATTTGTGGAACCTTCCCTATGTGCGGCTGGTGAATTCCATCACCCGCTTCCAGAACACCTATGCCGACGGCGACATGATGGTCGTCGAGGATCTGGTTCCCGAACCCGATATGGTGACCGACGAGGAAGCCGCGGCGGCACGGGCAGTGGCGCTCGACCGCATCGAGATCCGCAACAGCCTGATCAACGAGGATGCCAGCGCCACCGCGATTTCGGTGATCTTCCGGCTTCCCGGGATCGACCTCGTCTCTGAAATTCCGAACATCAATGCCGAATTCGAGCCGCTTCTCGAAGAATACCGCGCCGCCTATCCGGACATCCAGTTCAAGGCCAGCGGCTCGGTCGCGATCAGCCAGGCATTCGCCACCGCCAGCCAGAAGGACGGCGAGACGCTGACCCCGGCGATGCTTGTGGCGATGCTCGTCATTGTCGGTGTGCTGCTTCGCTCGGCCACCGGCTCGCTGCTGATCCTTGTCCTTGCCACGCTGTCGGCGCTCGTCTCGCTCGGCGCGCTGGGCTGGACCCGCATTCCGATCAACTCGGCCACCGCCGTGGCGCCGCTGATGGTCATCACGCTTGCCGTCGCCAGCAGCGTGCATGTGCTGTCGTCTGTCCGCCAGACAATGCAGGAAACCGCCGACCGCACGGTCTGGGCGCGCCGCGCCATCATTGATCACGGACTCGGCATCACGGTCGCGGTTTTCACCACGGCCATCGGCTTCCTGTCGCTGAACTTCTCGATCTCGCCACCCTTCCGCCAGCTCGGCAACATGGTCGCCGGCGGCATGATCGGCGTGTGGGTCTTCACCATGTTCCTGCTTCCGGGCCTGATCTGCTGGCTGCCGATCAAACAGAACAAGCGCGCCGCCTCGGTCGACAATTTCATGGTCGCGCTCGGCGAGTTCGTGATCCGTCACCAGAAGCGCCTTCTTGTCGGCATCCCGGTGGTGATCATCGCCTTTGGCGCCGGCATCTCGCAGATCAAGCTCGAGGATGATTTCCTGCGCTATTTCGACGAGAGCTTCGAGACAAGGCAGGCCACCGATCTCTACGAGACCGAGCTTGGCGGTCTGAACGTGCTGGAATATTCGGTCGATACGGGTGTCGAGAACGGCATCAACTCGGTCGAATATCTGCAGACACTCGACGCGTTGTCGGTCTTCCTTCGCGACCAGCCCGAGATCAGCCATATCCGCTCGCTCAGCGATACGATCAAGCGGCTGAACATGAACATGAACAGCGACGATCCGGCCTATTACCGCATCCCCGACAGCGACGAGGAAGCCTCGCAGTTCCTGTTCCTCTACGAATTGTCGCTCGGCTACGGCATGGACCTGACAGACCAGATCAATGTCGACCGGTCCTCGACCCGTGTCTCGGCCTTCGTCGACTATGCGACGACGCGCCAGCTGATTGCGCTCGACGAGAAAATCCAGGGCTGGTTCGATAAAAACGCGCCGGAACTGAAGAGCCCGGTCACCGGCCAGACGCATGTCTATACGATGATCTCGGCCCGTGACGTGCCCTCGATGCTGCAGGGAACGAGCCTTGCGCTGGTCTTCATCTCCTTTGTCATCTTCCTTGTTCTGCGCAACCTCAAGCTTGGCCTCGTCTCGCTGGTGCCGAACCTTGTTCCGGCGATCATGGGCTTCGGGCTCTGGGGCTATATGGTCGGCAATGTCACGCTGGCAGTGTCGATCGTGGTCGCCATGACATTGGGGATTGTCGTCGACGACACGGTGCATTTCATTCTGAAATACGCCAATGCGCGAAAGCGCGGCGACAGCGCCGAGGACAGTGTCCGCTACGCCTTCAAATCCGTCGGCATGGCGCTGACCGTCACCTCGCTCGGCCTCGTCATCGGCTTTGCCATTCTCGGCCAGTCGGGATTTGCCGTGAACCGTGACATGGCCCGCCTGACCGCCATCACGCTCAGCTTCGCGCTGTTCGTCGATTTCCTCTTCCTCCCGCCGCTACTGATCTTTCTCGACAGGATGAAAACCATGAAGACTTCCACCGCCACCACGGCTTCGCTCACAGCGGTCGCCGTGATCGCCGCGTCATTCGCCATCATGCCGGTGACCGGCGCCAACGCCTCCAATGAAAAGGGGCTCGCCATCGCCACCGAGGTCGACAACCGCGACAAGGGGTGGGGCGATGTCACCGTCGAAGGCGAAATGGTCCTGAAGAACAAGGCCGGCAACGAGTCCGTCCGCAAGTTCCGCTC
This sequence comes from Rhodospirillaceae bacterium, assembly GCA_011522725.1. Classification (GTDB taxonomy): domain Bacteria; phylum Pseudomonadota; class Alphaproteobacteria; order Puniceispirillales; family Puniceispirillaceae; genus UBA8309. Next base: position 27,205 of record WTIL01000076.1, read on the forward strand.
GACGATCCTCGAGGCGGCGGATGCCTCCGAGGGCGACCGTTCGATCATCACCTTTTCCGAGCCGCGCGACGTTCGCGGCACGGCGCTGCTGACCCATTCCAAGATCGAGCCGGACGATGACTCGCAGTGGATCTTCCTGCCGGCGGTGAAGCGGGTGAAGCGTATTTCCTCGTCGAACCGCACCGGCAAGTTCGTATCGTCCGAATTCTCCTACGAGGACCTCGGTTCCGAGGAAGTGGCCGACAATGACCATATCTGGCTTGAGGACGCCGCCTGCGAACATGATGCCGCCCTGACCTGCGCCGCTGTCGAAAGCCGCCCGAAGAACAAGCGTTCAGGCTATTCGCGCCGCGTTTCCTTCATCGACCTCGACGAATATCGCGTTCACCGGATCGATTTCTACAACCGCCGCGGCGACCTTGAAAAATCCCTCCGCTTCGAGGATTACCGGCAGTATGAGGGCCAGTTCTGGCGCGCCCATGTAATGATCATGGATAACAGCCAGACCGGCAAGTCGACCCGGCTTGCCTGGGGCGACTACAGCTTCCGTCAGGGGCTGACCGAACGTGACTTCACCCCGCAGGGACTTCCCAAGGCCAGCCGATGACCCCGATGAAGAGCTTCCGCCGGCTGGCGCTTCTGCCGGCGGTGCTTGCCTGTTGCCTGCCGCTGCCGGCTGCCGCCGAGATCGGCGTCGAGCACAGCGGCGAGGTCACGCTTGAGGCAAGCTGGTATCCCGAGACGGCCGCCCATGCCGGGCAGAAGGACAGCTTTGCCCATCTCGAGGCAAAGCCCGAGCTTGTGATCTACGGTGATGAAGCCGAGATGCTGCTGCAACCGCGGATCAGCGGCGGCACAAGCGGCGGCGGCCTTATCGATTTTCGCGAGGCAAATGTCACGGCGCGCATCGGCGACGCCGATATTCTTGTCGGCAACACCATCCTGTTCTGGGGCAAGGTCGAAAGCTACAACCCCGTCGACATCGTCAACAGCCGCGATTTCAGCCGCGGCCTGATGCGAAGCGAGAAACGCGGCGCCCCGATGGCGCGGGTGTCATGGCCGATCGGCCCCGGACAGCTCGACCTGATGGCCATCGGTTTTGTCGAGAATGAATATCCGGCGCTGTCGGCGCGCGAGCGGCCGGGCCTTCGCATCACCGGGAGCACAAGCTATTCCGGCGGGGCGAAGCGGGATGATATGGCCAACGCCATCCGCTGGTCGGGCTATTTCGGCGACATCGATCTGGGCCTCAGCTGGTTTCGCGGCACCGGCCATTCGCCGCGCCTGCTGCCGCAGGCCGATGGCACATTGAAGCCTGACTACAGCCGCATCACGCAGGCCGGGCTCGACATCCAGTATCTTCGCGGCGATACCGCGCTCAAGGCCGAGATCATCCGCCGCAAGGGCCAGTATGACCGGCTCGGCACCGCGCGGAGCTACCGTGCCGGTGTTTTCGGCGTCGAACACAATCTCTATGACATCACCGGCGACGGGCGCGATCTCGTCCTGCTGGCCGAATATGCCCGTGACAGCCGCAAGGGCCTCTCGCATAGCGGCTTCCAGAACGACCTCACTCTCGGCGCAAGGTGGGTGTGGAACGATGTCGAGGACACCCAGGTTCTGGGACTTTTGACACGCGACCTCGACAATGCGGCGCAGACCATGACAGTCAGCATTGATCGCCGCCTGACGGACGAACTGACCTTCGAGGCGAGCGCCCGTCTGGTGGAGCGTTATGAACGTGATCCGAACAGCACGGCCCTGTCAAAGGACTCGGCGGTGATCGCCAGCGTCACCTATAGTTTCTGAGGTCATTCACCGGACAGGC
>WTIL01000076.1:29132-34111 GCA_011522725.1 Rhodospirillaceae bacterium
CGGACGGGCCTGCTCGCGGCAGGGCTTCTGGTGCGGTCCGGAACCGGGCCAGACGACGCCATCACGCTTGTCAGGTCGGCACGCCCCGGAAGTATCGAGACTTCAGGGCAGGAAGATTTCATCCGCAAAATCGAATTCCGGGGACTTGAATAACAGCCCGCGCCGACAATCTGTGGCAAAGACCTCACGACCATCCGGGACTATTCCATGACACTGGCCCTGCTGCTGCTCTCCGGCATCACTCTGTTGCTGCTGGGCGGGCACTACCTTGTCAGGCACGCTGTCGAGCTGGCGGCGAAGCTGAATGTGCCCCCGCTTGTCATCGGGCTGACCATTGTCGCTTTCGGCACATCGGCGCCGGAGCTGGTAATCTCAGTCGGCGCGGTGCTGACCGGTCATGACGACATCGTCATCGGCAATATCATCGGAAGCAACATCGCGAACCTGCTGCTTGTCCTGGCGGTGTCGGCGCTGATCTTCCCGGTGAGGGTCGTCAGGCGCACAGCAGGCCGCGAGGGCGCCATCCTGACCGGGGCAACGGTTCTGTTCGGCTGGCTGTGCTGGAACGGCCAGGTCTCGCCTGTCGAAGGCGGCGTCCTGCTGGCAAGCCTTGGCGCCTATACGGCCTTTGCGTTCCTTGCCCCGCCGAAGGCGGCCGCCGGACAGGCCGAAGAAGAGATTGCGGCCATGGCCGGCGCCGCAGCCGGCCACGGCCTGCGGGGCAGCCTGATGGTCAACATTCTGGCCATTGCCCTGTCGCTGGCGGCGCTTGCCGGCGGATCGCAGCTCTTTGTTGACGGGGCGGTACGGCTGAGCCTGCTTTTCGGCGTGTCCGAAGCGGTGATCGGCCTGACCGTGGTCGCGGTGGGAACGGCGGCACCCGAGATTGTCACTGCCGCCGCGGCAGCATGGAACCGTCACACCGATGTCGCCATCGGCAATGTGATCGGAAGCAGCATTTTCAATCTACTCGGCATCGCCGGGGTCACCGCGCTGGTATCTCCGATCGATGTGGGCGCGCAGTTCATCGAAGCCGATATCGGCATTCTGCTTGCCGCCAGCGCAGGCGTCGTCGTCCTCGCCCTGGCACTTGGCAGGCTGGGACGGCGTGCCGGGCTGCTGCTGCTCACCGCCTATGCGGCATATATCCTGCAGCTCGGGTGAGTAAGGCTTGCGATTTTTCGCATTTCTTGAGTTCATGGAGGTCGCGTCCGTCCTGTCGGACACAGAGGACCCGCCGACATCGGTAGCTGAACGCGAGCTATGTCGCGCCATGACCTGAAAGGTGAGCAGATGACAGTCCAATCCAGTATGAAGATCGCCGTCTTCGGACTTGGTTCCATGGGTTATGGCATGGCGCAGTCGCTGCTTCGCGCCGGTCACACCGTCCACGGCTTCGATGTGGTGCCGCAGCAGGTCGAGCGGTTTCGTGATGACGGCGGCGCCGGTGGAGAACTGGCCGATATCGCCGTCAGTCTTGATGCGGTTGTCGTGGTTGTGCTGAACGCCGGGCAGACCGAAGACGTGCTGTTTGGCGACAATGGCGTGGTGCCGCGCCTGAAAGACGGAGCCGTGATCATGTCATGCGCCACGGTTCCCCCGGAATTCGCCATGGATGCCGAGGCGCGATGCGCCGCTGCCGGCATCCATTATCTCGATGCGCCGATCTCCGGCGGGTCGGTCAAGGCGGCAGAGGGCCGGCTCAGCGTGATGGCGGCAGGCAGGCCGGAAGCCTTTGCCGCGGCCCGGCCGGTTCTCGATGCCACCGCCGAGACCGTGTTTGACATGGGGGACCATGCCGGCCCGGGATCGGTGATGAAATCGGTGAACCAGCTTCTGGCAGGTGTGCATATCGCGACGATGGCGGAGGCTCTGACCTTCGGCATGCAGCAGGGGCTGGCACCGGACCGGTTCCTGGAAGTGATCTCGAAATGCGCCGGCACCAGCTGGATGCTTGAGAACCGCGCGCCGCACATCATCGATGGCGACTACACCCCGCATTCGCAGGTCGATATCTGGCTGAAGGATCTCGGCATTGTTCTCGACATCGCACGGGCGAACAAGTTCAGCGCGCCGATCGCTGCCGCTGCCCTGCAGCAATATGTGGCCGCCTCCGGCATGGGGCTCGGGCGTGAGGATGATGCCGCCGTCGCCAAGGTCTATGCGCGCAATTCCGGACAGCAGCTTCCCGGAGGAGGCTCGTGACAACGCTTCTGGGCTGCATCGCCGATGACTTTACCGGCGCGACCGACCTTGCCGGGTTGCTGGCGCGCTCCGGCGTCAGGGTCTCGCTGCGGCTTGGCGTGCCGGAAGAGCCACCGTCAGAAACGGCGCCTTTCGAGGTGATCGCCCTGAAATGCCGCACCGCGCCGGTGGATGACGCGGTCGCCGAATGCCGCGCTGCTCTGGCATGGCTCAAGTCAGCCGGCGCCGAGCGCTTCTTCTGGAAATACTGCTCGACCTTCGACAGCACGGATCAGGGCAATATCGGGCCGGTGGCCGAAGCGCTGATGGATGATCTTGGCGCAGGGCAGACCATCTACTGTCCGGCCTTTCCGGAAAACGGCCGCTCCATCTTCATGGGCAATTTGTTTGTCGGGCAGCAGCCGCTGGCGGAAAGCCCGATGAAGGATCATCCGCTGACCCCGATGCGCGACAGCAATCTGATGCGGCTTCTCGAGCCGCAGGTAACGCGACCCGTGGGGCTGGCCGACAGGCTGACGGTGGCGAAGGGTGCCAATGCGCTACGCGAAAAACTGGACAGCCTTGCCACAGTTGGCGTGGCGCATGTAGTGGTGGACGCGGTCGCCAATGACGACCTTGGCGTCATTGCTGCCGCCTGCCGCGACATGACCCTGCTGACTGGCGGCTCGGCGGTGGCGATGCCGCTGCCGGATCTCTACCGCGCCGACGGCAGCCTCGCCGCAAATGCGCCTGCCGCCGCCGTGCCGGATCTGGCGCCGGGGGCGGTCATCCTGTCGGGAAGCTGCTCGGCGATGACGAATGAACAGGTGGCGGCCTATGGCCCGGCCGCCCCGTCGCTGCGGCTTGACCCGCTGCAACTGGCGGAAGATGGCGCGGGTCCGGCGCTGGACTGGCTTGCCGCGCAACCCGCAGGCAGCAATCCCCTGATCTATGCCACCGCAAGTCCCGAGGATGTTCGCGCCGCCCAGGAACAACTTGGCGTGGCAGAGGCCGGTGCGCTGGTCGAACAGGCGCTTGCCGCGCTTGCCATCGCCGCGTTCGAGGCCGGCATCCGCAGGTTCGTGGTGGCCGGCGGCGAGACATCCGGCGCGGTGGCACAGGCGCTTGGCCTGTCGCGCCTCGACATCGGGACCGAAATTGCGCCCGGCGTTCCCTGGACCTTTTCCCGCGTCAGGGGCGAGGACATTGCGATCACCCTGAAATCGGGTAATTTCGGGGATGGGGATTTCTTTGCCACCGCACTGGCGCGACTGGAGGAATGATGGGCAGCGACAACCGGTTACGCGAACAGATCTGCCTTCTGGCAAAGTCGATGTTCGACCGCGGCCTGACGGGCGGCAGCACCGGCAACATTTCCGCCCGCACCGAAGATGGCGGGCTGCTGGTCTCTCCCACCGGCACCAGCTTCGGACGGCTGGACCCGGCGCGGCTGGCGCTGATCGACAAGTCCGGACGGCATGTGGACGGCGATGCGCCGACCAAGGAGATGCCGCTTCACAGCGCCTTCTACGACACCCGCTCAAGCGCCGGCGCGGTGGTCCATCTTCATTCCTGTCATTCGGTGGCGCTGTCGATGATGCCGGATGTCGACGAGGATGACTTCCTGCCGCCATTGACACCCTATGCCATCATGAAACTCGGCAAGGTGAAGCTGCTTCCCTTCTTCCTGCCGGGCGACCCGGCGATGGGCGAGGCGGTGCGCGGCCTTGCCGGAAAACGCGCGGCCGTCATGCTCGCCAGTCACGGGCCAGTTGTCGCCGGCAAGGATGTCGAGGCCGCCTGCAATGCCATCGAGGAGCTGGAGGACACGGCGCGCCTTGCCATGATGACCCGTGGCATGAACCCGCGCATGCTGACCCCCGGCCAGGTCCGTGAGCTTGTGAACGGCTTTGATGTGGAATGGGACGAGTGACCCGGTTCTCCGCCAATCTGGGATTTCTGTGGACGGACCGGCCGCTTGCGGATGCCGTGCGCGCGGCCGCGGCGGCAGGCTTCGACGCTGTGGAATGCCACTGGCCCTATGACGAGGATGCCGGCGCGGTCAAGGCGGCGCTGGCCGAGACCGGGTTGTCCATGCTGGGGCTGAACGCGCCGCGCGGCAATGTCGGGGCTGGCGAGAACGGGCTGGCGGCGCTTGTCGGGCGCGAAACGGAAGCGCGTGCCGGCATCGACGCGGCGCTGGATTACGCCGATGCCATCGATGCCGGCAACATCCATGTGCTGTCGGGATTTGCCGGCGGCGAAGCGGCGGAGGCCTGCTTTGTCGAAAACCTGCGTTATGCCGCCGATGCGGCGGCACCGCGCGGACGCACCATCCTGATCGAGCCGCTGAACCATCATGACGCGCCGGGCTATTTCCTGAACCATACAGAGATAGCCCGCCGGATCATCGAGGCTGTGGGCGCGCCCAACCTCAAGCTGATGTTCGACTGCTATCACATCCAGATTCTGGAAGGCGACCTGACCCGCCGGATCGACGCCAATCTCGACATCACCGGCCATATCCAGTTCGCCGGCGTGCCCTCGCGTGGCCGGCCCGACATTGGCGAGGTCAATTACGCGCATATCTTCGCGCATCTGGCCGCGCGCGGATATGACGCCCCGCTCGGCGCGGAATACAGGCCGGAGGCCGGCGACACCGATGCGTCGCTCGGCTGGATGGCGGCACTGCGCTGACCGCAAGCCGCGGTCATGATGATCAGGCTGTCTTGGAAAGCGCTGGTGGGCCCGGCAGGACTCGAACCTGCAACAACACGGTTATGAGCCGTGGGTTC
>WTIL01000048.1 GCA_011522725.1 Rhodospirillaceae bacterium
TGGGGCTTGATCGCGCCGCCTTTGTCGGCAGTGTCTTCAGCGTGGCGACCATATCGGTCCTGCTGGCGCTGGCTCTTGCCGGCCTCGCCACAAAACCGGCCATCTCGGCATTGCTGTTCTGCTATGGTGTGGCGAACGGCCTGATCGTCGCCAATTCGCTGGTCGGGGCGATCCGCGCCGCCGGGCCGCATAGCGGCGCGGCAACGGGCCTGTGCGGCGCCCTTCAGATGGCGTGCAGCGCCGGGCTTGGCAGCCTTGTGATCTGGCTTGGCGGCGATGCCGATTTCCGGCTTGCCGCCGGCATATGCTGGGTGATGACCGCGGTCGGGCTGGCGTGTGGTCTTGTGGCGATGCAGCGCCGCGCAGATGACTGAGGCCGGAGACGTTCAGCCGCGCTGAAATTGCCGGTCGAAGCGCAGGCCGGACCACAGCGGGAAATTTCGGTCACCACCGGTCAATACCCTATTGCCATGGTGGGTCCGTTTTGCTAGACACCCTCCACGGTAGCGACACAAGTCACTTGACAACCTGAACCGGCACATCGTGGGGAACGAACCGCGCGACGTGTCCGATTTTGCGTCTGGCCTTGGCGTCGCTGGCGATTTTGGAAACTTGTATCGGCATCGATCCACCATGGCAAAGACATCGCCAGCACAATTCGTCAGGCAGGTCCGCCAGGAAATTAACCGTATTTCCTGGGCTACACGTCGCGAAACCGGGACCGCCACCATTACTGTCTTCGTGATGGCGACAATTGCTGCGATTTTCTTCCTTCTTGTGGATCTGGTGCTCTCGAACATCGTTCAGTTTGTTCTGGGTTTCGGCGGCTGACGCCGGGCCTGTCGTACGGACCTGATTGAGACGGAAAGCGTTGGTCATGGCTAAGCGTTGGTATGTTCTGCATGTTTTCTCCGGTTCGGAGAAAAAGGTTGCGCAGCTCATCACCGAGCAGGCGGAGAGCAATGGTCTCGATCACCAGATCGAAGAGGTCATGGTCCCGACCGAGGATGTCGTCGAGGTGCGCCGCGGTGTCCGTGTTGAAAGTGAACGCAAGTTTTTCCCTGGCTATATCCTGGTGAAGATGGAGCTGACCGACGAGGCGTGGCAGCTGGTGACAAGCCAGCCGCGTGTCACCGGTTTCCTTGGCGGCAAGGGCAAGCCCGTGCCGATCACGAATGCCGAGGCCGAGCGCCTGATCCACCAGATGAGCGAGGGCGTAGAGCGTCCGCGCGCCACCGTCACTTTCGACGTCGGCGAGCAGGTACGCGTTTCGGATGGGCCGTTTGCATCGTTCAACGGTTATGTCGAAGAAGCTGACGACGACAAGGCACGCCTCAAGGTGACCGTGTCGATCTTCGGCCGTTCGACTCCTGTCGAGCTGGAATACAGCCAGGTCGAGAAAATCTAGCAATGCGGTGGCAACCGTTCGAGAGACGGACCACCGGGGGTAAGGACAACACCAGATGGCAAAGAAAATCGAAGGCTACATCAAGCTGAACATTCCTGCCGGCGGGGCAAACCCGTCGCCACCCGTCGGCCCGGCACTGGGTCAGCGCGGTGTGAATATCATGGAATTCTGCAAGGCGTTCAACGCGGCGACAGACTCGCTCGAGAAGAACATGCCGATTCCGGTGGTGATCACCGTCTACCAGGACAAGTCGTTCACCTTCACCACCAAGACCGCACCGGTCAGCTTCTTCCTGAAGAAAGCCGCCGGCCTGAACAAGGGCGGGCAGGAGCCGGGCCGTTCGGTCGCCGGCAAGGTAACCGAGGCGCAGGTGCGCGAGATCGCCGAGCAGAAGATGGGTGATATGAATGCCGTTGATGTCGACGGCGCAATGGCCATGGTCCGCGGGTCCGCCCGCGCGATGGGCCTTGATGTAGTGGAGGGCTAGACAATGGCGAAGCAGAGCAAGCGCAAGCAGGCCGCACTGGCCAGTGTCGATCGTGAGCGCGCCTACCCGCTGGCCGAGGCTGTTGCCCTGGTGAAGGCGAACGCCGCCGCCTCGAAGTTCGACGAGACCATTGAAGTCGCGATGAACCTTGGTGTCGATCCGCGTCACGCCGACCAGATGGTCCGTGGCGTGGTCGCCATGCCGAACGGCACCGGCAAGACCATGCGCGTCGCCGTGTTCGCACGCGATGCCAAGGCCGACGAAGCCAAGGAAGCCGGCGCCGACCTGATTGGTGCCGAGGAACTGGCTGAGGCCATGCAGAATGGCGAATCCAATTTCGACCGTGTGATCGCGACCCCCGACATGATGGGTGTTGTCGGCCGTCTTGGTAAGGTGCTGGGCCCGCGCGGCCTGATGCCGAACCCGAAGCTCGGCACCGTCACGCCGGACGTCGGCGCTGCGGTCAAGGCCGCCAAGGCCGGTGAAGTCCAGTACCGCGCCGAGAAGGCCGGGATCGTGCATGCCGGTGTCGGCAAGGCCAGCTTCGACGAGGCGAAGATCATCGAGAACGCTTCGGCCTTTATCGAGGCTGTCCGCAAGGCACGCCCGTCGGGCGCCAAGGGCACCTATATCCGCAAGATCACGCTGAGCTCGACCATGGGCGTCGGCGTCGCGGTCGAAGACGTCGCCTGACCGGCGATGTGAACCGAATTCTCCGGCGCCTCGGCGCCGGTGAACAGGGGTGTGGTGCAAATCACGCCCCGCACCTGTCCAAGACTGCAGGTGCTGCTAATGCCGGCCTTGCCGGCGGCGGCGGCTTAATACCCTGCAATAGACGGGAGCAAGAGCAGGTTTCTGCTTGAACTTCTTGATGGGCAGGCCAGCGGACCGGTCATGAGACCGGTTCATATTGCAACCGGGGTTGGTGAATGTCTCGCCACCCCAAAGAGCGGAGACGATCGGTGAACAGACAAGAAAAAGCCGAACTGATCGAAACGCTGCAGACCACTCTGAACGCGTCTTCCACTGTCGTGGTGACGCATCAGGTAGGGATGACCGTTGCAGAGAGCAGCGACCTGCGTGCGAAAATGCGGGAAGCTGGAGCTGGCTTCAAGGTAACCAAGAATCGGATTGCCAAGCTGGCACTCAAAGGCACGGCCTATGAGGACCTGGAGAGCATGTTTACCGGACCGACTGCCATCGGCACGTCGGCAGACCCGGTAGCGGCCGCCAAGGCCCTGGTGGATTTCGCCAAGGACAACGACAAGCTGACCATCGTCGGCGGCAGCATGGACGGGAAAACCCTGGACAAGGCTGGCGTCGAGGCGCTGGCCAAGATGCCGTCCCTTGACGAACTGCGTGGCCGGCTTGTCGGGCTTGTACAAGCCCCGGCAGCCAAACTCGCACGTGTTGCCCAGGCTCCGGCCGGCAAGGTGGCACGCGTGATTCAGGCACGTGCAGACCAATTGCAGCAGGGCTGACCGCCCCGATCAGACGTTCAAGCCTAATGGAGTAAATCATGGCTGATATCGAAAAAATCGCAGAAGACCTTTCCAACCTGACCGTTCTCGAAGCGGCCGAGCTGGCAAAGCTGCTGGAAGACAAGTGGGGCGTATCCGCCGCCGCTGCTCCGGTCGCCATGGCCATGCCTGCCGGTGGCGGTGACGCCGGCGGCGCTGCCGAAGAGAAGTCCGAATTCGACGTGATCCTGGCCTCGGCCGGCGCTTCCAAGATCAACGTGATCAAGGAAGTGCGCGCGATCACCTCGCTCGGTCTGAAGGAAGCCAAGGACCTCGTCGAAGGTGCGCCGAAGCCCGTCAAGGAAGGCGTGTCCAAAGAAGAGGCCGAAGAAATCAAAGGCAAGCTCGAGGAAGCTGGCGCGACCGTCGAGGTCAAGTAAACCCGACGCCGCGGCATCTTCACGATTGCCGACCGAACATGTCTTGCACCGGGTGGATTTTCCGCCCGGTGCAAGGCCGTTTTACCGGGGCCGCCTTTCCAGCCCGCTGGCAGGTGGCTCGAATATCAGGCAGGTCATTATGTAATGACCTGTTATCAAACGGAAATTTGACGAGGTAACTCATATGGCATCGCATGTAAGCACTCTCGACAGTCGCCGGCGTGTCCGCCGCAGCTTTGGCCAGCTGGCGGAAGTTACGCCCATGCCGAACCTGATCGATGTGCAGCGCTCGAGCTACGACACATTTCTGCAGATGGGCATCTCCAGGGCGGATCGCGAAGAGCACGGCCTTCAGGAGACCTTCAACTCGATCTTCCCGATCGAGGATTTCGCCGGCCGGGCGAAGCTGGAATTTGTCTCCTACGATCTCGAGACGCCGAAATATGATGTCGAAGAGTGCCAGCAGCGCGGCCTGACCTATGCGTCGTCGCTGAAAGTGACACTGCGCCTCGAAGTGTGGGAAGAGGACGAGGTCACCGGTGCCCGTTCGATCCGCGACATCAAGGAGCAGGACGTCTATATGGGCGACATGCCCCTGATGACCTCGAACGGTACCTTCATTGTGAACGGTACCGAGCGCGTGATCGTCTCGCAGATGCACCGTTCGCCCGGTGTGTTCTTCGACCATGACCGCGGCAAGACCCACGCGTCCGGCAAGCTGCTGTTCGCTGCCCGTGTCATTCCCTATCGCGGTTCCTGGCTCGATTTCGAGTTCGACGCCAAGGACATCCTGAATGTGCGTATCGACCGCAAGCGCAAGCTGCCTGTCACCACCTTCCTGATGGCACTGCCGAATGACGAGTCCGTTGCCTACACTGCCGGCTGCGCCGAGAGTGGCGAAGAGCTGGATCCGGCGCGGATCATCGGCATGGCGCGTGACGAGATCCTCAAGGAATTCTACGAGTCAGTGAGCTACGCCCGCGAGGGTGACGGCTGGTCCTATGCTTTCAACGCCGACGCGCTGAAGGGCAACAAGCTCGTCCGCGACCTGATCGATGCCAAGTCGCGCGAGGTTGTCGCCTCGGCCGGCACCAAGATGACCCCGCGTTCGCTCCGCAAGCTGGCTGAAGCCGGCATCGAGCGCGTGTTCACCCCCGACGAGGACCTGATCGGCCGTTATCTGGCTGATGACTGCGTTGACATGCAGACAGGCGAGGTCTTCGCCGAGGCCGGTGACGAGATCACCGAGGACCTGCTGAAGCGGCTCGTTGACGAAGGCGCTTCCGAAATCAGCGTGCTGTTCATCGACAATGTCAATTTCGGCCCGCATCTGCGCAACACCCTTGCCGCGGACCGCAACAACAGCCGTGAGGAAGCGCTGGTCGATATCTATCGCGTGATGCGTCCGGGCGAGCCGCCGACACTTGAAAGCGCGCACGCGCTGTTCGAGAGCCTGTTCTTCAACTCCGACCGCTATGACCTGTCGTCTGTCGGCCGGGTGAAGATGAACTCTCGCCTCGAGCTCGAGACCGAGGACAGCCTTCGCGTGCTGCGCAAGGAAGACATCCTCGCGATCCTGCGCGTGCTGACCGGCCTGAAGGACGGCCGCGGCGAGGTTGACGATATCGATCACCTCGGCAACCGCCGGGTGCGTTCGGTCGGCGAGCTGATGGAAAACCAGTACCGCGTCGGCCTGCTCCGCATGGAGCGCGCCATTCGCGAGCGTATGGGTTCGGTCGAGATCGACACCGTCATGCCGGCCGACCTGATCAACGCCAAGCCGGCTGCCGCCGCTGTCCGCGAGTTCTTCGGCTCGTCGCAGCTGTCGCAGTTCATGGACCAGACCAACCCGCTGTCCGAGATCACCCACAAGCGCCGCGTATCGGCGCTCGGGCCGGGCGGCCTGACGCGCGAGCGCGCCGGCTTCGAGGTGCGCGACGTGCATCCGACCCATTACGGCCGGATCTGCCCGATCGAAACGCCTGAAGGCCCGAACATCGGCCTGATCAACTCGCTCGCCACCTTCGCCAAGATCAACCGCTACGGGTTCATCGAAACCCCGTACCGCAAGGTCGTCGACGGCAAGGTCACTGACGAGGTGCGTTACATTTCGGCGATGGAAGAGGGGCGTTACACCATCGCCCAGGCGAATGCCGAACTCGACGCCAAGGGCGCCTTTGTCGGCGAGCTGATCCCGATCCGCCGCGCCGGCGAGATCGGCCTTGCCCGCCCGACCGACATCGAGCTGATGGACGTTTCGCCGAAGCAGCTGGTTTCGGTCGCCGCGGCGCTGATCCCGTTCCTCGAGAATGACGACGCCAACCGCGCCCTGATGGGATCGAACATGCAGCGCCAGGCTGTGCCGCTGGTCCGCGCCGAGGCGCCGATCGTCGGTACCGGCATGGAATCGCGGGTTGCCCGTGACTCCGGCGTGACCATCGTCGCCCGCCGCGCCGGTGTGATCGACCAGGTGGACGCCACCCGGATCGTGATCCGCGCCAGCGAGGAGAGCGCCGAGGACGTGTCCCCGGTCGATATCTACTCGCTGCTGAAGTTCCAGCGTTCGAACCAGAACACCACCGTCAACCAGCGTCCGCTGGTCAAGGTCGGCGATGTTGTCCGCAAGGGTGACATCCTGGCTGACGGCCCCTCGACCGAGGATGGCGAACTGGCGCTCGGCCGGAACGTGCTCGTCGCGTTCATGCCGTGGAACGGCTACAACTTCGAGGATTCCATCCTGATCTCCGACCGCGTCGTCCGCGACGACGTCTTCACCTCGATCCATATCGAGGAGTATGAAGTCATGGCCCGCGACACCAAGCTCGGCCAGGAAGAGATCACCCGCGACATCCCGAATGTCGGCGAGGAAGCCCTGAAGAACCTCGACGAGGCAGGCATTGTCTATGTCGGCGCCGAGGTCGGCCCGTCCGACATTCTCGTTGGCAAGGTGACGCCGAAGGGCGAGAGCCCGATGACGCCGGAGGAAAAGCTCCTTCGCGCGATTTTCGGTGAAAAGGCCTCCGATGTCCGTGACACCTCGCTGAAGCTGCCGCCCGGCGGTTCCGGCACGGTTGTCGAGGTGCGCGTCTTCTCGCGCCGCGGCGTCGAGAAGGACGAGCGTGCCCTTGCCATCGACCGTGCCGAGATCGACCGTCTCGGCAAGGACCGCGATGACGAGCGCATCATCCTCGAGCGTGGTTTCCACGGCCGCATGGTCGAGCTTCTCGACGGTCAGACCGTTGCCTCGGGGCCGAAAGGCGTGAAGGCCGGCAGCAAGCTGAATGCCGCGATGCTCGAGGACATGCCGAAGTCGCAGTGGCAGCAGATCGCCGTCAAGGACGATGCCGTCCAGAAGCTGGTCGAGGCGCAGGTCGCCAACTTCGACAGCGCCGTGCAGGAGCTGCAGGCCCGCTTCAACGACAAGGTCGACAAGCTGCAGGCCGGTGACGAGCTGCTTCCCGGCGTGATGAAGATGGTCAAGGTCTTCGTCGCCGTGAAGCGCAAGCTGCAGCCGGGCGACAAGATGGCCGGCCGTCACGGCAACAAGGGCGTGATCTCGCGGATCGTGCCTGCCGAGGACATGCCGTATCTTGAAGACGGCACCCCGATGGACATTGTTCTCAATCCGCTCGGCGTTCCGTCACGGATGAATGTGGGACAGATCCTCGAGACCCATCTCGGATGGGCGGCCCGCGGCCTCGGCAAGAAGATCGGCGAGGCTGCCGAGAAGGCACGCGCGAGCGCGAATACCAAGGCGCTTCGCAAGGAGCTGTCCGAGATCTATTCGAAGGAGCAGTTCAAGGGCGAGCTGGACGTCATGAATGACGACCAGATCCTCGAGCAGAGCGAGCTTCTCGGCCGCGGCGTTCCAATGGCGACCCCCGTCTTTGACGGGGCCCGCGAAGCCGACGTGATCTCGCTTCTCGGCAAGGCCGGCCTCAGCGACACCGGCCAGGAATGGCTGACAGACGGCCGCACCGGCGAGGTCTTCGACCGCCCGGTCACGGTCGGCTACATCTACATGCTGAAGCTGCATCACCTTGTGGACGACAAGATCCACGCCCGTTCGATCGGCCCGTACTCGCTCGTGACCCAGCAGCCGCTGGGAGGCAAGGCGCAGTTCGGTGGCCAGCGCTTCGGCGAGATGGAAGTCTGGGCCCTCGAGGCCTATGGCGCCGCCTACACGCTTCAGGAAATGCTGACGGTGAAATCGGACGACGTGTCCGGCCGGACCAAGGTCTATGAGGCCATTGTCCGCGGCGACGACGATTTCGAGTCCGGCATTCCGGAGTCCTTCAACGTTCTGGTCAAGGAGCTTCGCTCGCTCGGCCTGAATGTGGACCTCCACGAAGCCGAATATTGATCGCGACCGCCTCGATCCGAACCAGATAACACCACACTCCGTCGGGAGATGACCACATGAACGACTTGATGAATCCTTTCGGGCAGAACCAGGGCCCCCAGAGCTTTGACAAGATCCGCATCTCGATCGCATCGCCGGAACGTATCCGTTCCTGGTCGTTTGGCGAGATCAAGAAGCCCGAAACGATCAACTATCGTACCTTCAAGCCGGAGAAGGACGGCCTGTTCTGCGCCCGTATCTTCGGCCCGGTCCGCGACTATGAATGCCTGTGCGGCAAGTACAAGCGGATGAAGTATCGCGGCATCATCTGCGAGAAGTGCGGTGTCGAGGTCACGCTGTCGAAGGTCCGCCGCGAGCGGATGGGCCATATCGAGCTGGCCTCGCCGGTCGCGCATATCTGGTTCCTGAAGTCGCTGCCGAGCCGCATCGGCCTTCTCGTCGACATGACGCTGAAGGATCTGGAGCGGGTTCTCTATTTCGAGAACTTCGTGGTGATCGAGCCCGGCCTGACCTCGCTCGAGAAGGGCCAGCTGCTGTCGGAAGAGGAATTCTACGACGCGCAGGACGAGTTCGGTGACGACGCGTTCGAGGCCAGCATCGGCGCCGAGGCGATCAAGAAGGTCCTCGAGGCCATGGACATGGAAGAGGAGCGGGTGAAAATCCGCGAGGAACTCGCCGAGACCGGGTCCGAAGCCAAGCGCAAGAAGCTGGTGAAGCGCCTGAAGCTGGTCGACAGCTTCCGCGAGTCAGGCTGCCGTCCGGAATGGATGATCCTGGATGTGATCCCGGTCATTCCGCCCGAGCTGCGCCCGCTGGTTCCGCTGGATGGCGGCCGGTTCGCCACCTCCGACCTGAACGACCTGTATCGCCGTGTGATCAACCGGAACAACCGCCTGAAGCGCCTGATCGAGCTTCGCGCGCCGGACATCATCGTGCGGAACGAGAAGCGGATGCTGCAGGAGGCTGTCGACGCGCTGTTCGACAATGGCCGCCGCGGCCGTGTCATCAGCGGCGTCAACAAGCGCCCGCTGAAGTCGCTTTCCGACATGCTCAAGGGCAAGCAGGGCCGTTTCCGCCAGAACCTGCTCGGCAAGCGCGTCGACTATTCCGGCCGTTCGGTGATCGTTGTCGGTCCCGAGCTGAAGCTGCACCAGTGCGGCCTGCC
>WTIL01000095.1:0-4128 GCA_011522725.1 Rhodospirillaceae bacterium
GAGCGCTCACCAGGCTTTCCGTCCTGGATGGTCACCACGCGACGGCGGTTCACACCCCAGGGCACCTCGTGCTCGTTCTTACATGCGGTGACACAGGCATTACACTCAATGCAGCGTTCCGCGTCACAGAGGAACTTCATTCTTGCCATTATAGCCTCCCTTTACGCACGTTCGATGTTGCAGAGAGAACACTTCGTCTCCTGCATCAGGGTTACCGAGTCGTAGCCGTAGGTCATGGCCGTGTTCGCGGCTTCGCCGAGAACATACGGATCTGCACCTTCCGGATACTTGTCACGAAGATCCTTGCCCTCCATGTGACCACCGAAGTGGAACGGGAGGAAGGCAACGCCCCGGGCGACACGCTCTGTGACCATGGCCATGACCTTGATCCGCGCACCTTCCGGCGTTCCCACCCAGACCATGTCACCGTCGCGGATCGACTTGCCGTTCGCATCGAACGGGTTGATCTCGACGAACATGTCCTGCTGCAGTTCAGCCAGCCACGGGTTCGAACGGGTCTCGTCACCACCGCCTTCATATTCGACCAGACGACCGGAGGTCAGAATGATCGGATAATCGCCGGTGTGATCGACATCCTGGATCGACTTGTACAGTGTCGGCAGACGATACAGCTTGCGGTCCGAATAGGTCGGGTAGTCCGCAACGAGATCGCGACGCGACGTGTACAGCGGCTCGCGGTGGAGCGGGATCGGATCCGGGAATGTCCAGACCTTGACCCGTGCCTTGGCGTTACCGAACGGAGCACAGCCATGCTTGATGGCAACACGCTGGATGCCGCCCGAAAGGTCGACTTTCCAGTTCGTCTTGTCACCGGCAATGCCGTCGATCGTCGCACGCTCATCCGCGGTGAGATCGCCATCCCAGCCAAGCTTCTTCAGCATGGCCATGGTGAACTCGGGATAACCGTCCTTGATCTCGGATCCGACCGGATAGGAGCCTTCGGCAAGAAGGTTGTTACCTTCATGCTCGACCCCGAAACGGGCACGGAAGCAGAGACCGCCTTCGGCGACCGGCTTGTTTGTGTCGTACAGCAACGGTGTGCCCGGATGACCCATTTCGGCCGTGCCCCAGCAAGGCCAAGGAAGACCGTAGTAGTCACCATCAACCTCACCACCAACAGCCTGCAGCGTTGTCTTGTCGAAGACGTGCTGGTTCGCCATGTGCGCCTTCATGCGCTCAGGCGACTGGCCGGTGTAGCCGATCGTCCACATGCCCTTGTTGAATTCGCGGGTCACGTCTTCAATCAGCGGCTCATCATTGTTCACCGAGATGTTGCGGAACATGCGGTCAGCAAAGCCCAGCTTCTTGGCGAACTTATAGATGATGGTGTGGTCAGGCAGCGAGTCGAAGGACGGCTCGATGACCTTTTCACGCCACTGCAGCGAGCGGTTTGATGCGGTTACCGACCCATAGGTCTCGAACTGCGTCGTCGCCGGCAGCAGATACACACCGTCGGTACGGTCGGACAGAACCGCGGAAACAGTCGGGTACGGATCGACCACAACCATAAGGTCGAGCTTCTCCATCGCCGTCTTCATTTCCTTCATACGGGTCTGCGAGTTCGGAGCGTGGCCCCAGAACACCATGGCACGAACATTGTCCGGCTGATCCATGTTGTCCTTGTCCTCGAGAACACCGTCGATCCAGCGCGAAACCGGAATACCTTTCAGGTTCATCAGGCTCTTTGCCTTGCCGTCCTTTCCGGTGATGCTGTCGAAGCGAGCCTTAATCCACTCGTAGTCTTCGCCCCATACACGCGACCAGTGCTTCCAGGCGCCTGCGGACAGGCCGTAATAGCCGGGCAGCGAGTGCGAGAGAACGCAGAAGTCGGTGGCGCCCTGAACGTTGTCGTGGCCACGGAAAATGTTAGCACCGCCACCGGCGACGCCCATGTTTCCGAGAGCCAGCTGCAACGCGCAGTAGGCACGGGTGTTGTTGTTACCGTTGGTGTGCTGCGTACCACCCATGCACCAGATGAAGGTGCCGGGACGATTGTTGGCCATCAGCTGGGCTACACGCTTCAGCTGCGAGCCGGGCACGCCGGTTACACGCTCGGTTTCCTCCGGGGTCCATTTTGCGACCTCGGCCTGAACATCCTCCATCCCGTAAACGCGCTGACGGATGAATTCCTTGTCTTCCCAGCCGTTCTCGAAGATGTGCCACATGATACCCCAAATCAGACCAACGTCAGAACCGGGACGGAAGCGCACATATTCATCAGCATGTGCTGCCGTGCGAGTAAAGCGCGGGTCACAAACGATTAGCGGTGCGTTGTTCTGCTCCTTCGCCTTCAGCAGGTGAAGCAGCGAAACAGGGTGTGCCTCGGCAGGGTTACCGCCGATCACGAAAATCGCACGCGAGTTGTGGATATCGTTGTAGGAGTTGGTCATCGCACCATAGCCCCAGGTGTTCGCAACACCGGCAACTGTAGTCGAGTGACAGATACGCGCCTGGTGGTCACCATTATTGGAACCCCAGTAAGCGTAGAGCTTACGGAACAGGTAGGCCTGTTCGTTGTTTGACTTGGCTGATCCGAGCCAATAGACCGAATCCGGTCCTGACTTCTCACGGATGTCAAGCATCTGGTCGCCGATCTCGTTGATCGCGTCGTCCCAGCTCATGCGCGTCCACTTGCCGCCGACAAGCTTCAGCGGGTACTTCAGACGGCGCTCGCCGCTGGCAGTTTCACGAACCGAGGCACCCTTGGCACAGTGCGCGCCGAGGTTGATCGGGCTGTCCCAGCCAGGCTCCTGACCGGTCCAAACACCGTTCTGGACTTCTGCCATGACGGTACAACCGACAGAGCAGTGGGTGCAGACGGTTTTCTTGATTTCGGCTGGTGCGCCGGACACAGCTGCCTGTGCCTGACGAACATTGGTGCCAGTCAGCGCGACGGCGGTCGTCAGACCCCCGATCGCAAGACCCGAGCCGCGCAGGAATGCACGACGATCGATGGTCTTGTCGGCAACCTTACCGAAAAAAGACGATGACTGGGGGCTTTTCGCTACCCCTGACCTCTTCTTCTTAAGCATAGTTGTCTCCTCCAGAAAAAGCTGATTAGAAGCGTGCGGACTTGTAGAAGGCCTTGACGTGATCGGTCACCCGATAGCCAGTGCCTGACGTATCCAGCGCCTCGTCAGCGCTTGCCGACTTGCTGGCAACCGCAGCCGTACCGGCAGCAGCAACCGACAAAGCGGCTTTTTTGAGAAAGTCGCGACGATCTTCGACGCCCTTCTTCTCTTTGTTGTCTGTCATTTCTTCATCCTCCAAAATGACGCCGCGTAAGGCCGCGGCCTGCCCTTCGGAAACAGGAGCCTTTCGCTATCCCGCCTCCCCCATATCAAAAGCAGCGCTTTCGATATCCATGAACGCCCGGCCGATCGTGCCGACAGGCGCGTAAAACACTGCCGATTTCGCCGCTTCGATGTCCTGCATCAGAAGTGGCGCCCACGGCTCGATATGCTTTTTGAAAAACTGTGCCTGCGCGGCGAGGTCCGTCGGCGCGCCAAAGGCACCGCGGATCATCCCGCCCATGATGTCGAACAGGCTGGCGATGTGGTCCTCGGGGTCCTTGACGCCCTCGGCACGCTCGATGCCCAGCTCCGTCATGTCGTTGCGGAGATTGGCGAGCGGCTTGTCGTTCAGGAACCCGGTCAGATAGTAGGAAGCGAAAGGAAGGATTTCTCCGCGCCCGACGCCTATGAAAAGGCGCATATATTCGTCGCGGATCTCGTCGCCGGACAGCTTGCCGGCAAGAGTGGCGAGAACACTGCTTGCCGAACCGATTTCCGAGCCGTCGCCCTGAAACCCGGCAACAGTGCCGATCACCTCGTCGGAAGGCTCCTTGCGCAGAAGTTCGCCCAGAAGCGCGTACATGTCGGCGCGCAGACGATCCTCGTCTGTCAAGGAAGCGTTATTATCCGGCGCTGTAGCGGCCATGTCGCAGTAAACCCCCCAAACCGATCCCGCTTTTTGGACATTATTGTCCTTATTTTTACGAGATCAGCAAAAACGCTATCACAGAAAATCAACAATACCAAATGGCAGAGCGGTCTTTTTGCAATGTGATTATGTGACCTACTGACGCACACCCGGGCCGGGGACAGG
>WTIL01000095.1:4228-5479 GCA_011522725.1 Rhodospirillaceae bacterium
GCGTCGGTGTAGTTCTCGCCATATTCGACCATCTCGTCGGCAAAGCGGAACAACGGGTTCAGCCGCCACATCCGGCGAAGCGCCATCTGCCGCAGCCGGTCGGGCAGGCCATTCTGCATAAACGCCTCAAGACCCGCCTCATCCTCGATCTCTTCCGGATTGGTCAGGCCGTATTTCTGCAGGAGCTGGTCGTCATCCAGCGCCGCATCTTCTTCGGATTCGGCTGTCGGATCAGGCGCCGGGGCATTCGCCGCCGCCTGCTCCTCCTCCAGCGTTTCGGGCACATCCTCGCCGCGGGCCACCTGTTCCTTGCGGCGCAGACGGGCCGATAGCGACCTCGAGATACGGCTTGGACCTTCGTCGTCGACCATCTTTCCCGATCCTACTGACGCCGCAACCGCGGGTCGGCGCGTCCGCCGGTCCGTGCGTCGAGATTGGCCTTGTCGCGCTGCCGCTTCTTGAACGGCTCGGGATGGTAATGCGCGTCGACAAAGGCACAGACGAATTCCTTGATCGGACCGGCGAGCGGCAGTTTCTCGACCTGGTCTTCGCCGCAATCCTCATAGTCCTGAATGTTGTAGGGCGACAGGCTCAGCTCGGCGACATGCATGTCGGGCGCATCGTCGCCATCCGCCGTGTCCAGCTCGTCCTCGTCCTCTTCCTCGCCATGCCGCAGCACCAGATAGATGGCCGGATCGCTGGAGGCGAGGTTCTCGGCATAGGCCTCGGCTTCGGCAAAATGCAGGTCGAGCCAGGCGTCGGCGAAGAACAGATCATCTCCGGTCGCGATCCCGCCATGGGCACGCAGCCTCTCGAGCCGCGTGTTATTTATCGGCGGCGCGCCGCCGCCCGCCTGCGGCTGCAACGGCATGAGGTCGCTGATCACCCAGCGGAACGGCTGCCAGATATTGTCCAGCGGTTGTTTTTCGACGATCACGCGAACGCCGTATAAAACATGTTTGTCCAAAGGTGTTGCGACACCGCTCATGCTACCCCACTTGCCGGCCTGTGAATTGCCGGCTCCCCGTGCATCAGCCCCATGCACCAGATTGGCACGCCCCGAGACCAGTCCGGACGACCCGTGACCATTTGGCTCACCTTGCGACAGTGCTTGGCCACGTGAATCTGCTAACGTGGTCTACCCTATGCAAAGAACGCTGCCGGCGCAAAGGTGCCAAAACATCGCGCCCAGCCATGCCGGATCCGGTCGGGAGGAATATTGATGAAACTGTCAGGCCAAGAGGTGCTTGT
>WTIL01000095.1:5579-11266 GCA_011522725.1 Rhodospirillaceae bacterium
GCCGGATCCGGTCGGGAGGAATATTGATGAAACTGTCAGGCCAAGAGGTGCTTGTCTGCGATTGCGCCGGCACCATGACAATCGACGGCGCCAAACTTGGCAAGGCCTGCGGGGCTGCGGGAGGCTGCACTGTCGCCACCTCATTGTGCCGCGACCAGATCGAGCGGTATGAAGCAGCACTCGATACATCCGGAGGTGCGTCCCTGATCGTCGCGTGCACGCAGGAAGCGCCGGTGTTCACCTCGGTTGCCGAGGAGCTTGGCAAGCCGGTGCCGGAATTTGTGAACATTCGCGAATTCGCCGGCTGGAGCGAAGACAAGGGGACACTTCCAAAAATGGCCGCGCTTCTGCGCATGGCGACCGAATCTGGTACAGCGGCGCGCAGCCTGACCCTGAACTCAAATGGACGCTGCCTGATCTATGCCGACGGCGCCCGCGGCAACGGGGTCGAGGCGGCGATAGAGCTCGCCAGCGCACTGAAGGACAGCTTGGGCGTCACGGTGATGATCACCAATGCCGGCGACGACATCATGGCAAGCGGCGACAGCGGAATGCTGACACGCGGCACCATCCGAAAGGCGTCAGGCCATTTCACCGCCTTTGACCTTGTCATCGACGGCTTTGCCTCGGCCAGCCCCTCGAGCCGCAGTTTCGTGACGTTTGACGAGCCGCAGGACGATATCGAATCAGGTTGTGACCTGATCATCGACATCACCGGCGGCACCCCGCTTTTCACCGGCTGGGAAAAGCGCGACGGTTATCTTCGTGCCGATGCCGAAGACAGCCTGCGGCTGAAAGGCCTCGCTGCCGAGGCGGCGGAGATGATCGGCGATTTCGAGAAGCCGATCTATGTCGATTACGATGCCGACCTGTGCGCGCATTCGCGCAACAGCCTGAACGGATGTTCTCGCTGCCTTGATGTGTGCCCGGCCGGCGCCATCACCGCGGCGGGCGACACGGTCGCGATCGACCCGGCGATCTGCGGCGGATGCGGCTATTGCGGCGCGGTCTGCCCGTCCGGCGCGGCCCAGACGGTGGTGCCGGCTGCAGACATGTTCGGCCAGCAGATCGCGACCATGCTCGACCATTATCTCGAGGCCGGTGGCAAGACACCGCGCCTGCTGCTTGCGGATGAAACGCACGGCGCGCAGGTGATCGAGATGATGGCACGCTTCGGTTCGGGCCTGCCGGCGGACATGCTGCCGATGACGATGCACAGCGTCGGACGTGTCGGTCATGATCTGCTGGTAACGGCCGTGGCGCAGGGATATGAGCAGGTGGTCGTCATCATCAACCCGGCAAAGACTGACGATACCACGCACATCACCGCCCAGATCGCTCTTGCACGCGCGCTGATGGAGGGCGTGGGCGCGGATGACGAAGCGCGGTTCCTTGTCATCGACGAGGCCGACCCGGACAAGGTCGCCGAACAGCTGCGCGGCGCACGTCCGAAAAAATCGCCAAAACCGGCACCTTTCAGCCCGATCGGCAGTCCGCGCGGCATCACGCGCCTGGCGATGCGCGGCCTTGCCGGCGCCCAGAATGTGGGCGACGCGGCGATTCCGCTTCCCGACGGCGCACCTTATGGACGGGTCGAGATCGACACCGACAACTGCACCATCTGCCTGTCATGTACCAGCGCCTGCCCGGCCGGCGCGCTGCAGGACAATCCGGACGCGCCGCAGCTGCTGTTCCGCGAGGATGCATGCCTGCAATGCGGCATCTGTGTGGCGACCTGTCCGGAGAAGGTCATCAGCCTCGTCCCGCAATTCAACCTTGCCGACAGCGCCATGAATGCCGAGCTGGTGATCGAGGACACGCCGTTCCACTGTACCGGATGCGGCAAGCCCTTCGGCAGCACGCGCTCGATCGAGCGCGTGATGGCCAAGCTCGAGGGCCACAGCATGTTCACCGGTGGCAAGCAGCTCGACATGCTGAAGATGTGCGAGGACTGCCGCGTGGGCGCGATGTTCGACGAGGATGACCGGCTGATGGATGTCGGCGAGCGTCGCAAGCCGCGCACCACCGACGATTACCTGAACTGAACGACAGGCAGCAGCGTCAGCTGTTCGCCAGCGGCAGGTTGCCGAGCAGGTTCTGCGGCTTCATCCGCACGGTTCCGGTCTCGTCCATCGACAGGCCGAGATAGACCTTGCGCCCGGCCATTTCGGGAACGAACCCATCCTCCGCCTCGAGGCTGAACAGGCACAGGATCAGGCGCAGCCTGTCCTCCGGCACCTCTTCGCCCTGATAGAGGTCGTTGAGGATCGCGGTCGAGACCGTATCCAGCCCGACATGCCAGGACCATGCCTCGTCGGTGATTTCACGCATTGGCTGGATGCGGGTGGTCACGCCGAGGAAATGGCGGATCCAGCCCTCCATCACGCGGCACAGCCCGTCCAGCGCCGGCTGGGTATAGGCAAGATCGACCGAGGTGTTGAACATGTCGGAGCGCGACCAGTATTCATCCGCCGTCTCGGTGGCGAGGATGTCGATGCTGACCTCGTCGGGCGTCTCGCCCTCCTGCAGCATCCGCGCCATGCCGGCCTGAAGCTGCACGGTGGCGTGGTCCGCCACCATGATGCGCCCGTCATCAAGGGTCACAGTCTGGTACCGGAACAGGCATTCGGCGGCACGCAGTTTCATCGTGTCCGTCTCGCCATCGAGGATCGAGCGCAGGATGATCTGCGTCATCTGCTCCAGAAACAGCGGCGGGAAATTCACCGGCGCGCCGCGCACCACCGCCAGATAGGCGGATTCCAGCGTCGCATGCTGGGCGAGGAAATCACGGAAGGCCAGCACGGCGCGATAATTGTGGACGACGTCCCGGTCCTTGACGGCGTCGAGCTCTTCCTCGCTGACCGCGGCGAAGGGCTCGGCGCTGAGACGGGCGTGAAGCGCCAGCTCCGCATCGCAGGAATCCTCCTGCGGCGCGACCTCGTCACGAGCGAAATAGGCCATCATGAAATCGCTTGTCGGGACCAGATGGCCGTCGACGTCACGCTGCAGCAGATGCCATCCGGATGTAAGCCAGAAATCCTGTGTCACCCTGTTCCCCTTCCGGCACGCGCGTGCCCTAGTCCTCTTCCACCATTGTCCAGATTTTCTGCTCGGCGCAGGATTCCGGCTTCGACAGGCTGCGGAAGCGCTCGCTGATGCCGTTGTCGCCAAGCTCGCGCTGGATGGTCAGCAACGTGCCTGTCTTGTGTTGCGCGCACAGCTCGGCCATGAAGCCGATTTCCTCGATGGCGGCCGCCCGCGCGACTTCCAGGTCAGGCGCGCCGAGCCGCTCGACAAAGGCGCTCGCCACCTGTTCGGCCAGCCGGTCGGCGTCGCCGTCGCGCACCGACACGACACTGACGAGCGTGGAAAATCCGAAGGATTCCACGCCGAGAAATCCGTTGCTGAAGGCCTGGCGCAGCTTGCCGTTCAGCGCGTCAGGCGTCACATCGGCAAAGCAGAAGGTGCCCACAAGCGCCCATTCGCCTTCCTCGGCCGCCACCGGGAAGACATTCAGGTCCGACGGGTCGAACCGTATGGTGCGCGCCAGTTTCATCGGGTCAGTGCCGTCCTTCCAGCGATGCGAGGTCAATGGGTCCGCAGACGGATTCGAACTCGTTCGGCAACAGCCCGACCGGCTTGCCGTCCAGCTTGATCAGCGCCGCGCCATCCTCGTCCAGCCCGACCCATTCGGCGATGCTGCCATCCGCCAGCACCATCTCGCTTCCGGATTCAAGCCGTTGCACCCACAGATCATGAAGCGGACGGAAGCCGTCATCCTGCCAGCGATTCACCCAGGCGAGAAAATGCCGGCAAATGGATTCGATCAGGCGTGTGCGGGAAATGAAACCGGCGCCCTCCTCGGCAAGCGAGGTGTATTCAAGGCCGCTTTCGTCACGCCAGACATCCTCGTTGCCGGTCCGCACAGCCATGTCGATCCTGACGCCGACGACCATCCAGGACGGCACATCCTCGCGCCCGGCCGCCGGATCGGCGGCGATCCAGACAGCGCCTGCGCGCCCCCGGTTCAGCAGCACATATCCGGGAAGCTGGTAGGCGACAATCACCTCTGGCGGTGCCAGCGCGCCGATGGCGTCGCCGACGCCGATCATCATCGCATACAGCATCTGTCCGGCCTTGCGCAGCGGCACCTCGGGACCGAGCACCAGCGCGATGTCGGTGACATCGGTGTCCTCGCCATAGAAGACCGTTCCGACCTCGGCCGTCGCGCCCGACGCCAGCGCCTTGGCCATCACATTCTGACCGGAAGGCACCTTCACCGCGGTCAGCAGTGGCGGCAGTTGCGGTTCCGCACCGTCATCGGCGGGGAAATCTTCATAATAGAGGCTCATGATTCCTCCTCCTCTTCATCCGCCTTGCGCAGATCAGCCACTTCCATCAGCCGGCGGGCGATGCTGCGATAGGTCTTTGCCTGCTCCGAGCGCGGGCTGGCCACGACGACAGGCGTGCCGGAATCCCCGCCGGTCCGCACCTCAAGCGACAGCGGAATCTCGCCGAGAAGCTCGATCCCGCGGCGCTCGGCCTCGGCGGCGGCACCGCCGTCACCGAAGATATGGTCGGTGCGACCGCAGTCCGGGCAGGCCCAGTATGCCATGTTCTGCACCATGCCGAGAACAGGCACCTCGGCCTTGTCGAACATGGTAATGGCCTTGACCACATCCAGCAGCGCAATGTCCTGCGGGGTGGATACCACCACGGCGCCGGCAAGGCTGACCTGCTGCGCAAGCGAGATCTGGATGTCGCCTGTGCCGGGCGGCAGGTCGATGACGATGACGTCGAGCGTTCCCCAGGCCACCGAATCCAGCATCTGGGTCAGGGCCGACTGCACCATCGGGCCACGCCAGATCATCGCCACGTCGTCGGGAACAAGCAGCCCCATCGACATCAGCTGCACGCCGTAATTCTCCAGCGGCCGCACCATGTCGCCGCCGGCCGAGGCCGGACGCCCGCTGACACCCAGCATGCGCGGCAGCGACGGGCCATAGACATCGGCGTCAAGCAGTCCGACGCGCAGCCCCTCGAGCCGCAGGGCGATGGCGAGGTTCACGGCCGTCGTCGATTTGCCGACACCGCCCTTGCCCGAGGCAACGGCGACAAACCGCCGGACCTTGATCTCGTGGACGCGCTCGACAACCCCGTCGTCACTGTCATCCCCGCCACCGGCCGATGCCGATGTCGTCGCCGGTCCCGAATGGGCTGTCACGACCACCGTGGCGCTGGTCACGCCCGGAATGGCGCGAACGGCGGTTTCCGCGGCCTTGCGGACAGGCTCCATCGCCGGCCCGCGATGGGCGGGCACTTCCAGCGCGAAGCTGATATTGCTCTGCTTGATGTGAATCGGCCCGACCATGCCGAGCTCGACCACGGACTTGCCCTGCGACGGGTCGATGACCGCGCCGAGCGCCGTGGTCACATCATCTTCGGTGATGTCAGCCATTGCCGCCAGGGGCCTGGAGCGTGGCTTCCACGCGATGCGTCACGCCAAGCGACTCAATGGTGACGGTGGCGACGACGGGCACCTGCCCGTCAGCTTCGATTTTGCCGTCCGCGACAGCCTCCTCGAGCGCGCTTTCCAGCACCTGATGCGCCGTGACGCCGAGCTGCTTCAGGAATTTGCGCATGGCGATTTCGGATTCGCTCATATCATCGCGTGATGCTGTGCTCAT
>WTIL01000095.1:11366-18662 GCA_011522725.1 Rhodospirillaceae bacterium
GTTAGGGCGCTGGCGCCGGAAGGGTTTTCACAAAGGCGAGAATGGCATCGACATCGTCAAGCGTGAGGACGATTTCGGTGACGAAGGCAGGGCGTTCCTCGTCCCGTTCGGCGCTCACCTCCTCGATGCGGACCAGCGCCGGATGCGGCGGCAGGATATAGAATTCGGCATAGCGGCGCTCCCAGTCGGCAAGCCGTTTCATGCCAATGAAGGACGGGGTCGATTCAATGCCGCCATAGGGGTTGATGTCGCCGACGACATGGCATCGCGTGCAATGGGTCGCCGCCACCTCACGCCCACGTTCGACATCGGCGATGGCCATGCCCGGCACCGACAGGGCGGCCGTCAGGCCGACCGGCAGCAACACCGTCCGGACCAGGGCCGCCTGCCATCTGTCGAACCGCCTGCCCATCGCCCGCACCGTCAGACGTTCGGGTCTGCAAGATGGCCGCGCAGCATGTCCGCATACTGGCCTGCCATATGTTTGATGAACTCTTCGTGGTCGGGCGCCTCGATCACGTTCTTGCCGACATGCGCTGCGTAGCGCGCGGCCGCGAACAGCATCACCATCTGGATTTCCGTCGCATCAACCTTGCGATTGCGCTTGTTCGCCAGCGAGATGAACTGGTCTGCCATCTGGATGAAATGATGACCGTCCAGCTTGCCGTTGGCGGCCTCGCCCGGGCTGAATTGTTCTGGCCTGTCATGCCAATTTGGGAATTTCATCTACACGCCTCCTCCGGCAAAGAGCCTAGCTGGGCGCGGTACAAAAACAAACGGGTTTAAGTGGCACAAGATGACGCGCCTGCGACGGCGGTTTTCCGCCGGATTTCAGGCCAGCGCCACCGCCACGGCCGACTCCAGCTTGTCACACAGCTCGCCGATCTGGTCGTCGGAGATGATGAAAGGCGGCGCGATCAGCACATGGTCGCCGCGGCGCCCGTCGATGGTGCCGCCCATCGGATAACAGATCAGCCCGGCCTCGAAAGCCGCTGCCTTGAGCCGTTTGTTGCGTCCCTCCTCTGGCGCGAACGGGGCCTTGGTCTTGCGGTCGGCGACGAATTCCATGCCAAGGAACAGGCCGCGTCCGCGAATGTCGCCGATATGCGGGTGCTCTGCGAACCGTGATTGCAGTTCGGTCATCAGCTTGCGGCCCTGGCCCTTGACCCGGCCGATCAGCTGTTCGTCCAGCAAGGTGGTGACGACGGCATGCGCGCCGGCACAGGCCGCAGGATGCCCGAGATAGGTATGGCCATGCTGGAAGAAGCCGCTTCCCGCCTCGATCGCCCGGTAGATGTCGTTGCTGCACATCATCGCCCCGATCGGCTGGTAACCGGCGCCCAGCCCCTTGGCGATGGTCAGGATATCGGGCCGCACGCCATCCGCTTCGCAGGCGAACATATGGCCGGTCCTGCCCATGCCGCACATCACCTCGTCAAGAATCAGCAGCACGCCGTGCCGGTCGCAGATCTCGCGGATGCGGGTGAAATAGCCATCAAGCGCCGGCACCGCGCCAAGCGTCGCACCGACCACCGGCTCGGCCACGAACGCCATGACATTCCCTGCGCCCAGCCTCAGGATTTCCGTTTCCAGCTCGTCGGCGACGCGCAGCGCGAATGCGGCCTCGCTCTCGCCGTCCCGCATCTCGCGATAGGCATAGCAGGGGGCGATATGGCTGGTCTCGACAAGGATCGGATCATAGATCTGCCGCCGCCAGGCGTTGCCGCCCGCCGCCAGCGCGCCCAGCGTGTTGCCGTGATAGCTCTGGCGTCTGGCAATGACATGGCGCCGGTCCGGCTGGCCGGTCTCGACGAAATACTGGCGTGCGAGCTTCAGCGCCGCCTCGACGGCCTCCGACCCGCCGGAAACGAAATAGACATGTTCAATCCCCTCCGGCGCGTGTTCCGCCAGAAGCGAGGCAAGCGACTCGGCAGGCTCTGATGTGAAAAACCCGGTATGGGCAAAGGCCAGCCGGTCGAGCTGCGCCTTGATCGCGCCGGTTACCGCCGGATGGCTGTGGCCGAGGCAGGAGACAGCCGCGCCGCCGGACCCGTCGAGATAGCGTTTCCCGCTCTCGTCGATGATGTAGCAGCCGTCACCGGCGACGGCGACGGGATAGCTTGCCTTCATGCTTCTCGGGAACACATTCGACATCACATCACCTTTGACCTTGCCTGAACCAGCTGCGGCTGGCGCATGCGTGCGCCCGACGGATCGAACAACGGCGCCACCGACATGCCGGCGGCCACAAACTCGCCGCCGATATTCACCTCGACCGCGCCGCCGTCGATGACGGCATCGCTCTCGACAAGCGCGATTGCCACCGGACGTCCGACACGGTAGCCGAAGGCGGCCGATGTCGTCTTGCCGATGATGCGGCCACCCGCCAGAACCGGCTCGTTGCCCAGCGGCACAGCGTTTTCATCCTGAAAGGACAGCGATATCAGCCTTGTTGCCGGATCAGAACGGCCATTGAGGGCCGCCTTGCCGATGAAATCCTTGTTCCCGGCCAGCGCGAATTCCAGCCCCGCCATCTGCGGCGTCACATCGGTATCAAGGTCATGGCCGTAGGCAAGGAAGCCCTTTTCGATCCGCATGGCGGTCTGCGCAAAGGCACCGACCGGCACCACACCCTCTCCGGCCAGGGTCGCGAACAGCGCCCTGGCGTCACCGGCGGCGCAGGTCAGCTCCCACCCCGCCTCGCCGACATAGGACAGGCGCGCCGCCCGGACAGCCACGTCGCCGATCCGGCCTTCCTGATGACGGAAATAGCCGATGCCGTTCATCCAGTCCGCCCCGATGGCCGTCGCAATTCGGGCGCTGTCCGGCCCGCTCAGGCCAAGCACGGCGAAATCGCTGGTCACGTCACTGACGGTGACATCGGCGCCCGGCGGGCAGTTGTTGCGAATCCAGGACAGGTCGCGCTTCACCGCATTGGTGCCGACCATCAGGCGGAAATGGTCCATGTCGAGCCGGAAGACGGTCAGGTCGCTCTCGACCCCGCCCTCGTGGTTCAGCATCAGCGTGTAGCAGGCGCTGCCGACCGGACGGTCGATGCGGTTGGTACAGACGGTCTCGAGGCAGCGCAGCGCGTCAGGGCCGGTGACGTCGATCTTGCCGAAGCTCGACAGCTCGGTGAGCCCTGCCGCCTCATGCGCGGCTGCCACCTCGGCACCCACATGGTCGAACCAGTCGGGACGGCCGAAGGTCAGCACAGGTTCGCTCGTCTTGCCGAAATAGAATGGCCGCTCGAACCCGAACACCTGGCCGAAATGCGCGCCATGCGCCACCCACTCCTCATGCAGCGGCAGGGCGCGAAGGTTCCGTGCGGTGGTCCATTGCCGGCCCGGATAGGCGATTTCATAGTGCCGCCCCAGCGCTTCGGGCGCGCGGGCCGTCAGCGCGGCGGCGCTGTTCACGGATGAATCGAACCGTTTCGGATCAGCCTCGTGAAGGTCGGCCGGCGGCGCGCCATGCTGGATGGCGTGGGCCAGCGCCATGCCGGCCCCGCCGCCGGTGGCGACACCCACCGAATTCATTCCGCAGCCAAGGAACAGGCCGCGCGTCTCGGCCGTCTCGCCAAGCAGGAAGCTGCCGTCGGGGGTGAAGCTCTCCGGCCCGTTCAGAAGCATCTTCACCTCCGCCGTCTCAAGACATGGCAGGCGGTGGAGCGCGTTATGCATCATTGGCTCGAAATGGTCCCAGTCCTCGGGAAACAGCTGGAAGGCGAAATCATGACCGATCCGCTCCGGATCGACAGGTTTGCCCATCGGCTCGAAACAGCCGACGAGAAGGCCGCCGGAATCATCACGGATGTAGAGATGCCCGTCATGATCCGACAATGTCGGCAGGTTGCCGCTGATGCCGTCCACCGGCTTGGTCAGGAGATAGAAATGCTCGCACGGCCAGGCCGGCACCTCGGCCCCGGCCATGGCGGCGGCCTCGCGGCTCCACAAACCTGTGCACAGCGCGATGGCGTCGCATTTGACGGTGCCGCGACCGGTCTCGACACCGACCACCCGGCCACCCTCGGTCAGGATGCCGGTCACGCCCGTGTCCTCGAAAATACGGGCACCGCCGGCACGCGCGCCCTTGACCAGCGCGGCGCACAGATCGGACGGGCTGACCCTGCCGTCATCCGGCGCCCAGACGGCACCGACGACATCATCCGCATTCATCAACGGCCAGCGTTCGGCCGCTTCGCCGGCGGAAATGGTATCGGCCTGCATGCCGAACAGCCCGGCAAGCGCCGCCTGCCGGCGCACATGCACCATCCGGTCCTCGTTTGTTGCGATCGACAGCGAGCC
This sequence comes from Rhodospirillaceae bacterium, assembly GCA_011522725.1. Classification (GTDB taxonomy): domain Bacteria; phylum Pseudomonadota; class Alphaproteobacteria; order Puniceispirillales; family Puniceispirillaceae; genus UBA8309. The sequence continues at coordinate 15,674 of WTIL01000095.1, forward strand.
CTTGTTGATCCAGCCGACCTGCTGGCCGGTTTCCTCTTCAAGGCGCGAATAGAGGGATATGGAATAGCGCACCAGATCCGTCAGGTTGCGGGTCGAGCGGAGGGCGCGCACCTGCGCCGCGGAATGCCAGGTCGTCCCCGATGTCAGCTTGTTGCGCTCGAGCAGGATCGCGTCGGACACGCCATCCTTGGCCAGATGATAGAGGGTCGAACACCCCATGACCCCGCCGCCGATCACAATCACCGAGGCATGGGCCGGAAGATTTTCACGCGGCGTTTCCAAAAGGATACTCCTCACCGATCGCTTTGCATTCCTGTCAGGCCAGCATGTGTGTCCTTGCGACATCGGCGTTGCCCCGACCAAAATTGTAACATTTGAAACATTTTTACAAGTCTGTTACGTTCATTCCATACGAGTTTGAAAGACACCACGAATGCACCTGAAAAAGATCATTGCCGATCACGCTGCGGATTTGTCGCCGCAATTGCGGCAGGCTGCCGATTTTGTCGCCGCCAATCCGATCGAGGTGTCATTCCGTTCGATGCGTTCGATCGCCGACAGGACCGGCCTGGCCCCGCCCACATTCAGCCGCCTTGCCAGAAGCCTCGGCTTTAACAATTACGAAGGCCTTCGAGAGGCCTGCCGGATCGCGGCGAAGGATACCTATAGCGGCTATCACGAACGGGCGGAGGCGCTCCGCGTCGGGCATGCCGCGGACGGCGTGGATTCGCATTTCCATGTGGCCTATGGCCAGCAATCGATGCGCAACATCAACGAGACGATGGTCAATGCGGATCCAGAGACGATCGAGCGCGTGGCCAACGCCGCGCTGGGGGCACGGCGCGTTTTCGTCAATGCACAGATGGGCCAGCGCCATATCGGGTCCTATGCCGGCTATGTATCCTCGCTTGCCTTCGACAATTGGGAGGTTCTCGGCGTCGAGCCGGCGAGCATCGCCAGCCAGGTGCGCAAGCTGACGGGCGAAGATGTGATGATCTGCCTGAGCGTCATGCCCTATGCCGCCGGCACATTGGCCCTCGCCGAGGCGGCACGCGACAGCGGCACCCGCATCATAGCCATCACAGACACGGCCGATTCGCCGATCGCGGCACTGGCCGACGATGTTCTGATCGCCGCCACGGCCAACCGGCATTTCTTCGCGTCCCAGCTTGGCGCGCTGTATCTGCTTGAGTCGATTATCGGGCTCATGGTTGCCAAGTCCGGAGACAGCATTCAGTCTAATCTTGAAAAAACAGAATTATTCTCACGGCATACCGGGGAATATATCGAGCGGTGACAAGCCGCCATACTCAACCAAGGGAGGGGAAACCCATGATGAAAAGACTTTTGGCTTCCGCGCTTGCAGGTGCGTTTGCTCTGGCCCCGATGGCGGTGTCGGCAGACGGTCACGGCTGCAAGAACGAGGTTTGGAACAAGGTGATGTCGCGCGGCAAGATCGTCGTCGGCGTGAAGGCCGACTACAAGCCGTGGGGCTATCGTGACACCAGCGGCGATATCGTCGGCATGGAAATCGACATGGCCAAGGACGTCGCCGCGAAGATGGGCGTCGATCTCGAGCTGGTCGCCGTGCAGTCGTCGAACCGCATGCAGTTCCTCGAGCAGGGCAAGATCGACCTGATGATCGCCACCATGTCGGACCGTAAGGACCGTCGCGAGATCGTCGGCATCGTCGGCCCGAACTACTACACTTCGGGCACCAACATCATGTCGCCGAAGGCGCTTGGCCTGAAGAACTGGGAAGATCTTCGCGGCAAGCCCGTCTGCGGCAAGCAGGGCGCGTTCTACAACCAGATCGTCGAAGAGCGTTATGGCGCCAAGATCATCGCCTTCACCGGCAACGCCGAGGCCAAGCAGGCGCTTCGCGACAAGAAGTGCATCGCCTGGGTATATGACGATTCCTCCATCGGTTCCGACCTCAGCTCCGGCGAGTGGGACGAGTTCGAAATGCCGCTGAACTCCGAGGACGACAACCCGTGGGCGCTGGCCGTTCCTTCCAAGGAGCGCAACTGCGTCTTCGGTCGTTTCATGTCCGGCATGCAGTACCAGTGGCACCAGGACGGTTCGCTGATCGCCCTCGAGAAGAAGTGGGGCATCAAGGCGACCAAGTATCTGGTTGATTACCAGGCTCGCATGAAAGACTGGCTGGCCGACTAGGCCGTCCCCAACGAGCGACGCCCCGCCGGGCCTTCCGGCGGGGCTGATTTTGGTGTCATGGAAGTCATCGCAGAATTTTTCAGGCAGATTGCCGAGGATTACCCCAGATGGAACTTCATCTGGATGTACCAGCCTGTCCAGCAGGGCAAGATCCTCTCGGGAATCTGGATGACCATCAAGCTGTCGCTGGCATGTCTGGTGCTGTCGATGGTGATCGGTGTTCTCGGCGCCTTCGCGCAGGGAAGCCGCAATGTCATACTCCGCAGCATCGTCCAGGGCTATATCCAGTTCTTCCGGAACACGCCGCCCTATGTGCAGCTGCTGTTTTTCTATTTCGCGCTTGGCCAGTTCACCCCGACCTACAGCCCCGACGGCTGGCTCGAGGTGCCGATCATCTCGAATGTCGGCTGGGCGATTATCTCTCTTTCCTTCTTCGCCGGCGCCTTCAATGTCGAGATTTTCCGCGCCGGCATCGAGGCGGTGCCGGAAAGCACCCGCGAGGCGGCCGAATCCCTCGGCTTCTCGCGAAGCCAGTCCTATCGCTATGTGGTGCTGCCGCTGGCGTTGCGGGTCTCGCTTCCGGCGCTGAACAACAATCTGGTCAATCTGGTGAAGACCACGACCCAGGCCTTCGGCATCGCCGTGCCAGAGCTGCTCTACCAGTCGGTGACGATCTGGAACGACTACCCGTCGGCGCTCTATCCGACGATGCTTCTGGTCTTCGTCGTCTATGTGGTGCTTGTCGGCATTCTGGTGATGAGCATGAGCAAGTGGGAATCCAGCATGAGGATACCGGGCTATGGCAGCTAGGCGC
>WTIL01000095.1:18762-20375 GCA_011522725.1 Rhodospirillaceae bacterium
CGTGCCGCCACGACCGACCTTCCGGTCCTGAAGCCGCTCGCGCGGCCGGTGGCCGGACCGACCGCGACCCAGTGGCTCGCCAATCTTCCCTGGTGGACCGTGCTGGTGCTGATGGCCCCGATCCTGCTCTGGCCGTTCTATGTTCAGGCTGCCGGCAAGTTCACCGTGATGACGGCCTTCGGGACACTTGGCAAATGGGTGCCGTTCCTGTTCATGTCGGGCTTCCTGTTCAACATCCTGATCTCGATGTTCGCGATGCTGTTCGGCACGCTGGCCGGAGCGGCGCTCGGCCTTGGCCAGGTATCGAAATTCGCGGTGATCAACCGGCCGTCCTGGTTCTTCACGCAGCTGTTCCGGAATTCGCCCTGGCTGGTGATCCTGTTCATCGTGCTTCTGGCGCTGCCGTTCGAGATCGTGATCTTCGGCTACATCATCTCGATCCCCGACTGGATGAAGGCGGTCTTCGGCCTGTCGCTGCCGATCATGGCCAATATCTCCGAGATCGTGCGCGGCGCCGTGCAGTCGGTGCCGACCGCGCAGTGGGAAGCCTCGGAAAGCCTTGCCTTCACGCGCCGGCAGACGATGTGGCGGATCATCCTGCCGCAATGTTTCAAGCGGATGATCCCGCCCTGGATGAACTGGTACGCCATCCTGACCATGGCGACGCCGCTCTGCTCGCTGCTGGGAGTCGAGGAAATCATCACCCTGTCGCGCCAGGCGATGGAGGCCGAGAACAATCACCCTGAACTGCTGGTGCCGTTCTATTCCTTCGCACTGGTCCTGTTCTTCATCTATTGCTACCCGATCGCGCGCATCACCATCGCGCTCGAACGCCGGTACGCGGTCAAGCTCTAGGAGGCATCCATGGCTGAATGGACCGAAAAGGACCCCATCGTCTCGATCAGGGACGTGCACAAATATTTCGGCGACCTGCAGGTGCTGAAAGGTGTGTCGCTGGATGTGATGAAGGGCGAGGTGGTCTGCATCATCGGGCCGTCGGGATCGGGCAAATCCACCCTGATCCGCTGTGTCAATGCGCTGAACGACATTCAGGGCGGCGTGATCAAGGTCCGCGGCATCGACCTGACCGACCCGAAGCTCGACAAGCTGGCGCTTCGCAAGCGGGTCGGCATGGTGTTCCAGCAATATAATCTGTTCCCGCACAAGACGGCGATGGAGAACATCATGATGGCGCCGATGCTGGTGCTGAAGGAAAAGGAAGAGGATGTCCGCCAGCGCGCCCGCGAGCTGATGAAGAAGGTCCGCCTCGAGGGCAAGGAGGACGCCTATCCCGGCGAGCTGTCGGGCGGCCAGCAGCAGCGCGTCGCGATCGCCCGGTCACTGGCGATGAGCCCCGACGTCATGCTGTTCGACGAGGTCACCGCCGCGCTCGATCCGGAAACGGTGAAAGAGGTTCTCGTCACCATCAAGGACCTCGCCCAGGAGGGCATGACCTGCATCCTGGTGACACACGAGATGGGCTTCGCGCGCGAGATCGCCGACCATATCTATTTCACCGACAATGGCGTGATCGTCGAGCACGGCCCGCCGGCGACCTTCTTCTCCGAAGCCAAGGACCCGCGCACCAAGGAATTCCTCAGCCAGATCCTGTA
>WTIL01000095.1:20475-31958 GCA_011522725.1 Rhodospirillaceae bacterium
TCTTCTCCGAAGCCAAGGACCCGCGCACCAAGGAATTCCTCAGCCAGATCCTGTAGGCCGGGGCCCGGCCCTGTATCAGTTGCCGCTGTCCTGAAGGGCGGTCATGATAGCCCCTAGATTATGCTCGAACATGGCGACATAGCTTGTTGCCGGACCGCCGCGCTCCGACAGGGCGTCGGAAAACAGGCGACCGCCGATCTTCAGCCCGGTTTCCTTTGAAATCTGCTCGATCAGCGCCGGGCTGGTGATGTTCTCGACGAACAGCGCGCCGGCTCCGGTTTCCTTCAGATGGGCGATGAGGGCGGCAAGTTCGCTCGCCGACGGCTCTGCCTCGGTATCGATGCCGACCGGCGCTAGGAAGTTCAGCCCGTAGGAATCCGCCAGATAGCCGAAGGCATCATGCGCCGTTACCACGGTGCGGCCGCCTTCCGGGAGCGATCCGAACCTGTCCGCGGCGCCGGCATGAAGGGCGCGCAGCTTTGCAATGTAGGACGCCGCGTTCGCCTTGTAGGCATCGGCATTGCCGGCATCCGCCGCGGCCATCGCAGCGGCGATGTTCTCGACATAGATGACGCCGTTGGTCAGCGCGTTCCAGGCATGGGGATCGATCTCGCCATCGACGAGAATCGGCTCGACGCCGCCGGTTGCCACAATCACGCTCGCATCGCCGCCGGCATTATTGATCAGGGCGTCCGACCAGGTCTCGAAACCGAGGCCATTCACGAACACGATGTCCGCGCCGGCCACGGCTTTGGCGTCTGCCGTGTTCGGCTGGTAGAGATGCGCGTCGGCATCGGGCCCGACGATTGTGGCGACGTCCGCCAGATCGCCGGTCACCTGCCGGACCATGTCGCCGAGAATTGAAAAACTTGCCACGACCTGCAGCCGGTCGGACGCTGAGGCCGGACCGGCGAACGCAAGCAGCGACAGAGCAAGGGCACCGATAATTCGTTTCAAGTTAATCTCCATCTGGGAGTGTTCAAAAAGGGAGTTCCATCAAGGGTGGGCATCGAAAAACCACACATCATCGGGGCGAAGGCCGGCGGCGGCGCAGGAAACCCAGACCCTGCGGCGCGAACAGGACGCTGACAAAGAAGATCGCGCCGGCCACAAGGATGATGGCCGGGCCAGAGGGCACTTCAGAAGCGTAGAAGGACAGGACGAGACCGGCCCAGCAGCTTGCCAGAGCGAACAGGAATGTCAGGACAAGGTAGCCGGTGAGCGTCGAAACCCAGTAGCGCGCTGCCGTGGCCGGCAGGATCATCAGGCCGACCGCCATGAGCGTTCCCAGCGCCTTGAAAGCACCGAGAAGGTTCAGCACCACCAGAAACATGAACCAGTGCACGACGAGCCCGGGCCGTGACGACCTGCTTTCATGGAAGACCGGATCGATTGTGCTGGTGACCAGCGGCCGCAGGATCAGGGCGAAGCTGACAAGCGTGACCGTCGCCGTGGCGCCGATCAGATACAGCGTCTCGTCATCCATTCCCAGGATCGACCCGAACAGGAAGCTCTTCAGCGGAACGGCCGAGCCGGCGGCGGACAGGATAAAGATGCCGAGCGCCAGCGAAATCAGATAGAGCGAGGCAAGGCTCGCATCCTCGCGGATGATCGTGAACCGTGCCAGCAGGCTGGTCAGCAGCGCCACCGTGATGCCGGCCGCAAGCCCGCCAATGATCATCGAGGCGACGGACAGTCCGGCGATCACAAAGCCGATCACGATCCCGGGCACGATGGCGTGGGCCATTGCCTCGCCGGCAAGCGACAGGCGCCGCAGCACCAGAAAGGCCCCGACCGGCGCGATGGAAAAGCTGAGCACGCTGGTCGCGGCAAGGGCGCGGAGCATGAATTCATACTCAAGCCACTCAAACATCGCCGCCCCCCGACAGGCTGTCGACATCCCGGCTGAACATCCGTTCCTGCCAGGCGGCCTGGCTTGGCGTCAGATAGGCGAGATCGACAAGGTTCGCCGGCGTCAGGGTCGTGTCGAGCGGGCCGAACCGCGCTGTCCCGCGCCCCAGCAGCAGCGCCGCATGGCAGTGTTGCAGAACAGCCGACAGGTCATGCAGTACCATGATCACGGCGCGTCCCTCGCCGGACCATTGGTCAATCAGCGCCAGCAGGTCGGCCTCGGTGGACTGGTCGATGGCTGTGAACGGCTCGTCCAGCAGGATGACCGGCGCGTCCTGAACGATGGTTCGTGCAAACAGGGCGCGCTGAAGCTGTCCGGCAGACAGCATGTGGAGCGGGGTGTCGGCGATCGCCGCCGTGCCGGTGCGCTCCATCGCCGCCTCGATCGCCGCCCGGCCTGCGGGATCGATTCGCCCGGCAAATCCCAGCCGCGACCACGCGCCCATTTCGACGATGTCACGAAGCCGGACCGGCACCCTTGTGTCGAACTCGGATCGCTGTCCAAGAAAGGCGATCTCCGACGGCACGCCGCCATGCCAGGAGAGCTCGCCGCCGATCAGCGGCAAGGTGCCGAGGATGGTTTTGACAAGCGTCGACTTGCCGGAGCCGTTATGCCCGACAACAGCAAGCACATCGCCAGCCGCCACGTGAAACGAGACGTTGCTGACGACGGCTTGCCCCCGATAACCGAGGGTCAGCTCGTTCGCCGACAGGACCATGAGAGATGCCTGTCCGGTCAGCCGGTGACGGTTGACGCGATGATGACCCACAGCATGGCGCAGGTGGCGCTGACGCCGAGAAGCAGGCTTGCTGTGCTGAGTTCTGTGAAATTAAAACCGGGCCTTGTGCGGCCGGCAATGGCACTCGAATGCATAGGTTTCTCCAGTCGGGGACACCCGCCCCAAATGAGGATTTCGACGTGCCTGGCAGGTATTCTGGCTCACGGTCATCGGGTTTACGTGCCTGCCTTCCCGGGTTTCCCCAGTGGCGTGTCTGACACCCCTACCGCACACAGTTGCGGGTACAGCCCCGGATTTGCGCCCTGATGGGTACAGCTCACCGGGTTCCCTTTTACAGCCTTGGCCTTTGGCCTCTGGCATCCAAGCCTGCTCACTTAAACTGATCTGCAACTGTCCGTCAACGCCCTATGGCAGGTCGTAAGGGGATTAACCGGCCTCGCACTTGGCGAGGGTGTTGGAAGGCGGCCCTGTGTTGCGGCGCCCCGTCGGATATGGAAACACCCGTCATCGCGCTCCCGCGCCGGCTTGATCCTGCCATTGAGTAAATTCATACTCTGGGCATGCAGCAGAATTTCCTCTTCTACGACACCGAGACATCCGATCGTGACCCGTTCTTCGGCCAGATTTTTCAGCTCGCAGCTGTTCTGACCGACGCGGATCTGAACCCGATCGACAGCTTCGACATTCGCTCGAAACGCCTGCCGCAGATTCTGCCGAGCCCCGGCGCGCTTCTGGTCAACGGGCTCGATCCCGCCAGCCTCGATCAGGCGCCCTACACGAATTACGAATTTGCCGGCGAGGTGCGCCGCCGCTTCATGGCATGGACGCCTGCGATCACCTGTGGCTACAACAGTTTCGGGTTCGACGAGAAATGCCTTCGCAGCCTGTTCTACCAGAACCTCTACCCGCCCTATATCACGCAGCTGGATGGCAACAGCCGTATTGATATCCTGCCACTCACGCAGGCAACGGAAATCCTGTATCCGGACGCGCTGGTCTTCCCGCTGAACGACAAGGGCAAGACATCGAAGAAGCTGGAGCATGTGGCACCTGCCAACGGGTTCGAGGAGCATAACGCCCATGACGCGCTTGGCGATGTCGAGGCGACAATCCATGTGGCGCGGCTGATCAAGGCGCGCGCGCCTGTCCTGTGGCAAGCGGCACTGGCGGCCAGAACGAAGCGGGACGCCACGGCGCGGGCCACGCGCCAGCCGCTGATATATGTCCAGAGCAGAAGCACACTGTTCCCTGCGATGCTCATCGGCCGGGTCCATAACGGGCGCGATCTGCTGGTGGCCGATCTGCGGTTTGACGCACCGGATATCGCCTCGACAAGCCCCAACAAGCTGTTCAAGGGTCCAGATCAGTATTGCCGGGTGATCAAGCCTGGCGAGGCCCCGCTGATCTTCTCGCCCGAGGAATTCGCGGCGATGCCGCATGGCCTGTCCTGGGATGCCTCCGACATCTCGGCACGCATGCAGGCCTGGCAGGCCATTAAAGCCGAGGAGCATGTCCCAGCGATGCATGCCGAATGGCAGACGCCCTTCGAGCCGGCAGAACACCCGGAAGGCGCTATCTACGAGAATTTCCCGGCCTTTGATCAGGATGCCGCAGCCATGCGCGCCTTCCATGATGCCGCGCCTGCGGAAAAACCGCAGGCGATGGAGCGCCTGACCGACAAACGCTTCCGCAGCTTTGCGAAGCGCATCATCTTCGACAATTTCCCTGAACTGATCACCGATGCCGACAAGGCGGCCTATGACAGGGCCATCGCCGAACGGCTGAACCGCGAAGACGACGTGCCGTGGGTGACGGTCGCCAAGGCGCTGGAAGACGGCGCAAAATTGCTGGCAAGCAATCCGGACCGGCGGGACGAGATCGACCGGATCACCGCCTTTATCCGCACCATGGCGAGCTGAGCACTTAACTCACCCGGCGATCCACCGAGCAACTGTTGCCATTATGACGTTCCGGCATGATGGTTCTTGACGCACCTCGCGATTGGGAACAGGTTTTTCGAGAACCTTGATCTACCGGTATGCTGTTGGAGGATGTGGCCCATGGGTTTGCTGTCACAATCGCAGAAAGACGCCTTCTGGAATGACGGCGTCCTTGTCGTCGAGGACGCGGTGTCGGATACGCAGCTCGAGCAGCTGAGATCGGTCTTTACGGGCTGGGTCGAGGAAAGCCGGTCGCATACCGAGGATTATGGCGAAACGCTCGACGGGCGGGCGCGCTTCGACCTGCAGCCCGGCCACAGCGCCGAGCGGCCCGGGCTGCGGCGAATCCAGTCGCCGGAAGAGGTCTCGGACGTCTATGAAGACGTCATGCGCACCGCGCGGGTGGTGGATTATTGCGCGGAGCTGATCGGGCCCAATATCCGCTTCCATCACGGCAAGGTGAATTCCAAACTTCCCGGATCCGGTACCGCGGTGAAATGGCATCAGGATTTCCTGTTCCAGCCGATGACCAATGACGACATGATCACATGCCTGCTGTTCATCGACGATGTGACAGCCGAAAACGGCCCTCTCGAAGTCATTCCGGGAAGCCACAAGGGACCCTTGTATCCGCACTGGCATGACGGTGTGTTCACCGGCGCCGTGGATGACAGCGTCGTCGACCCGCAGCGCGACCGGATCACCAGCTGCACCGGCAAGGCCGGATCGGTCTGCCTGATGCATGTGAACCTGCTTCACGGGTCGGCGCCGAACCTGACGGACCAGCCACGCACGCTCTACATCACAACCTACTGTGCAGAGGACGCCTTCGAGCTGAGCCCCAACCACCTGCCGAGCCGCTTCACGCATGAGGTGGTCAGGGGAGAGGAAACAGGAACGGTCCGCTGCAGCTCCTATTCGATGGCCTTGCCGGCTGTTCCCAAGGGCACATCCTTCTTCGCCCAGCAGGAAGGCGCCGACAAGTGACGCCCGGCCTCTATCCGCAAACCGAAGACGGGGTGGCCTGATGTCCGGCGCCCTGCCCGACCGCGCCCAGGCCGTTATCATCGGCGGCGGCATTCATGGCTGTTCCGTCGCCTATCACCTTGCCAAGGCAGGCTGGAGCGATGTGGTGCTGCTGGAACGGAAACAGCTGACCAGCGGCACGACCTGGCATGCCGCCGGGCTTGTCGGCCAGCTGCAGGGCAGCCACGCCACCACGGCGTTTGCCAGCTATGGTGTCGAGCTGTTGCAGGAAATCGAGGCCGAGACCGGCCAGAACCCGGGGTTTCGGCAGAACGGTTCCATCTCCATCGCGCTGAATGACCAGCGTATGGCCGAGCTCAGGCGCAAGGCCGACTTCGCCAGCCTGTTCGGAGTCGAGGCATCGTTCCTCGAGACGGCGGAGATTGCCGAGCGCTGGCCCCTGATGAATGCCGAGGGCGTGCTTGGCGGCATCTTCATGCCTGGCGACGGCGCCGCCAACCCCAGCGACCTCACCCAGGCGCTGGCAAAGGGCGCGCGCATGAACGGTGCGCGCCTGTTCGAACACACTCCTGTCGAAGAGGTTCTGACCGAAGGCGGAAAGGTGTGCGGTGTGCGCACCGGCGAGGGCGTGATCAAGACCGATATCGTGGTCAATTGCGGCGGCATGTGGGCGCGCGAGCTGGGCCGGCGCAACGGCGTCGGCGTGCCTTTGCATGCCTGCGAGCACTATTATCTCGTCACCGAACCGGTTGCAGGCCTGCCGGCGGACCTGCCGGTGCTGCGGTCCTATTGCGACGGCACCTACTGGAAAGAGGATGCCGGAAAGCTGCTGTTCGGCTTTGCGCATTTCCATCCCAAGGCATGGGCGGCGGACGGCATTCCCGAAACGTTCGAATTCGACAGCCTTCCTTTCGTCGAGGAGGATGTCATGGAGGTGCTGGAGCTGGCGATGGAGCGCGTTCCGATCCTGAAGAGCACCGGCATCCGCACATTCTTCAACGGTCCGGAAAGCTATTCCCATGACGGGCGTTTCACGCTTGGCGCGGCGCCAGATCTCGCCGGATATTTCGTTCTGGCCGGGGTCAATTCCACCGGCATCCAGTCCGGCGCCGGTTCGGGCAAGGCGCTTGCGGAATGGATCATGGCCGGGCATCCGACAATGGACCTGTCCGAAATGGACCCGGCGCGTATCGAGGATTTCCAGGCGCGCGATCCCTATTTGCGTGAACGCTGTGCCGAGACGCTGGTGCTTACCTATGCCATGCACTGGCCGGGCCGGCAGCGTGAAAGCGCGCGCGGGCTTCGCCGGACAGCGTTCCACCACGCGCTGAAGGCACGCGGCGCGGTTCACGGCGAAACCCAGGGGTGGGAGCGGCCGGCATTCTTCGCACCTGAAGGAGCCGACCCGGTCTTCGACCATTCATTCCATCGCCCGAGCTGGTTCGAATATGCGCAGGCGGAGCAGAAGGCCGCCCGTGAAAACGTGGCGCTGTTCGACTATTCGATGCTCGGCAAGCTCATGGTCGAGGGGCCGGATGCGGAGCCATTCCTGCAGCGGCTCTGCACCAACGATATGGCCATGCCGGTCGGCGGGGTGGCCTACAGCCTGATGCTGAATGAACGCGGCGGGATCGAAAGCGACGTGACGGTCGCGCGGCATGGCGATGACAGCTTCATGGTGATGAGCGGAATTTCGCATACGCGAAGGGACCATGACCATCTGCGGCGCCATATCCGTGACGGCGAGGATGTCAGGCTTCGGGATGTCACCACTTCGTACGCCGTGCTGGCCGTTGCCGGGCCCAATTCGCCGCGCCTTCTTCGCGCGGTGACGGATGCCGATCTGTCGGATGACGCCTTCCCGCCCTATCACATGCGCCACACCCATATCGGCCATGCGCCCGTCTTTGCCCAGCGCCTGTCATTTACCGGCGAGACAGGGTGGGAGATTTTCATCACGCCCGATTTCGCGGAACATGTGCTCGAAATCATTCTGGAGGCTGGCCAGCCGCTCGGCCTGCGGCTTGCCGGCGGCGAGGCGCTCAACGCTCTTCGCATCGAGAAGGGCTTTCTGCACTGGGGGGCGGACATGGCCTATACCGAGGCGCCGTATCAGCTGGGTCTGGACTTCATCTGCAAGCCCGGCAAGAAACTTCCCTTCATTGGCCGGGATGCCTGCCTGGCGCGCAAGGCCGACCCGAAGGGCCCCTGTCTGCGCTCGGTCAGGCTGGCCGATCCGGACGCCATCCTGCACCACAACGAACCGGTGCTGAGGGACGGGCGGATCATCGGCTTTGTCACCAGCGGCGCGTTCTGTGCGATGCAGAAGGCGGCCATGGGGCTGTGCCTTGTCTCGCCGCCTGACGGAGCCGGCGGGTTCGAGGCCGTGGAGGACGGCCCCTGCAGCGTGATGGTCGAGGGCCGCGAGGTGCCGGCCGAACTTCGCCGCAAGCCGTTCGGCGCCTGACCGGCCGGCGGACATCACACGCCGCCGCGGGGTGAGCGAATATTTGCACCGGCGGTGAAGAAAAACTCTTGTGGGCCTTGCCCTGCCGCAGCGCTAACGTCATCGTGAAGAAGTGTCGCGGGCCGGGATGAAGACATCACGCCGCGACTCCCCGTGCCCGGAATATTATGCTGTTTGTCGATGGACGGTACTGTCACAGTTAACAAGGCGCTCCAGCGATCACGCGGCGAAGCCGGTCTCGGCTTTCGGGACGGCGATCTGGCGCGCCTGCACCAGCGCGGTGCGGCAAAGGCCTTGCTACCACGTACCCACAGCAGCGTGCATGAGGCCGTTCTGGTGAACACCGCCGGCGGCATCACCGGCGGCGACCGCTACGACTATCAATGCGAGGCCGCCGCCAGCCGGGTGGTTGTGACCACCCAGGCCGCCGAGCGCGCCTATCGCAGCAGCACCGACGACATCGCCGGCATGGATGTGAGGCTTGCCGCGCGCCGGGGGGCGGCCCTCCACTGGCTGCCGCAGGAAACCATCCTGTTCGAGGGCAGCCGCCTGGCTCGGCACATCGAGGTCGATCTCGACAGCTCCAGCGAATGCCTTGTCCTTGAATCACTCGTCTTCGGGCGGCATGCGATGGGCGAGGCGCTTCAGTCCTGCCATTTCACCGATCAGTGGCGCATTCGCGTCGAAGGCAGGCTTGTCCATGCCGAATCCCTGTCGCTGACAGAGGAAATCGGCGCGGCACTGGCTGCATCGGCCGGGGCGGCCGGGGCGCAGATGTCGGCCACACTTGTCTATGTCGGGCCGCGCCCGGAACAGCTGCAGGCCGATATCAGCGCCGTGCTGCCGTCCCTCGCCTCGCGCGTGGCTGTGTCCTGCTGGCAGCGGCGCCTCGCGCTGCGTCTGCTGGCGGCCGAGACCATGACAGGCAAGGCCGATCTTTCACGCATTATTGGTTCAATCCGCGGCCAGCATGTGCCGCGCGTCTGGCAAACATGAGGTAGGACATGAAACTGACCCCCCGCGAAAAGGACAAGCTGCTTGTCAGCCTCGCCGCCATGGTGGCACGCGGACGGCTGGAACGCGGCGTGAAACTGAACCATCCGGAGGCCATCGCCCTGATCACCGATTTTGTCGTCGAGGGCGCGCGTGACGGCAGATCCGTCGCCGAGCTGATGGAGGCAGGCGCGCATGTGATCACCGCCGAGCAATGTATGGACGGCATCCCCGAAATGATCCACGACGTTCAGGTCGAGGCCACCTTCCCCGACGGCACCAAGCTGGTGACCGTGCATCAACCCATCCGCAAGGGAGGCGCATCATGATCCCGGGTGAAATTCTGCCGGCAGACGGCAGCATCACATTGAATGAGGGGCTGGAGGCCGTCACCCTGACCGTGGCCAACACAGGCGACCGGCCGGTGCAGGTCGGAAGCCACTATCATTTCGCCGAGACAAATCCGGCGCTGGATTTCGACCGGGCGATGGCACGCGGCATGCGGCTCGACATCGCCGCAGGCACCGCCGTGCGGTTCGAGCCCGGGCAGCGGCGCGAGGTCACGCTTGTCCCGCTGTCGGGGAACCGGCATGTCTACGGCTTCAACCAGCAGATCATGGGAGAGCTCTGATGCCGAAACAGATTTCCCGCGCCGCCTATGCCGACATGTATGGCCCGACCACGGGCGACAGGCTGCGGCTGGCAGACACCGACCTGATCATCGAGGTGGAGAAGGATTTCACCAGCTATGGCGAGGAGGTGAAGTTCGGCGGCGGCAAGGTCATCCGCGACGGCATGGGCCAGTCGCAGACCAGCCGGGCCGGCGGCGCCGTCGATACGGTCATCACCAACGCGCTGGTTGTCGATGTGTCGGGCATCTACAAGGCCGATATCGGGCTGAAGGACGGTGTGATCGCCGGGATCGGCAAGGCCGGCAACCCGGACACGCAGCCGGATGTGGATATCATCATCGGCCCCGGAACCGAGGCCATCGCGGGCGAAGGCCATGTGCTGACAGCAGGCGGCTTCGACAGCCATATCCATTACATCTGCCCGCAGCAGATCGAGGATGCGCTGCATTCCGGCCTGACGACGATGCTTGGCGGCGGCACCGGTCCGGCGCATGGCACGCTGGCCACAACCTGCACGCCGGGTCCCTGGCATATCGGGCGGATGCTGCAATCCGCGGACGCATTCCCGATGAACCTGGCCTTCGCCGGCAAGGGCAATGCCGCGCTTCCGGCGGCACTGGAGGAACAGGTGCGCGGCGGGGCCTGCGCGCTGAAGCTGCATGAAGACTGGGGCACCACCCCGGCCGCCATCGACAATTGCCTGTCGGTCGCCGACGCCATGGATGTGCAGGTGATGATCCATACCGACACGCTGAATGAAAGCGGCTTTGTCGAGCATACGGTCGCGGCGATGAAAGAGCGTGTGATCCACGCCTTTCATACCGAAGGCGCGGGCGGCGGCCATGCGCCGGACATCATCAAGATCTGCGGCGAGAGCCATGTGCTGCCCTCATCCACCAACCCGACACGGCCCTATACGGTGAACACGCTGGAAGAGCATCTCGACATGCTGATGGTCTGCCACCATCTCGACAAGTCGATCCCCGAGGATGTGGCCTTTGCCGAAAGCCGGATCCGGCGCGAGACCATCGCCGCCGAGGATATCCTGCATGACATGGGGGCCTTCTCGATCATCGCGTCCGACAGCCAGGCCATGGGCCGGGTCGGCGAGGTGATCATCCGCACCTGGCAGACGGCGCACAAGATGAAGGTGCAGCGTGGCCGCCTGCCAGAGGAGACGGGCGACAACGACAATGAGCGGGTGAAACGCTATGTCGCGAAATACACCATCAATCCGGCCATCGCGCATGGCATCGCCGGCCATATCGGGTCGATTGCGGTCGGCAAACGTGCCGATCTGGTGCTGTGGCATCCGGCCTTTTTCGGGGTGAAGCCTGAAATGGTGCTGATCGGCGGCAGCATCGCCTGCGCGCAGATGGGCGATCCGAACGCCTCGATCCCGACACCGCAGCCTGTCTATACGCGGCCCATGTTCGGCGCGTTCGGCAGATCTGTTGAGAATTCAGCCGTCAGTTTTGTCAGCGCCGCGGCGCAGGAGGCCGGCATCGGCGATGCCCTGGGTCTCGCCAAGACAACGGTGGCGGTGGCGAACACGCGGTCCATCTCGAAGGCCGACATGGTCCATAACGCCTATTGTCCGCGGATCGAGGTCCATCCCGAGACCTACGAGGTGCGTGCCGACGGCGAGCTGCTGACCTGCGAGCCGGCCGCCGAGCTGCCCATGGCGCAGCGCTATTTCATGTTCTGAGGTGGCTGTCATGCGTCTGGCCCAGCACATCGAGACCCATATCCACACCGGCGATGCCGCCGACACGGTGACGCTGGATTACGAGGCGCGCTTCCTGCGCAGGAA
>WTIL01000095.1:32058-33712 GCA_011522725.1 Rhodospirillaceae bacterium
GCGATGCCGCCGACACGGTGACGCTGGATTACGAGGCGCGCTTCCTGCGCAGGAAGCGGCTGGTCAGCGACGGGGGCGAGCCGTTCCTTGTGGAACTGGCGGAAACACAGTCGCTGAACCAGGGCGAAGGCTTCCGGCTTGATGACGGGCGCATCATCGCGGTGATGGCGGCGGCCGAGCCACTGCTCGCGGTGCGGCACGGCAATCTGGCCCGCATCGCCTGGCATGTCGGCAACCGGCACACCCCCTGCCAGATCGCCGACGACCATATCCTGATCCGCGAGGACAAGGTGCTTCAGGCAATGCTGGAGGGGCTCGGCGCCAGCGTGACACAGGTCACCGCGCCTTTCACGCCGGAGGGCGGTGCCTATGGACATGGCCGCACGCATGGCCATGAACACTGACAGCATGACCCCGGATGCCGAACAGATGCTGATCCTGCAGAACTGGTTCTCGCCTGCCTTTCCGGTTGGCGCCTTCAGCTATTCCGGCGGGCTGGAAACAGCCATTGCGCGCGGCGATGTTTACGACAGAGACAGCCTTGCCGGCTGGCTTCGCCAGACCCTGCTGCACGGGAGCATCTTCATGGATGCCGTGTTCCTGCGCGCCACCATGGAGGGCGAGGATGTGAATGACCTGTGCCTCGCCCTGTGCGCCGGGGCGGAGCGTTATCAGGAAACCACCGAGCTCGGCGCGGCCTTCGGACGGGTGATGCGCGAAACGCAGGTCATCGAACTGCCCGCCGGCCTTGCCTATCCGGTGGCCGTCGGTATGGCGGCCCGTGTCCTTGCCCTGCCCCGCGAGGCAACGGTGGCGGCCTTCCTTCAGGGCGCCTGCATGAACCAGATTTCCGTGGCGGTCCGCGCCGTTCCCGTCGGCCAGATGGACGGGCAGGCCTGTCTTGTCTCGCTGATGCCGGTGATCGCCCGGGCCGCTGCGACGGTCATGGAAACGGAGGCTGAAACCGCTGGAAGTTTCGCGCCGGCGGCTGACCTGTGCGCACTTGAACATGAAACCACCGAACAGCGGATTTACCGGACATGACGGCCCTGACAGATGACACACCCCGCCTGAAGCACGGGCCGCTTCGCGTCGGCATCGGCGGCCCTGTCGGCGCCGGCAAGACCAGCATGACCGAAGCGCTGTGCCGCGCGCTGTCACCTCATCTCTCGATGGCTGTCATCACCAACGACATCTACACCCGCGAGGATGCCGATTTCCTGGTGCGGGCACAGGCGCTTCCGGCAGAGCGTATTCGCGGCGTCGAAACTGGCGGCTGCCCGCACACGGCCATTCGCGAGGACGCCTCGGTCAATCTTGCCGCCATCGAGGAGCTGAAGCAGGCCCTGCCCGGCCTTGAACTGATCCTGATTGAATCAGGCGGCGACAATCTGGCGGCCACCTTCAGTCCCGAGCTCGTCGATCTGACGATCTATGTGATCGATGTCTGCATGGGCGCCGATATCCCGCGCAAGAAAGGGCCTGCGCTGCTGAAATCGGACATGCTGGTGGTCAACAAGATCGAGCTGGCACCGCATGTCGAGGTCGATCTCGAGCAGATGCGCGCCGACACATTGGCCGGCCGCGGCGACCGGCCCTTCATCTTCGGCTCGATGCGCAAGAATGACGGGATCGACGAGCTTGTCGCCTTCCT
>WTIL01000100.1:0-5564 GCA_011522725.1 Rhodospirillaceae bacterium
CGATGGGCGAGGCGATGGGTGTCTTTGCCGGCGAGCTGGCCGCAGCCCTCTAGCCCGAAGTCCCATAGCCGGGAATCTCTCAGCCGAGCCGGCCGTAGAAGGTCATGCGCGCCGCTTCCGACAGGGCGATTCCCGGGGCGGCGTTATAGGCAAGCACGACCAGAATGCGGGTCCGGTCACCGATGGTGGGCGTGACCCTGTGCATGGAATTGCGGCCGCGGAACAGCACCAGCGTACCCGGCGCGACGGGAAGCGTCACCGGCGATTCATCGCCATCGAGAACAGCCGCAACCCCGTCGAAATTCATCTCGCCATTGTCCGCGTCGCGAAGATCGCGGACATACTGGAACGCGCCGCCATCCTCGGGCGCCTGCAACAGCAGCGTCACGGCAAAGGCGGAATTGTCGAAATGCCAGCCAAGCTCCTGACCCTCGCCTGCATAATGCACATTGATCGAGGACAGCGGGTCGGCATATTCGTGAAGCGCATCCTCGCCGACCACCTGCGCCAGAAACGAGCGGAATTCCGGTGAGTCATAGATGGTGTGAAGGCCGGAGGCAGCAGGCACCTGGTCGGTCGTGATGCATCCCTTCGAGGAGGTGATCTGCCGGTTGAAGACATGGTCCTCGCCGAGCTCCGGCCTTGGCGGTGTCAGATAGACATTATGTGTCGAGCTGGTGAAGAAGGCGTCCTTCCGTCCGGCTTCCGCCTCGGCGACAAGGTCGCGCACCGCGTCAGCGGTCAGGAAGCCCGGGATGGTGACCACCCCGTCGCTGTCCAGCTGGTCACGGCAACTGGCGATGAACCCGGCATCGCCGATCGGGCAGGCCGCAAGATCGATCACCCCTTCAACAGATGTTCCGGTCATCTCCCGTTCCCCTTCCGGCCACTCCATTGCCGGGACGTGATCAATAGCCCATCGCGCAGCCATCCTTGCGCGGATCGGAGCCAGCGGTCAGAAGCCCGTTGTCCCAGTTGATGGAAATGGCCTGCGAGCCGCCGATCGGCTTGGATGCCGGGCGGATGTCATGGCCAAGCGCGCGAAGCGCCTCGCGGGTGGCCTCCGGAATGGGGCCCTCCACCTCGACGAAATCCTTGAACGGCTCGGGGAAGAAGCGCGGCGTGTCCTGTGCCATCTGCACATCCATGCCATAGTCGAAATGGCGGGTCAGGAACTGCATATGGCCAAAGGCCTGATATTCGCCGCCCATCACGCCATAGCTGAGGCTGGCTTTGCCATCGCGGGTCACCATCGCCGGGATGATGGTGTGGAGTGGCCGCTTGCCACCCTCGATCCCGTTCGGATGATTCGGATCGACGACAAAGCCCTGGCCGCGGTTGTGAAGCATCACGCCGCTCTCGGGCGCCATGATGCCTGAACCGAAGCCGTCGAACAGGGTGTTGATCAGGCTGCAGACATTGCGGTCCTTGTCGACGACGCTGATATAGACGGTGCTGCGATGGCGCGGCAGTTCGCTCGGCGGCATCGGGTCAAGGCTGCTGCTGTCGCTGATCAGCGCGCGAAGCTTGTCGGCATAGGCCGGGTCAAGCATCTGTTCGACTGGCACATCCGAGAAGGCCGGATCGGCCAGCACGGCGCCGCGATCGCGGTAAGCAAGGCGGCCTGCCTCGATCTCATGGTGAATCCGCATGGCCGACAGCGGCGTGTCGCCATAGGTGTCGACGCCGCTCATGATGTTCAAAAGCAGCAAGGCAATCACGCCCTGTCCGTTCGGCGGGCATTGCCAGACACGGTTGCCACGGAATTCGGTGCTGATCGGGGTGACATAATCGCCGACGGCATCGGCAAAATCACTTTCCTCGTGACGTCCGCCAAGACCCTTCAGCACAGACAGCAGCTCTTCGCCGACAGGACCTTCATAGAAACCGGCGCGGCCCTCGCGGCCGATGCGCTCGAGCGTGGCGGCAAGGGCAGGCTGGGCATGGCGCGCACCGAGCGGCACCGGCTTGCCGTCAGGGGCGAAGACGGCCCGTCCTGCCTCGTTCAGAATATCCGCCTCGCGGGCGAAATCGGCCGAGACACGCTGGGTGATGGGGTAGCCGTCACGCGCATATCCGACCGCGGCTGCGAGGATCCGGTCGAGCGGCATGCTGCCATGGTCACGGTTCAGCTGGACCCAGGCATCCACCGCGCCGGGCACGGTTACCGCATGCGGCGAATGCCGTTCGATGCTGGTCATGCCCTGTTCCAGCATCCATTCGGAATTCAGCGCTTTCGGCGCGCGTCCCGACCCGTTGAATGCTGTGATGCTGTCGCCGCCCCCCGGCGAATAGAGACAGAAGCAGTCACCGCCGATGCCGGTCGATTGCGGTTCGACAACCGCCTGCACGGCGCAGGCGGCAAGGGCCGCGTCCATGGCGTTGCCGCCATCCTGAAGGATACGGACGGCCGCCTGGGTCGACAGGGGGTGGGAAGTGCTCGCCATTCCATTCGGAGCGGAAACCGGCGAACGGCCGGGGCTTTGAAGATCACGCATGTCAGTAAAGGCCTTGGTATGTGGGGAACAGATCATATCGCCAAGCTGGCGGGGCGTAAATATCCGCCGGACAAAAGGGGGCGTGCCGCATTGGCACACCCCCGTTTGTCATGTTTGCGATGAAAGGCCGTCGTTATTCGGCGGCGGCCTCCCATTCATCGATGCTGGGGCAGCTGCAGATCAGGTTGCGGTCGCCAAAGGCGTTGTCGACGCGGCTGACCGGCGGCCAGTATTTGTTGGCCTGGCTGTCGCCCTCGGGGCTGGCTGCCTGTTCGCGGCTGTAGGGATGCGTCCAGTCGTCCCGCATCAGGTCGGCCGCTGTGTGCGGCGCGTTCACCAGCGGGTTGTCATCCGCCGGCCAGACGCCTTTCTCGACCTGCTCGATCTCGCCGGCAATGGCAAGCATCGCGTCGCAGAACCTGTCGATTTCGGCGATCGATTCCGATTCCGTCGGCTCGATCATCAATGTTCCGGCCACCGGGAACGACATGGTCGGCGCGTGGAAGCCGAAATCGATCAGCCTCTTGGCGATATCCTCGTTGGAAATGCCGCTGCGGTCCTGAATGCCGCGAATGTCGATGATGCATTCATGCGCCACCCGTCCTTTCGAACCGGTGTAGAGCACCGGATAGTGCGCCTTCAAACGCGCCGCCATGTAGTTGGCGGACAGGATCGCCACCGAAGTGGCATCCGTCAGGCCGGCCGTTCCCATCATCCTGATATAGGCATAGGTGATGGGAAGAATGCCTGCGGAACCGAAAGGCGCGGCGCTGACCGCGCCCTCTCCATCGAGCGGCGAGCCCGGAAGGAAAGGTGCCAGATGCGCGGCGACGCCGATCGGGCCGACGCCCGGGCCGCCGCCGCCATGCGGGATGCAGAAGGTCTTGTGAAGATTCAGGTGGCTGACATCGGCACCGAACTGCGGCGGCGCACAATGCCCGACAAGGGCGTTGAGGTTGGCCCCGTCGACATAGACCTGGCCACCAGCCTCGTGAACGATATCGCAAAGCTCGGCGATCGATTCCTCGAACACGCCATGGGTCGAGGGATAGGTCACCATGATCGCCGACAGCGCATCGCGGTGGGCCTCGGTCTTCTCCTTCAGATCGGCGATATCGACATTGCCGTCATCATCGCATTTCACGACCACGACCTTCATGCCTGCCATCGCAGCAGATGCCGGATTGGTGCCATGCGCCGATTGCGGGATCAGGCACACATTGCGGTGGCCTTCGCCGCGCGACTGGTGGTAGCGGGCAATCGCCATCAGGCCGGCGAACTCGCCCTGTGATCCGGCGTTCGGCTGCAGCGATACGGCAGCATAGCCGGTACAGTCGGCGAGCATCTCCTCGAGACGGGTGATCATCTCGGCATAGCCTTTTGCCTGATCGGCCGGGGCATAGGGGTGGATCCGCGCGAATTCCGGCCAGGTCACCGGGATCATCTCGGCGGTGGCGTTCAGCTTCATGGTGCAGGATCCCAGCGGGATCATGCAGCGGTCGAGCGCCAGGTCGCGGTCGGCGAGGCTGCGCATGTACCGCAGCATCTCGGTCTCGGTACGGTAGCGGTGGAACACCGGCTGGCGCATGAAACCGCCCTTGCGGGACAGCGATGACGGAATGGCTGAGGGCGCCTCTCCGGCGCTGCCGGCGCCAAGCGCAGCCAGCAGCGATTCCAGCACCTCATCAGTAGTCGTCTCGTCGAAGCTCGCCGCGATCGCGCCATCCAGCGGACGCAGGTTGATACCGGCTTCCAAAGCTGCCGCGACAAGCGCATCGCGATCGTCCGCCGCCTCGATGGTGACGGTATCGAAGAAACTGCCATGGCGAACCGTGCGGCCGGCGGCACGCATCGCCGCGGCAAAGCGGCAGGCCAGGCCATGGGCGTGACCGGCGATCCGGGTCAGCCCTTCCGGGCCGTGCCACAAGCCGTAGAATCCGGCCATCACAGCAAGCAGCACCTGTGCGGTGCAGATGTTCGAGGTGGCCTTCTCGCGGCGGATATGCTGCTCGCGGGTCTGCAGGGCAAGGCGGTAGGCCATGCGCCCGCCGCTGTCCTGGCTGACGCCGACAAGCCGTCCCGGGATCGAGCGCTGATGCGCCGTGCGGCAGGCAAAGAAGGCGGCATGCGGCCCGCCATAGCCGAAGGGCACGCCAAATCTCTGCGCCGAGCCGAGAACCATGTCTGCCCCCAGCGCGCCGGGGGATTCGATCATCGTCAGCGCCAGCAGGTCGCTTGCCACGATGGCAAGGCCGCCGGCGGCCTGCACCGCCTCGATCTCCGGCTTGATGTCGCGCACCTCGCCGCCGCTGGCCGGATAGCTGATCAGGGCGCCGAAACATCCCTCGCCATAGGGGTCGGATGTCGGGCGGATCTCCAGCTCGATGCCGATCGGCGCGGCCCGCGTGCGCAGCACCGCGATGGTCTGCGGATGCGTGTCGGGATCGACCCGGAAGATGCTGGCCTTGGCCCGGTTCGCGCGGAACGCCATCGCCATGCCTTCGGCGGCGGCTGTCGCCTCGTCGAGCAGCGAGCCATTCGCGATGTCCATGCCGGTCAGTTCAAGCACCATCGTCTGGAAATTCAGGATGGCTTCAAGCCGGCCTTGCGAGATTTCCGGCTGGTAGGGCGTATAGGCGGTATACCAGGCCGGGTTTTCCAGCACGTTGCGCAGGATCACCGGCGGGGTGTGGCAATCGTAATATCCCATGCCGATCATCGAGGTGACGATCCGGTTCCGTCCGGCAATGGCGCGCATTTCGTCCAGCACCTCGGCCTCGGACAGCGGCGCGCCGATCTTCATCTGGTCGCTGCGACGGATATTTGCGGGGATGACCTCGTCAAGGAGTTCGGGAACCGACGTGATCCCGAGCGTCGACAGCATGGTTGTCACGTCATGCTGGTTCAGCCCGATATGACGGGTCGAAAAGGCTGCCTGCGGTGTCGCGCCAGCGGTCGCGCCGGCCTCTCCAAATCCTGCTTCCAGTGGTGACATGTTACGTCTCCTTTGCTTTTGTCCGCGCCGGTGGCACCCGGCCTTGTCACGCGTTTCTTCCAGTTTTCCGG
>WTIL01000100.1:5664-7275 GCA_011522725.1 Rhodospirillaceae bacterium
CCAGTTTTCCGGTCTTTCTTCAGGGCTGGCGGTGGGGGCCGCCCGGGACGCCATCCGTCCCGTTCGCCGCTTGGTCAGGCGATCATCGCTTTGTAGGCATCCTCATCCATCATCTCGTCGAGCTCGCCGGCATTATCGACCTTGATCTTGAACAGCCAGCAATCATGCGCCCGCTCAGGGGTGATCGACGACAAATCGTCGAGAAGGGCCTCGTTCACCTCGGTGATCTCGCCGCTTGCCGGGCTGTAGATGTCGGACGCCGCCTTCACCGATTCGAACACGGCGACGGAGTCACCCTTCGAGACCGAGCTTCCGGCTTCGGGCAGCTCGACAAAGACGATATCGCCAAGCTGTTCGATGGCGTGCGGCGAGATGCCGACACTGCCGGTGTCGCCGTCCAGATTGATCCATTCATGGTCTTCGGTGTAACGCAGCATCTTTGCTCTCCTTCTAAGCTGTCATCCACGGATATAACGGTGCGGCACCAGCGGCAGTGCCGCGGTGACGACGGGGGTCTCGCGGCCGCGCACAACGGCCATGATTTCGGTGCCGGGGGTGGCCAGCGCGGCCTCGACGAAGCCAAGCGCCGCCGGCGCATCAAGGCTTGGCGCGAAGCCGCCCGATGTGACATGGCCGACAATATTGCCGTCCAGCGCCAGCTCGGCGCCGTCGCGGACCGGCCGGCCGCCCTGCGGCAGCAAGCCGGTCAGCACCCGCGGTGCGCCGTTGGTGAAATCCTGCATGACCGGTCCGGCGCCGGGGAAATCGCCTGCTTCACGCCGCCGCTTCGACAGGGCAAAGCGCAGCCCGGCAGCCACCGGGTTGATTGTCTCGTCGAGCTCATGCCCCCAGAGCGGCAGCCCGGCCTCGAGCCGCAGCGTGTCGCGGGCGCCAAGTCCGGCAAGGCTGACGTCTTCATCGGCGACAAGCCGTTCGGCCAGTGTCTGCGCCGCTTCGACCGGCATGGAAATCTCGAACCCGTCCTCGCCTGTGTAGCCGGAGCGGGTGATGACGCAGGGGATGCCGGCAATGTCGAAATGGCCCACCTGCATGAAGAAGAAGCCGTCGAGATCGACGCCGAGCCGGGCCAGCACATCCGGTGCGGCCGGTCCCTGAAGGGCGAGAAGGGCGCGTTCGCGGCGCACCGTCATGTCCACGCCGTCGGCCAGATTCGCCTCGAGATGGGCGATGTCGTGGTCGGCGCGGCCGGCATTCACCACCAGCTGCAGCATGCCGTCGAGACGCGCGATCATCAGATCGTCGAGCACACCGCCGGTCTCGTTCAGGAACATGGAATAGCGCACCCGCCCCTCGGCGATGCCGGCGACGTCTGTCGGTGTCAGTGCCTCGAGCATGGCATCGGCATTGTCACCCGACAGCCAGACCTGGGCCATGTGCGACACGTCGAACAGGCCGGCGGCATTGCGGGTGGCCAGATGTTCGGCCTTGATCCCGTCGGCATACTGGACCGGCATGTTCCAGCCGGCGAACGGCACCATGCGCGCGCCATGCGCGACGTGGAAATCTGCCAGTACGGTTTCGTGAAGAGAGGAATTGGTCTCCACGGGGTGTCTCCTGTTCAAACGCGTCAAAAGGGCATTCGGATTGTCC
>WTIL01000100.1:7375-14448 GCA_011522725.1 Rhodospirillaceae bacterium
CGGATTGTCCGAATGCGCCCTCTCTGTCGTCGAACCTGAGAGATTTCCCGCCTCGCGTCCGTCAAGGACGCATGATCTGGCGGCTTTCCCCGTCGGTGGGCACAGCCGTGCCACTTTCCAGAGTGCTCACAATGTAGAGTACGGGTACCTGAGAGTTTCCCGGGCGGTTGCTCCTTCGGTGGCCACGGCAAGTCGAAGCCGCAGCGCTCTCCCCCACACTGTATCGAGCCATATGATGTTATGTATTGTGACGCCGATGTGCAAGGTCAAATGCCTCACATCGGCGTGACAGGGCGTGAGGCGCGGCATCCGGTCCCATGCTCGGGATTCGGTTTTTCCGCTTGCGGCGGCCCGGCCCTGACCCCATATCCGGGGGGCAGCGCGAGAAGGTGCAAGACAGCTGCGACACATGCGGAGTAAGCCATGCCTGACAGCTGCCCAACCTGGGACCTGACAGATCTCTATGCCGATATCGGCGACGCCTCGATCAAGGCGGATATCGAAGCCTGTCGCTCTTCGGCGAACGGGCTCGCCGCGAACTGGCAGGGCAAGCTCGAGACCGCCGGGGGCGCCGAACTGGCGGCCGTCATAACCGAATATCAGCGCATCACCGAAATCCTGGGCAAGGCGGCAAGCCATGCGCAGCTGGAATTCGCCGCCAATACCACCGACCCTGACATCGCCAGGCATCACCAGTCCATCCGCGAGGCAGGGGCCGAAATCGGCGCCGCATTGCTGTTCATCGAGCTTGAACTGGCGCGTCTGCCGCAGGACAGGATGAACACGCTTCTCGAGGTGCCGGCTCTGGCGCACTGGGCGCCATGGCTTCGTCGCGTGCGGGCATGGGCACCGCATATGCTTGCCCCCGACATGGAACGCATGCTCGCCGAACGCGCGCCGAGCGGGCGCGGGGCCTGGGTCAGGCTGTTCGACGAGACCGCGGCTTCGCTGCGATTCCCGTTCCGCGGAACCGATGTCACCGAGGCGGAAATCCTGAATTCGCTGTCCAGCGCGGACGCCGACGAGCGCCGCGAGGCAGGCGCCTCGCTGTCTTCGGTCATGGGTGCGAACCAGCGCCTGTTGTCGCTGGTGCTGAACACCATCGCCAAGGACAAGGAGGTCGAGGACCGCTGGCGCGGCTTTGCGCGGCCTGTGGCCTCGCGCAATCTGGACAATGACGTCGATGACGAAACGGTCGATGCGCTGGTCAGCGCCGTCGATTCCCGCAATGCCGACCTGGCGCATCGCTATTACCGGCTGAAGGCCGGCTGGATGGGCGGCGAGACCATCGACTGGTGGGACCGCAACGCGCCGCTTCCCGATGATGACGACCGGTCCTTCACCTGGGACGAGGCGGAGCGGCTTGTGCTCGACAGCTTTGCCGGGTTCGACCCGAAGATGGCCGAGCTTGCGGAGCCGTTTTTCGCCCGCAACTGGATCGATGCGGCGCCGCGCGCCGGCAAGAGCTCGGGTGCCTTCTCGCATCCGGTCACGCCTTCCGCGCACCCCTACATCCTGATGAATTTCTCCGGCAAGTCGCGCGATGTGATGACGCTGGCGCACGAGATGGGCCACGGCATTCACCAGTGCCTTGCCGCCGACCGCGGATATCTGATGGCGGACACGCCGCTGACGCTGGCCGAGACCGCCTCGGTCTTTGCCGAGATGCTGACCTTCCGCAAGCTGGTCGACGGCGCCGATGATGCCGGCACCCGCCGCCGGCTTCTGGCGGGCAAGGTCGAGGATATGCTGAACACCGTCGTGCGGCAGGTGGCGTTCCATAATTTCGAGACACGCCTTCACGAGAGCCGCCGCACCGCCGAGCTTACGGCCGAGGAAATCTCCGACATCTGGATGGATACGCAGCGCGCGGCGCTGGGTCCGGCGGTGAAGACAGGCGACGACTACCGGCCGATCTGGGGATATGTCCCGCATTTCGTGCATACACCGTTCTACGTCTACGCCTATGCCTTCGGCGACTGTCTGGTGAACGCGCTGTGGCAGAGCTATGCCGGGGCCAGGGATGCGGGCGGCACCGATGCGTTTGTCGCAAGCTATCGCGAGCTGCTGTGTGCCGGCGGCACCGAGCGTTACGACGTGGCGCTGCAGCGTTTTGGCCTCGACCCAAGGGACCCGGCCTTCTGGTCGATGGGGCTCGACATGATCTCGGGCATGATCGACGAGCTGGAGGGTCTTTCCTGATGGCGTCGAACGACAATGGCCGTGTCGGCGGCCGCATCCGCCGCTATGCGCGGGTGACGACGACAATGACCGGGCTTGCCGCGCGCATGGCCGGCGAACGCTATCTCGGGCTCGAGATCGACCGCTCGAAACATGCCGCCGATCTGCGCGACGCGCTCGGCGGGCTGAAGGGCCCGATCATGAAGGTGGCGCAGATCCTGTCCACCATTCCCGATGCCCTGCCGCCGGAATATGCCGACGAGCTGGCCAGCCTGCAGGCGGACGCGCCGGCCATGGGATGGCTGTTCACGCGCCGCCGCATGGCCGCCGAACTCGGCCCCGACTGGCAGAGCAAGATCGAGAGTTTTTCGCGCGAGGCGGTTTCGGCGGCCTCGCTCGGGCAGGTCCACAAGGCTGTCGGACTCGACGGGCGGCAGCTGGCGATGAAGCTGCAATATCCCGATATGGCCTCGGCCATCGATGCCGACCTGAACCAGCTGCGGCTCGTGATGCAGCTGTACGAGCGGTATGACTCGGCCATTTCGACAGGTGATATCTATAACGAGTTGTCGGAACGTCTTCGCGAGGAGCTGGATTACCGGCGCGAGGCGGCGAATATGGAGATGTACCGCATCATGCTGGCCGACGAGCCAGCGGTGCGGCTTCCCGACTATCTGCCGGAGCTGTCGACCGACCGGCTGCTGACAATGAGCTGGCTCGACGGAACGCGGATCATGCCGTTCCTCGAGACAGACCCGCCGCAGGAGGTCCGCAACCAGATCGCCGAGAACATGTTCCGTGTCTGGTATGTGCCGTTCTATTTCTATGGTGTGATCCATGGCGACCCGCATCTGGGCAATTATTCGCTGGATGCGGAAAACCGTGTGAACCTGATGGATTTCGGATCGATCCGCCTGTTCCGCCCGTCCTTTGTCGGCGGGGTGATCGACCTGTATCGCGCGCTTCGCGACAATGACGAGGATCTGGCCGTCCATGCCTATGAAAGCTGGGGTTTCCACGGGCTGGACCGCGAGGCGATCGAGGTCCTGAACATGTGGGCCGAATTCATCTATGCCCCGCTGCTGGAAGACCGGGTGCGCCCGATCCAGGCGCTTCGCAACGGCTCGGCCGGGCGCGAGCTCGCCGGCAAGGTGCATGGCGAGCTGAAGCGTATCGGCGGCATCCGCCCGCCGCGCGAATTCGTGCTGATGGACCGTGCCGCCGTCGGGCTCGGTTCGGTGTTCATGCATCTCGGCGCCGAGGTCAACTGGCACAACCTGTTCCATGACCTGATCGACGATTTCGACCGCCACAAGCTGGCGGCGCGCCAGAAAGAGGCTGCCGAGAAGGCCGGGGTACCGGCCGAGCTCGTGCAGAAGGTCGACTAGCCGAGGCTGGTCAGGATCTGGTCGAGAGACGCTTTCGCATCACCATAGAGCATCCGCGAGTTCTCCTTGAAGAACAGCGGGTTCTCGATTCCCGAATAGCCGCGGCCCTGGCCACGCTTGGAAATGATCACCTGGCGGGCTTTCCAGACTTCCAGAACCGGCATGCCGGCGATCGGGCTTCCCGGATCGTCCTGCGCGGCCGGGTTCACGATGTCGTTGGCACCAAGGATGATGACCATGTCGGCCTCGGGGAAATCCGGATTGATCTCGTCCATCTCGAGGACGATGTCATAAGGAACCTTCGCTTCGGCGAGAAGGACGTTCATATGGCCGGGAAGGCGGCCTGCCACCGGATGGATGGCAAAGCGCACGGACTTGCCCTGCGCCCGCAGACGGCGGGTGATCTCGGAGACCGCGCCCTGCGCCTGAGCCACCGCCATGCCGTAACCCGGCACGATGATGATGTCCTGCGCGTCCTGCATGTCGGCGGCGACGGTGGCGACGTCGGTCGCGATCATCTCGCCCTCGACCTCCTGTGCGCTGCTGACGGCCGTGCCCCAGCCGCCGAGGATCACCGACAGGAAGTTCCGGTTCATCGCGCGGCACATGATATAGGACAGGATCGCGCCAGACGCGCCGACCAGCGCGCCGGTGACGATCAGCAGGTCGTTGCCGAGAAGGAAGCCGGTGGCCGCGGCCGCCCAGCCCGAATAGGAATTCAGCATCGAGACGACAACCGGCATGTCGGCGCCGCCGATGGCCATCACCAGATGCGCGCCGAAGATCAGCGCGATGGCTGTCATCAGATAGAGCGTCCAGTCGGCAGGCTGGTTCAGGTACATGCCGCCGAGCCAGACGCAGCCAAGCACCGCGATCAGGTTCAGGATGTTGCGTCCGGGCAGTGTCAGCGGCTTGCCGTCGAGCATGCCCGACAGCTTGCCGAAGGCGATGATTGATCCGGTGGTGGTCACCGCGCCGATAAAGACGCCGAGGAAGATTTCGACTTCATGGATGATCAGCTCGGCGCCTGCCAGCCCTGGTGGCGGGGCGATATGCGAGTTGATGCCGATGAAGACGGCCGCCGCGCCGACAAAGGTATGTAGTGCGGCGACAAGCTGCGGCATGCCGGTCATTTCGACCCGCCGCGCGACCACGAGGCCGATCACCGATCCGACCGCGATCATCAGCATCAGTTCGAGCGTGATCTCGACCTGCGGTCCGAAAATGGTGGCACCGACCGCGAGGGCCATGCCGACGATCCCGTACCAGACGGCGCGCTTGGCGCTTTCCTGATTGGACAACCCGCCGAGTGACAGGATGAACAGCACGCTGGCCGCGATATAGATGGCTGTGACGATATTAGCGCTCATCGTGATTCAACTTTCCCTGTTCAAATGCCCGTCAGCTTTTCTGGAACATCGCCAGCATGCGGCGTGTCACCATGAAGCCGCCGACGATGTTGATCGTGGCGATCAGCACCGAGATCCCGGCGAGGATCATGACTATCTGGTTGTCGGAACCGACCTGCAGCAAGGCGCCGAGGATGATGATTCCGGAAATCGCGTTGGTGACGGCCATCAGCGGCGTGTGCAGCGCATGGCTGACATTCCAGATCACCTGGAAGCCGACGAAACAGGCCAGCGCGAAAACGATGAAATGCTGCATGAAGCTCGCCGGGGCGTAGGCGCCGACAAGCAGCATGAACAGTCCGCCGCCGGCAAGCATGCCGAACTGGCGCCGTCCTGCCTTGCGGTGCGCTTCCATCTCGAGCGCCGCCTTTTCCTCCGGTGTCAGCTCGACCGGCTTCGGCGCCGCATCCGCCTTTCCGATGGCCTGGACCTTCGGAGCCGGCGGCGGGAAGGTGACCTCGCCATTATGCACCACGGTGGCGCCGCGGATGACGTCGTCTTCCATATTGATGGTGATCTGGCCGTCCTTCTCGGGTGTCAGGTCGTCCAGCATATGACGGATATTGGTGGCGTAGAGTGTCGAGCTCTGCGCTGCCATCCGGCTCGGGAAATCGGTGTAGCCGACGACCTTCACGCCATTGTCGGAGGTAACGATCTGGTCGGCGACGGTCAGGTCGCAGTTGCCGCCCTGTTCCGCCGCAAGGTCGACGACAACCGAACCCGGCTTCATCAGCGCGACCATTTCGGCAGGCCACAGTTTCGGTGCCGGCCGGCCTGGGATCAGCGCCGTGGTGATCACGATGTCGATTTCCGGGGCCTGTTCGCGGAACAGCGCCATTTCCTTTTCGATGAATTCCGGCGAGGCGGGTTTCGCATAGCCGCCCTCTCCCGATCCGTCCTCCTCGAATTCCAGCATCAGGAATTCGGCGCCCATGGATTCGATCTGTTCGGCGACCTCGGGGCGAACGTCGAACGCGCGGACAATCGCGCCAAGCGAAGTCGCGGTGCCGATGGCGGCAAGGCCGGCGACACCGGCGCCGATCACCAGGACCTTGGCCGGCGGTACCTTGCCGGCGGCGGTGATCTGGCCGGTGAAGAACCGGCCGAACTGGTTGCCGGACTCGATCACGGCGCGATAGCCGGCGATGTTCGCCATTGATGACAGCACGTCCATTTTCTGGGCGCGGCTGATGCGCGGCACCATGTCCATGGCGATGGCGTTGCTGCCAGCCGATTTGAAGGTCTCGAGCAGGTCGGGGTTCTGTCCCGGCCAGAACAGGCTGATCACGGTCTGGTCGGCGCGGAGGTGCTTTTCCTCCGCTGCGGAGGTGCCGCGCACCTTGACCACAATGTCGGCCTGCTTCCACAGGGCGGCCGCGGTTTTCACCACGCTGGCGCCGGCCGCTTCATAGGCGGCGTCGTCAAACCCGGCGGCAGCGCCTGCTCCGGACTGGACAAGACACTCATAGCCGAGTTTCCGGATCTGGCCGACGCTGTCGGGCGTCATCGCAACGCGCTTTTCACCCTCGGCCGTCTCTAATGGGCATCCAACCTTCATGTCCCAACCCTTGTGTTATTTTCCTGTTTTGCGGACGCACTCGTCCTAAATACCTGAGCGCCACTTTGGACGCCTCGACTCGGCTGCACAAGTCAGTGAGTCGGGAAGGGATTTTTGCGCGAACCGCTAAAATTGAAAAGACAGCTGCTTGTCATATGCTGTTTTTGACAATTATCCGTCTGTGGCCCCGCCCCGTGCGGATTCGGTCACTGCGTCAGGCGCATGGTCAGAATTTGCACGCCTGCGAGCCCGAAAAGGGCTGCGAACACACCCTCGAACCAGCGCCTTGCCCGCGCATAGGCTCTCGCCATGGTCCCGTTGGAGAACAGGAAGGCATAAGTGAAGAAGACAGCGGCGTTGTTCAATCCGATGATGATGACCACAAGCGCCAGTTCGCCGGCGCTGGTGCCGGCCGGCACGCCGATGGAGAACAGCGTGCCAAAGAACAGGATCGGCTTGGGGTTCGTGATGTGAAGCGCGAGGCCGGCCATGAAATGGCCACGCGGTGCGGGCATGTCGGCTATCTTGCCGGCACCG
>WTIL01000100.1:14548-33637 GCA_011522725.1 Rhodospirillaceae bacterium
GCCGGCCATGAAATGGCCACGCGGTGCGGGCATGTCGGCTATCTTGCCGGCACCGGGGACCATGGCGGACCGCAGGGACTTGAATGCGAGCCAGAGCAGATAGGCGCCGCCGCAATAGCGCACTGTCTCGAGCATCCAGACATGCGCCAGCAGGATGGCGCCGACACCGAATGCGGCAGTGGCCGACCATATGTAGGACCCGGCCATGATGCCGGCCGAGAGTGACAGTCCGGCGCGCCGTCCATGGCGCATTGAGGTGCCGGCGATGCCGAGTGTCGCTGGACCGGGGCTGGCCGAGGCGATAATCCCGGCACCGAGCATCAATGGCCAGTTGAGTTCATCCATGATGTCTGTCCTTCACCGGGATATGCAGGTGCGATCTCGCCACCATAGGCCGGATTAAACATTGCCATCATTTCGGCTGGCGGCCTTCCGACGGGCAGATTCCACAAACAACAAAAGCCGCCATGGCGTGCCAGGGCGGCCTTCAGTCACGTTTTGGTCAATCGCGTTTTGGCGAATCAGGCTCTAGTAGCCTTCGCGCTCCATCCGCTTGCGCATCAGCTTGCGCACACGGCGGGTCGATTCGGCAGCTTCGCGGGCACGACGCTCGGACGGCTTTTCATAGGCCCGGCGATTCTTCATCTCGCGGAACACGCCTTCGCGCTGCAGCTTCTTCTTCAGGACGCGAAGCGCCTGGTCAACATTGTTTTCACGTACAGTTACGTACACGGTCCATCACACCTTTCGGTCTGGTTAGATTTTCCCGCCGGCTAAAATCCCGTAATGCCGGGGATTTAGGCGCTTGGCAGAGCGATCACGCAGGCTGGTTTGCCGTAGCCCTCGCAACAGGGCACAGGGGATATCACGCTGCGGGGTGTTTTGTAAAGCCTGAAGCCGCAAATCGGCCGGATTGCTGCCGGATCGGCCTGTGCTGTGTTACCGCGTGTCAGGCGAGGGCCCTTTTGGCGAGGGCCCTGTCCCGGCGACTGCGTCAGTTTGCGACTGGAAAAACAGCGCGAACATTATATTATGGGATGGTGGGGTACAAAAAGAGCTTTTGGTCAACTGGCGGAGAGAGCTGTGACCAGCAAAGACGACCTTCATGGTGCCAAGTATAATGCGGTAGATCCGGACGCGGCTTCGATCATCGAGGCAGCGCTGGTGCATGTGCCGTTCGACGGATGGGGCCAGGCGGCGCTGAATGCCGGGGCTGCTGACGCCGGGTTCACGGCCGACGATGTGGCGAGGCTGTTCCCGTCCGGCGCGCTTGACGCAATTGTCATGCACTCGGCCATGGCGGATGCGGCAATGGTGGCGGCCTTCGAGGGCATGCCAGACCGTCCCGACCGTATTCACCTGATGGTTCGCCAGATGATCCTGATCCGCCTTGATCAGGCTGCTCCGCACAAGGAAGCCGTCCGGCGCGGCCTTGCGATCCTTGCGGTGCCGGGCAACGCGCTGGCATCGGCGCGGGCGCTCTATGCCACAGTCGACGCCATATGGCGTGCCGCCGGCCAGACCGATACCGATATTTCCTTCTATACAAAACGGGCCACGCTCGCCGCCGTCTACAGCGCCACGCTTCTGGCCTGGATTGCGGACACGAGCGGCGACCCGGCAGTTGTCGAAGGGTTCCTCGACCGCCGTCTTCGTGATGTGGCGCAAATTCCCAAGGCCACCGGGCCACTCCGCGGTGCGGTCAGCGCGGGCCAGCGCCTCGCCGAAGGCATGTTCCAGGTGGTCGGGCGCGTGCGGCGCTGACCCTTCTTCAGTCTGACGGGACTGCCAGGCCGAATAGCCAAGCCGAATAGCCGGGTCGAACTGCCGGGCCGAATTGCCGATGTGTCGATTCGCTGGTGTTTGGCTTGTCTCCTGCGCTATAAGGCGGGTCCCGACGGCAACGCCCGCCAATCGAGACACGAGACCAGCATGCCCATCAAGGTGCCAGACAATCTGCCAGCCCTCGAAGACCTGCTTGCCGAGCAGGTCGATGTGATGGCGCAAAAACAGGCGCTTCGTCAGGATATCAGGCCGTTGCGGCTGCTCCTGCTGAACCTGATGCCGAAAAAGCAGGAGACGGAGATCCAGTTCGCCCGCCTGTTCGGCAATTCGCCGCTGCAGATCGAACTGATCCTGATGACCACGGCGAGCTACACGCCGCGCCATACCGAGCCTGCCTATCTGCGCCGCTTCTACCGGCGTCTTGAGGATGTGAAGGATGAGTTCTTCGATGCGCTGATCGTGACCGGTGCGCCGATCGAGAGGCTTCCCTTCGAAGAGGTTGCCTATTGGGAAGAGCTGACCCAGATCATGGACTGGTCGCGGACACATTGCTTCCGCAGGCTTGGCATCTGCTGGGGCGCTCAGGCGCTTCTCTATCATTTCCATGGCGTGCTGAAGCATGATTGCGGCGACAAGCTGTTCGGCGTGTTCCGGCACGAGCTGAAACATGTGCCGGGGCGGCTGATGCGCGGCTTCACGGATAATTTTCCGATGCCCGTCTCGCGCTACACCGAGAACAGGCGCGCCGAACTCGAGGCCGCCGGCATCGAGGTTCTGGCCGAAAGCGAGGATTGCGGTGTCGGGCTGGCACGGCAGCCGGACAGTGGCGACCTGTTC
Source organism: Rhodospirillaceae bacterium (assembly GCA_011522725.1). Taxonomy (GTDB): domain Bacteria; phylum Pseudomonadota; class Alphaproteobacteria; order Puniceispirillales; family Puniceispirillaceae; genus UBA8309. The sequence goes on from WTIL01000100.1 coordinate 17,171, forward strand.
GTCCTCAATCATCTGGAATATGACGCCGAGACGCTTGGCGCGGAATATCACCGTGACCGCGAGCAGGGCATGGCCACGGCGCTGCCGCACGGCTATTTCCCGAATGACGATCCGGATGCCGAGCCGGTGAATTTCTGGCGGCCCTATGCGTTCCTGATGGTCAGCAACTGGATCAATGATCTGTATCAGGCGACGCCGTTCGACCTTGAAACACTGAACAAGGGCTGAGCGCTCGGCTTTCCGCCCGGACGGGTTGTCAGTCGCCCAGACGGCGGCTGACATGCCCCATCTTGCGGTCCTGGCGTGCCTCGGGCTTGCCATAGAGATGGAGGTGGTTGCCGGCATCGGCCAGCAGGCCCGGCACCCGGTCCAGATGCTGGCCGAGAAGATTGTCCATCTGCCAGCGTCCATAGGGCGTGGTATCGCCGAAGCCGAGGCCGGTCAGAACCCGCGCCAGCTGCGTGAACTGGCTTGTGGCACAGCCCTCGATCGTCCAGTGAAATGAATTGTGCGGCCGCGGTGCCATCTCGTTGAACAGCAGCCTGCCGTCGGCGGCGATGAAAAACTCGACAGCCAGCAGCCCGACGAGATCGACAGCCTCTGCCAGGGCTGCCGTGGCGCTCTGCGCCGCCTCCTCGATCGCCGGAATGACCGGGGCCGGGGCCACAGTGCGTGCCAGAATGCCGTTTTCGTGGCGGTTCTGGCTGACCGGAAAATGCACCATGTTGCCCTGTGCGTCACGGGCGAGAAGGGCGCTGATCTCGCCGTCGAAGGCGATCATCTCCTCGAGGATGGCATCATCGCTTCCGACAGCTTCAAGGGCGGTTGCAAGATCGTCATCCGGTTTGATCCGCACCTGGCCCTTGCCGTCATAGCCGAGCCTGCAGGTCTTCAGGATGGCCGGGCCGCCAAGCGCCTTCATCGCCAGTGTCAGATCCTGCAGCGATCCGACCTGCCAGAAGCGCGGCGTCGGGATGCCTAGGCCGGCGGCGAGGGTCTTCTCTGCAATCCTGTGCTGTGCCGCCTGAAGCGCGGCCGCGCCCGGGCTGGCAAGGCAGCTCTCTCCGATGACCTGCATGGTGGCAGCCGGCACATTCTCGAATTCGCTGGTCACGGCATCAACGCTCGCCGCGAACCGGCGCAGGCTTTCGATGTCGTCATAGGATGCGGTGGTTGTCGTGGTCGCCACCTCTCCGGCCGGGCTTGCCTGCGCATCGGGGGCATAGACATGCGTCCTGACGCCGAGTTGCGCGGCGGCGATGGCAATCATCCGGCCAAGCTGGCCGCTGCCGAGGATGCCGATGCAAGGGGTGCCTTGTCCGTGGCTGCCGGCCGGGCTGGTCATGACGGGCTGTCGGCTACCGAATCGGTCTGTGCCTGACGCCAGCTGTGCAGGCGGCTTGCCAGCGCGGCGTCGCCAAGCGCGAGGATCTGGGCCGCCATCAGGCCGGCATTACGGGCGCCCGGAATGCCGATGGCAAGCGTGCCGACCGGAACGCCGGCCGGCATCTGCACGATCGACAGCAGGGAATCCATGCCCTTCAATGATTTGGATTCGACAGGCACGCCAAGAACGGGAAGGTCGGTATGCGCCGCCAGCATGCCCGGAAGATGCGCTGCGCCGCCTGCACCGGCAATGATCACGCCGAATCCCGCATCCGCCGCGCCGCGCGCAAATGCCGCCAGCCTGTCGGGTGTGCGATGTGCCGAGATGATTTTCGCCTCATAAGGCACATCCAGCATTTCCAGCATCTGGGCGGCTTCCTGCATGGTGGTCCAGTCGGACTGGCTTCCCATGCAGACGGCAACGGCGGGACGGGTGGTGGTATTGGACATGGGCTTCGTTCTCGTCTCAGGCGATGATTCACGCGATGATGTCGGGAAGGATGCGGCTTCGCACAAGTGCCATCTCGTCCTTCAGGACAAGTTTGCGCTTTTTCAGCCGTTGCAGCTGCAACTGGTCGAACGGCTTGTCCTCCGACAGCCGCTCGATCACGTCGTCAAGGTCGCGATGCTCGCTCTCCAGCACGTGCAGACGCGCTTTCAGGATTTGCTGTTCCTCGATGTCGGTGCTGTTCACCGGTTGTCTTCCCGTTCCGCAGGCCCCTCTGCGTCCGGCAGGGCGTCGGCCGTTTCAGGCCGGACCCGTCTTGCCATCGGGTCAGGGCAGTTCGCTGATATCCGATACCTGTTCCTCGACATGCGGCGTGCCGCCGGCCTTTTCGATGGCGGCGTCCAGGTCGGTCTGCTTGCACAGGCCGAGCATCGCCGGATGCTTTGCCGAGATGTTGCTGATGTTCCAGTGTGTCCGCTCGCGGATTTTGGTGATCGTTTCCTTGGTGGTGCCGATCAGCTTGACGATCTGCGAGTCCTTGAGCTCCGGATGGTGCTTGACCAGCCAGGCAATGCCGTCGGGCTTGTCGCCGCGGCGAGCCACCGGAACATAGCGCGGCCCCTTGGTGCGGCGGTTGGGCGTCGGAAGGTCCGAGGTCGCCAGTTCGAGGCGGCCCGACGGGTCGGCCTCGCAGCGCTCGATTTCCTCGCGGGTCAGCTGGCCGTTCTGCACCGGGTCGTAACCCTGGATGCCGATGCCGGTTTCGCCATCGGCAATCGACTGCACCTCCAGCGGGTGGAGGCTGCACAGATCCGCAATCTGGTCGAAGGACAGTGCGGTGTTGTCGATCAGCCATACGGCCGTTGCCTTGGGCATGAGCAATTGTGTCATCATTACCTGCTTTCTGCTGCAAGCCCGATCCTGCGGGCTGCGCAATCTCGCGTTAAATAGCGGGGATGCGCCTTTATAGCCATGAACCGCCTGTTTTGCAAAGACCTTTGCGGGGCGTCGGGGAATCACCGATACTGGCTTCAACACCGGCTGAACGGAGGCAGGATATGGAAGACGAACTCGAGAAGCTGAAGCCGGCCGGCCCCGGCCCCGAGATGGAGCGCTGGAACGTCGAAGACCTCGAGGCCTATGTCGCCGCGATGAAAGCCGAGATTGCCAAGGTCGAGGCCATTATCGCCGGCAAGGGCTCGGTGAACGCGGCTGCCGAAGCGCTGTTTGGCGGCAAATCCTGATCCCGTCAGCTGACATCCGCCGGTCAGCCGGTATCGGTTTTTGACGGGTCGGGAAGCGGCAGCATCCAGTCTGGTATGGCGAGGCGCGCGGCATGGCCACCTGCTGTCAGCTCGTGATCGCCGTCATTGATCCGGTGGATGTCTGACAGTTTCATGGCGGCAAGGCAAAGCGCCCTCTCGCCGCCGCCGCCGGCAACACTCAGAACGGTGCCGAGATCACGCTCGCCCTCGGATACCGCCTCGCCACTCGCCGGGCAGCCGCCGCTGACTTCCAGCGGCACGATGCGCCGTTTCACCAGTCCGCGATAATGCGTGCGCGCCGTGACCTCCTGCCCGACATAGCATCCCTTCTCGAAATCGACGGCGCCAAGCCTGTCGAGCCCTGCTTCCAGCATCAGCGCCCGTTCCGGTTGCAGGTCGACCGGGCCCTGCGGCACACCGGCGGCGATGCGCACCGCATGCCACTGGTCGATGTCCGCCGGTCCGGACCCTGATGCTGTTTCGGGACCTGATCCCGCCGGCCCGATCCAGCGCCATCCCAGCGCCGGGTGCCGCGGGTCGGTGCTCGCGCCCCGGGGCATGGCCGCATCGTCCCAGCCGACCCAAAGCCGGTGATCATCCAGTATCTCGAGGGCAACGGGGCGACGTAGCTTGTAGCGGCGAAGCCGCGTGAACAGGTCGTCGGCCCGGCTTGCATCACAGTCCAGCATGAAGCCGTCATCCACGCGCAAGACCATCATGTCGGCGAGGATTCGTCCCTGCGGCGTCAGCAGGGCGCTGGCCCGGGTTTCGCCGGGCGAGAGCGCCTCCATATCCGATGTCAGGATCGACTGCAGGAAGTCTGCCGCTTCGGCGCCGCCGATCCGGATCACCCGCCTTTCCGGGTCCTGTGCCGCCTGTCCTGTGCTGCTGCTCATGCCGTTCATTGCCTTTCGGTGATCTCACCATCATAACGGGCGATATAGAAATGTCGCTTGCGCGCCCAGAAACATCTGTCCTCGTCGGGCCAGATTTCGCGGTAATGCTCGGTGTCCTTGAAATAGAAGGTCTGCGTGCAGAACAGATATTTCACTCTGATCCTCTCGGGACCCAGATCGAGCTTGCCGCGGTCACTTGTGCTGATGGTGATGGCCGGGCGGTCGCGCCGGAAACACTGGCCTACCTTCTCGCCCCGGCAGGCGGTCTCGTCGGATTTGGTGATCCGCACATAGGTGAACCGCCCGTTCGAGAAGCGGAACCCCTCGTCGTCAAACATCGCGCACTCGTCATCGGGAGGCGTCTGCGAGCGCGCGAACTCGCAGGTGAACCAGGTGCCGCCCCAGCTGTCATCAGCCGCTGCCGGCAGGCCCGGCATCATGACTGTCAGTGCGGCAAGCATCGTGGCCGCGATCATGGTGCGCAGATGTCCCGTCATGAGATGGCCAGCCTCGGCGGCTTGCCGAGCATCATTGCCCCGCCGGCCTGTGCCAGCAGCGCAAGCGCGATATTCAGACCCATCAGGACCCCCATGCCGTACCCCATATCAATCAACATGCCCATCACCATCGGCGACAGGGCCGAGCTAAACACCCCGAGTGGCAGAAATATGGCCTTCACCTCGCCGAGGTAACGGGTTCCGTACATCTCTGCCAGGGTCGCCGAGACGGCGCTGTAGGGCATGCCGGACGCAAAGCCGAAAAAGACAAAGAACAGGAACACGCCGGCCTGGCCCTCGACCAGCCACAGGGCGGCGCAGGCAAGGGTGATGGGGAGCATCATATGCGCTGCCACCCGCCGGCCGGTGAACCGGTCGACAAGCTGGCCGGCGACGAGCGTTCCGATCACCGCGCAGGCGGCATAGACAACATACATCGCCGCCCAGCTGGCCAGCGACACGCCGGCAAGCTCGGCAAGATAGATCTGGTGGAACAGCATGCCGGTGACGGTGAACCCGGGGATCATCGTCAGTCCGACGAGCCCAAGCCAGAAACGGCTGTCGCGAAGAACGGCGCGCCGGCGCCAGTGATTGACACTGTCGATGGTGATGATGTCGGCATCGGCTTTGTCGTCGATACCCGCCGCCGCCGCCGCCGCCCGCACCCCTTCGAGGCCGCCGCCATCCTGGTAGCGGGTGCGCTGTGTCAGGGTGCGAAGGAAGGGCAGAAGCCCGACAAGCGGCAGGAAGGGAAGGATCATCCACAACAGTCGCCAGTCCAGAATGGACAGCAGCGCCACCACCGAAGCGGGGCCGATGGATTCAGCGGCATTCATGCCGAGCTGCGCCAGCGACAGCGCCCGTCCCCGCGCCGCCACATAGCGCCGTGCCATCGCCGTGGTGTAGGTGTGCGTCGTCATCCCCTGGCCGAACAGCCGCAGCAGGTACAGCCCGCCAATCAGGGCGATGACCGAATTCACCTGGCTGAACATCATGGCCGCCGCGCACAGGCAGCAGATCACAAGGAATGCCAGCCGTTCCACCCGCATCGTGTCGGCCAGCTTGCCGAGCCAAAGCAGGGTGACCGCGCTGGCCGTTGTGGCAATGGCGTAATAGGTGCCGAAGGCGCCGTGGCTGAGCCCGAGTTCACTCCTGATCTCGGACGAGAAGAGCGAAATGAAAAAGGTCTGGCCAAGCGACGAGCAGAAGGCCATCGCCACGCCGAACAACAGGAATCGCCATTCGACCCGCATGAAATCGAACGTCGGCACCTGCAGGGGCGGGGCGGACGGCAACGGATCGGAACGGGGCTGGGTCATGGCGGGGATTTCACCACGGGCGGGTGACCCCGGCAAGCCCCTGAGGCAAGTAAACCCGGCCGGCGGAAAAGCAGAGCGAGCCGGTTTTTCCGTGCCCTTGGCGCACTGTTCCGCAGGACTTGAAAGCCGCGACACAGATGCATAACTAAAACGCATACAAAAAGCTCCTCGCATAAAAAATGTCGAAAGACGGTGCCTGCGGGGCGCATGTGCCGGTGGTTTGCCGTTACACTGTCCCTTCTGCCCGCACGGCAGCGCCCGGGCAGGCTTCGGTGGCCGCCGGGAAGGAGTGTGAGCCATGCAGACCGACAAATTCACCGCCCTTGTGCGAAACGCCGTGATGGCGGCGCAGAATGACGCCCTTGCCGCGAACCATCAGAAGGTCACGGCGATGCATCTTCTTCGCGCGTTGCTGGCGGATGACAACGTCACCCTTCGCAGCCTCGTCGGGCGCGCCGGCGGTGACATCGACGGGCTTTCCGCGGCGCTGGACAAGTCGCTTGCGGCGATCCCGGCGGTGACCGGGTCGGGCGCCGACCAGCTGCAGCTCGATATCGACCTTGCCCGCATCCTGCAGGCTGCCGAGGGTGAGGCGAAAACCCTTGGCGACAGTTTCCTTGCGGTGGACGCGCTGCTTCTTGCCATGGTCAAGAGCAAGGGCGAGGTCGGCCGCCTCTTGTCCGGGGCGGGGCTCGACGCGGCGCGCGTGTCTGCCGCCATCGCCGATATGCGCAAGGGCCGCACCGCCGACAGCGATGCTGCCGAGGACAGCTATGAGGCCCTGTCGAAATTCACCACCGATGTCACCGACGCGGCGCGGCGCGGCAAGCTCGACCCGGTCATCGGGCGCGAGGCCGAGGTCCGCCGCACCATCCAGATTCTGGCGCGCCGCACCAAGAACAACCCGGTGCTGATCGGCCAGCCCGGCGTCGGCAAGACCGCCATCGCCGAGGGGCTGGCGCAGCGCATCGTCAATGGTGATGTGCCGCAGGCGCTTGCCGACAAGGCGCTGCTGTCGCTCGACATGGGCGCGCTTGTCGCCGGCGCGAAATATCGCGGCGAGTTCGAGGAGCGTCTGAAGGCCGTCCTGAAAGAGGTCGAGTCACGGGACGGCGAGGTGGTCCTTTTCATCGACGAGATGCACCAGCTTGTCGGCGCCGGCAAGACCGACGGCGCGATGGATGCCTCGAACCTGCTGAAGCCGGCGCTGGCGCGGGGCGAGCTGCGCTGCATCGGCGCGACGACGCTGGATGAATACAGGCAGTATGTGGAAAAGGACGCGGCGCTGACCCGCCGGTTCCAGCCGGTCTTCGTCGACGAGCCGACGGTCGAGGACACCATTTTCGTGCTGCGCGGCCTGAAAGAGAAATACGAGCTTCACCACGGTGTCCGCATCACCGACGACGCGCTGATCGCAGCGGCGAAACTCTCGCATCGCTATATTTCCGAACGGTTTCTTCCCGACAAGGCCATCGATGTGATGGACGAGGCGGCAAGCCATTTGCGCATCCAGTCCGACAGCAAGCCTGCCGAGCTGGACGCCATCGACCGCAGCATCATGCAGCTGAAGATCGAGCAGGCGGCGCTGCAGAAGGAAAATCCCGACAGCGCGAAAAAGCGGCTTGATGCTATCGCGGCCGAGCTGGTGCGGCTCGAGGCCGAATCCGCAACGCTGACCGCGCAGTGGGAGGATGTGAAAGGCCAGATGGCCGAGGTTGGCCGGCTGCAGCAGGGGCTCGAGGATTCGCGGCACCGGCTGGAAGTGGCGCAGCGCGAGGGCCGCCTCGAAGAGGCTGCCGAGCTCGCCTATTCCCGCATCCCGGCGATCGAGCAGGAGCTTGCCGCGGCGAAATCCGCTGTCTCGGAATCCGAGATCGTCGACGAGGAGGTCACCGCCGCGCAGATCGCCGCCGTGATCAGCAGCTGGACCGGCATTCCGGTCGACAAGATGCTGGAGGGCGAGCGCGAGAAGCTGCTGGCGATGGAGGCCGAGATCGGCCGCCGTATCATCGGCCAGGCCGAGGCCGTCAGCGCCGTCGCCAACGCCACCCGCCGGTCGCGTGCCGGCCTGTCCGACCCGAACCAGCCGATGGGAAGTTTCCTGATGCTGGGGCCGACCGGTGTCGGCAAGACCGAGATGGCCAAGGCGCTTGCCGGCTTCCTGTTCGATAATGACGACGCCATCCTGCGGATCGACATGTCCGAATATATGGAAAAGCATGCCGTCGCCAGGCTGATCGGCGCGCCGCCGGGCTATGTCGGCTATGAAGAGGGCGGCAGCCTGACCGAGGCCGTGCGCCGCCGTCCCTATCAGGTGGTGCTGTTCGACGAGATCGAGAAGGCGCATCCCGACATCTTCAACATCCTTCTTCAGGTTCTGGACGAGGGGCATCTGACCGACGGCCAGGGCCGCCGTGTGGATTTTGCCAATACCATCATCCTGCTGACCTCGAACATCGGAGCCGACCATCTGCTGGCGCTCGATGACGGCGAGGACAGCGATGCGGCGCGGGACGCCGTGATGGCGGATGTCCAGTCCACCTTCCGGCCGGAATTCCTGAACAGGCTGGACGAGGTGCTGCTGTTTCACCGGCTCGCCCCCGGCCATATGGGCGACATCGTCACCATCCAGTTCGCCCGCCTGTCGGCGCGTCTTGCCGAACGCGGGGTGGCATTGCGGCTCAGCGACGAGGCGGCGTCATGGCTCGCCACCCGCGGATACGACCCGCAGTTCGGCGCGCGCCCGCTGCAGCGGGTGATCCAGAACGCGGTGCAGAACCCGCTTGCCGAGGCACTGCTGGAGGGCCGGTTCGGCGACGGCGATCTTGTCGAGGTGCGGCTCGATCCGGCGACCGACAGGCTGATCTTCGGCTTCGGCTCGCCCGACGAGACCGGGGCCGTGAAGGGCGCGCTCAGCGACAGCGCCACCGACGCGGCGGGACGGGCGTGAACAGGCCAAAAGCCACCGAAGCCTGAGGCCGGGCCGGGACCATTGATTTAGAGAAAAGGTGCGATGGTGCTGCCAGCGTGATTCGAACACGCGACCTCACCCTTACCAAGGGTGCGCTCTACCGCTGGAGCTATGGCAGCGTCGCCATCGACGCGCCTGACTTACACGAGATTGCGCGCCGATTGCAAGCGGGATTTGTCAGAGTTTCAGCAACAGCCTGACGATCCGTCTTGTCCGCGGGCTGAACAGCGCCTCGGTAAAGAACTGTCCGGCGGCGCGCCTGCTGGCATCGCCGAAGGTCGGATAGGGCGCGATCGTGCCGGCCATGCTGCCAATCCGCCGCCGCGCCGCGATCGCCACCGACCAGGCGAGGATCATCTCCCCGGCCTGCGGTGCGAGGATGGTCGCCCCCAGAATGCGCCCGTTTCGATGTGTCACCACTTTCACCATCCCCTCGGTCCGTCCTTCGGCCACGGCACGGTCATTGCCGTCCAGCGAGACCGTCCGGGTGCGGATGTTGCCGGCGCCCCATGCCTCGGCGGCGGCACTCTCGCCAAGCCCGACATGCGCCAGTTCGGGGTCGGTGTAGGTCACCCACGGCGTCAGGCTTTCATCGATCTTCGCCGGAAGCCGGAACAGCATGTTGCGGATCACGATGCCGGCGTGATAGCCGGCGATATGGGTGAACTGCGCGCGCCCGGCGGCGTCGCCGATGGCAAAGACCCGCTTGTCGCTGGTGCGAAGCCGCCTGTCGGTCACGATCCCGCCGGGGCGGGTGGCGATGCCGGCCGCCTCCAGCCCCAGATCGTCGATATTTGCGCGCCGTCCGGCGGCGACCAGAAGATGGCTCGCCGTGATGCTGCGCCCGTCGGCCAAATCCAGCCTGATCGACCCGGTGGTCCCCGACACGCCGGCCACTCCGATGCCCTCGACCAGCTCGATCCCTTCCTTCACCAGCCGGTCCTTCAGAATGGCGGCGGCATCGGGATCATCCTTGCCGAGGATCGTCATGGCCTCGATCACGGTGACCTTGCAGCCGAGCCTGGCATGCGCCTGCGCCATCTCGATGCCGATCGGGCCGCCGCCGATGATGGCGAGATGGGCCGGCTTTTCGGCATCGGCGAAAATCGTCTCGTTGGTGTGGAACGGCACGGTATCGAGGCCCGGAACGGGCGGCACCGCGGCGCGCGAGCCGGTGGCGATGACAAAGAATTTGGCCCGCACCTCATGCGAGGCCGACCGCACCAGCCGCCGCCCGGCAAAGGCGGCGCGTTCCTCGATCACCTGAACGCCGAGCCCGGTGAACCGTTCCACCGAATCATGCGGGGCGATGGTGGCGATGACGTCCGCGACATGGCGTTTCACCGCGGCGAAATCGATCGCCGGCGCCGCCCCGGTGACCCCCATCGCCGGATTGCCGTGCGCGTGATGCGCGGCCTTGGCCGCCGCCAGCAGCGCCTTTGACGGCACACAGCCGCTGTTCAGGCAGTCACCGCCCATGCGGTCGGCTTCGAACAGCACGACCCGCGCGCCCATCTGCGCCGCGCCTGCCGCGACGCTCAGCCCGCCGGACCCGCCGCCAATGATGCAGATATCGGTGTCGATGGTGTTCATGACCCGTCTCCCTTGTGCCGCAAGGCGGTGAATTTTTTCCAGGCAACCGGCATCAGCGCCAGCAGGCCCAGCGCCGCCAGCGGGCCGAGTATGGCCGGTGATCCCAGAATTTCGAGATCGGGCGTGCGCCCCGCCGCCAGAACATGGTCGAGACCCCTTCCCACCGAAACGAAGACCGCCGATCCCGGCGCGATGCCGATAAAGGTGGCGGCAAGATAGCTTCGGAACGGCATGCGGGTCAGCGCCGGCACAATATTGACGACCCAGAAGGGCGCGGCCGGGATCAGGCGCAAGGCGAGCAGATAGGAAAAGGCGTTGCGGCTGAAGCCGTCCTCGAGCCGCGCCATGAACGGACCGGCGCGCCGTCGCGCCAGGTCGGCAAAGGCGGTGCGGGCGGCGATGAACACCACCCCGGCGCCTGCCGTCGCGCCGACAAGCACCAGCAGCACCGCAAGCCAGCCGAAAATCGCGCCGCCTGTCAGGGTGAGCGGCAGCGCGACGGGAAGCGAGAAAGCCACCGCCACCGCATAGAGCAGCAGGAACGACGCTGCCGCCAGCCCCAGATTGGCTTCGGTATATGCCGTGATCTGCCCGTAATGCAGCGCGATCGTCTGCCAGCTGATGGCCCGATGCGCACCGCTGGCAAAGAACAGCACAAGCCCGGCGACCAGAAGTGCCGGAAGCCACCATTGTTTGATCCGTGAGCCGAGAGCCGGCGACATGCTGCTTACCCCTTCTGTCCGGGCTGGTCCGAAGGACTGCCGTACCATTTGTTCCCGAACATGGCATCAGGGTCTTTGAACGCGGGAACGTTGTCAGGCCCGACTCTATCCCCCTGCCCGTCCTGCCACAATATGTCCTTAATGACGGGTCAGGATGGTGGCTCGGGAATGGGGCGACAACGAGGCGACAGCAGGGCCGGGAGCGCTTTTGCCATTGGCGGCGCACCGAGTTTGCGCGATAAGGTCAGGTTAACGGATGCACGTCAGCGGTGCATCGGTCGCAGGGACGAGAGGAACAGGAATTGTCAGGTTCTGGCGAGGACAAGAAGGAGCGGCTGGCGAAGGCCCTTCGCGAGAACCTTCACAAGCGCAAGTCCCAGTCGCGGGCACGTAACGGCTCCGGTACCGCCGGCCATCGCGAACGACCGATCAAGCCCGCATCTACGGGGAGACAAGATGGACAGTCTGAGGATTGAAGGTGGCGTGCCGCTGAAGGGCGAGATCGTGGTCAGCGGGGCGAAAAACGCGGCGTTGCCCCTGATTGCGGCAGGACTCGTCACCGACGGCACGTTGCGGCTTCGAAACGTTCCGGACCTTGTCGATACAGGATCGATGGAGGTCCTTCTTCGCAATCATGGCATGGATGTCGGGCGAACGGGCGACATGCTGGTGATCGGGGGCAGCGCCACCAATTTCGACGCTCCCTATGACCTTGTCCGCAAGATGCGCGCCTCGATCCTTGTGCTCGGGCCGCTGCTGGCGCGTTACGGTCAGGCGCGCGTGTCGCTTCCGGGCGGCTGCGCCATCGGCACCAGGCCGGTCGATCTCCATATCCGTGCGATGCAGGCCTTCGGCGCGATCGTCGAGCTTGCCGACGGCTACATTCAGGCAAGGGCGCCCGGCGGGCTGACCGGCGCGCGCGTCGTCTTTCCGATGGTGTCTGTCGGCGCCACCGAAAACGCGATGATCGCGGCCACACTCGCCAAGGGCACATCCGAAATTGTGAATGCCGCGCGCGAGCCCGAGATCAGCGATCTTGCCGAATGCCTGATCGCAATGGGCGCGCGCATCACCGGCCACGGCACGGATACAATTACGATCGAGGGTGTCGACAGCCTCGGCGATGCGACACACGACGTCATCCCCGACCGGATCGAGGCCGGCACATTCGCCATTGCCGCCGCGATCACCGGCGGCGAGCTGACATTGCAGAATGCCCGCGCGCGCCATCTTGATTCGCTGTTTGAGGTGCTGCGCCGGTGCGGTATCACCATCGACGAGAATGATGACGGCATCCGGGTCGCCGCAAATGGCGGCATCGGGTCGGCAGACATCACCACCGACCCGTTCCCCGGGTTCCCGACCGACCTGCAGGCGCAGTTCATGGCGCTGATGTGCCTTGCCGACGGGTCGTCGCGGATTTCCGAGACAGTGTTCGAGAACCGCTTCATGCATGTGCCGGAACTGATGCGCATGGGCGCCGATATTCAGGTCGATGGCGGGATTGCCATGGTGCGCGGCAAGCCCAGCCTGACGCCGGCACCGGTGATGGCAACCGACCTCAGGGCGTCGGTGTCGCTTGTGCTGGCGGCATTGGCGACGGAAGGCACCTCCGAGGTCAGCCGGATCTATCATCTGGACCGGGGCTATTCCGATCTCGAGGCCAAGCTCGGCCAGTGCGGCGCACGGATGCACCGGGTCTGAGGCAGCTGTGAGTGGTCCGGTGCATAATGGAGAGGACGGCAGGCTGCGCTTGCAGGCCGCCGGACAGGACGACCTTGAGGTCCTGTCGGCGCTTCTTCAGGACGCGATCATCCCGGGTGAGGACATGTTCCATGACCAGGGTGGCCGCCGCTTCGTGATGGTGGTCAACCGGTTCTGCTGGGACCAGCCGCCGGTGCGGGGCGTGACCAGCGAGGATGGCGGGCCTGTGTACCAGCGCCGGTTGTGCGGTGTTCAGATTCGTGGTGTGAGAGCTGTCCGTCAGTCGGGCATGCCGTCTGACCGAAAGTCGGCGCTGTTCAATCTTCTGGCCATCAGGGCGGATGATGCCGGCACCACAGATGGCGAGCGGATCGAACTGCTGTTTTCCGGCGGCGCGGCGCTGCAATTCGATCTCGACGGCCTGTCGGTGATTGCCGAGGACATCGAGACCGGTCAGCCGACGCCGAACAGGCCGGCACATGATGTCGAGACCTGAACGCCAATCGTGTCTTCGGGATTGCCCGAGAGATTGCCCGAGAGATTGATTTCGCGGCGTTTTTGTCGTTAAACCTTCCTGACCGGAGGCAACCGGCAGGCGGACACCGTTGGAGTGGCCGCCGTGACGGTATGTGTAACCGCAAGGGATGCGGTGCCGGCAGTTTGCGAAAGGGATATGTGATGGCGGTCAGGCTGGATAACCGGCAGGCGGATTTCGAGGTCCGCTTCGAGACATTGCTGGCGGCCAAGCGCGAGGCGACGGTGGACGTTGCCGAGGCGGTCGCGGGGATCATTGCCGATGTGCGCGCGCGCGGCGATGCGGCCCTGCTGGAGCTGACTGCGAAATATGACCGGCTCGACGCCGGCTCGGTGGCCGAACTCGCGGTCGGCCGCGACGAGATCGACGCCGCGCTCGACGGCCTGACGCCGGCCCTTCGCGATTCGCTGGAGACGGCAGCATCGCGCATTCGTAGTTTCCACGAGCGCCAGCTGCCGCAGGATTTCGACTATACGGATGATCAGGGTGTCGGGCTTGGCATGCGCCATACGGCTGTGGATGCTGCCGGCCTCTATGTTCCGGGTGGCAAGGCGGCCTATCCCTCCTCGGTCCTGATGAACGCCGTGCCGGCTGCCGTCGCCGGTGTCGAGCGCCGCGTCATCGTCGTGCCGGCGCCGGACGGCTATGTCAGCCCGATGGTTCTTGCCGCTGCCGGCATTGCCGGTGTGGACGAAATCTGGCGTGTCGGCGGGGCCCAGGCCATTGCCGCGCTCGCCTATGGCACCGACAGCATCCGCCCGGTCGACAAGATTGTCGGGCCCGGCAATGCCTATGTCGCCGCTGCCAAGCGGCAAGTCTATGGCACCGTCGGAATTGATTCGATCGCCGGCCCGTCGGAGATCCTTGTGATTGCCGATTCCGGGAATGATCCTGCCTGGATTGCTGCCGACCTGCTGTCGCAGGCCGAGCATGACGAGGCTGCCCAGGCCATACTGATCACCGACGATGCCGCCTTCGCCGATGCGGTGGACAAGGCTGTCGAGACGACGCTGGCAACGCTGGAGCGTGCCGCCGTTGCCGGGCAGTCATGGCAGGACAACGGCGCCATCATCACGGTGGCTTCGATGGATGACATGCCGGCGCTGGCCAACCGCATCGCCGCCGAACATCTGGAACTTGCCGTTCGCGAGCCGCGAAGCTGGCTTGGCCGGATCCGGCATGCCGGCGCCGTCTTCCTTGGCCGTTACACGCCGGAAGCCATCGGCGATTATGTCGCCGGGCCAAACCATGTCCTGCCGACGGCACGGACGTCGAAATTCTCGTCCGGGCTCGGCGTCGTCGATTTCATGAAGCGGACGACCACGGTCGAATGTGACGCCGGCAGCTTTGCCAGCATCGCGCCCGCAGGGGTCGAGCTTGCCAATGCCGAAGGTCTTGGCGGGCATGCCCTGTCGATGACCATCAGGATGAACGCGCGGAGCTGAGATGGCTGAGGACGGGCGAACCCATGATGAACTGGTCGCAGGACCCGCGCATCGGCTCGTCCGGATCGAGCTCGACGAAGCCAACGCGCCGCGCCGCACGGCCGAGGCCGAGCATGAGCGTGCGATCGCCATTTACGACATTCTTGAAGATAACAGCTTCTCGCTTGTTGGCGGCGAGGGTGAGCAGCGCGGCGGGCCGTTCCATCTCTATCTTCGCGCCGAGGGGCGGCATATCCGGTTCGACATCCGCGACAGCGGCGATACCGAGCTGGCGCAGTTCTATATGGCGCTTGGCCCGCTGCGACGGGTGATGCGCGACTATTTCCAGGTGTGCGACACCTATTACGAGGCCATCCGCACCAAGTCACCTTCACAGATTCAGGCCATCGATATGGGACGGCGCGCGCTTCACAATGAAGGCGCGGAAATCCTGCGAGGCCGGCTGGACGGCAAGGTGGCGACGGACGAAATGACATCGCGGCGGCTGTTCACCCTGATCTGCGTCCTGCAGACGAAATAGGGCAGGCCGGCCGAAGGAAAGGCGAGGACATGGCGGACAACGATATCGACAAGGGGGACATCACACCGGCGGCGAATGTCACCTCGGTGCTGTTTGCCTGCAATATCAATGCGGTCCGCTCCGCCATGGCGGAAGCCATGATCAAGGCCCGTTTTCCCGGCCGTATCTTCACTGATTCCTGCGGTGTCGAGCCCGGAGGGCAGGACGGGTTCGCGATTGCCGTCATGGAAGAGGCCGGCATCGACCTGTCGTCCCACCAGCCCAAGGGGTTTGATGATCTCGACTGTGAATTCTATGACGTCATCATCTCCTTCTCTCCGGAAGCGCATGACCGTGCCCTCGAGCTTACCCGCAACATCGACTGCCAGACCTTGTACTGGCCGGTCGACAATCTTGCCGGCCTGCAGGGATCGCGCGAGGAGCGGCTTCGGGCCTATCGTGCGGTGCGCGACGATATCAGCGCCAAGCTGACGGCATGGCTGCCGCAGGAAAACGAGGGCGAGGGTTGACCTTTTGGCCGTTTTTGGCCATTGCTAGGGCACTTCAATTCAAAGCGGAAAGGCGCTCATGGCCAAGGAAGGCGTAATTGAATTCTCGGGAACGGTAGCAGAACTGCTGCCGAACGCGATGTTCCGGGTAAAGCTCGACAATGATCACGAGGTGCTTGCGCATACCAGCGGCAAGATGCGGAAGAACCGCATCCGGATCCTCGCCGGTGACCGGGTGAATGTCGAAATGACACCCTACGACCTGACCAAGGGCCGGATCACATTCCGGTTCAAGTAGGCCGGCCACCCAGAGCGGCCCGCGCTGTCCCTCGCCGGATGAAGGGGGCCAGATGACCACCACAGACCACCAGCTTGTCCTTGCTTCCGCCTCGCCGCGGAGACTGGGTCTGCTTGCCCAGATCGGCATCGCGCCGGATCTGGTACTGCCTGCCGACATCGACGAGACACCGCGCCGCGGCGAGCTTCCTGCCGATTACGCGCGGCGCATGGCGCTGGAAAAGGCCGAAGCCGCCGCCGCGCTGGGCGCGCCGGAAGGCGCCGCCATCCTTGCCGGTGACACGGTGGTGGCGCGTGGCCGCATGATTCTTCCGAAGACCGAGGCCGAGGCCGAAGCCCGGCAATGCCTCGGGCTGTTGTCGGGGCGTCGTCACCGGGTGA
>WTIL01000005.1 GCA_011522725.1 Rhodospirillaceae bacterium
ACCACATCGGCAATGTCCTCGGGCTGGGCGATCCGGCCGAGCGGCACCGATTTGTCGAGGTCGGCAATGGCCGTGTCCGGGTTGAGGCCGCGCACCTCGAAGCCGGTGCGCAGCATTGGTGTGTCGACCTCCAGCGGGCAGACCGCGTTCACGCGAATCTTCTGATGGGCATGATCGCGGGCGAGGCACTGGGTCAGCAAGGCGACGGCGGCCTTCGAGGCGCAATAAAGGGGGTGCGCCGGGCCGGGATGAACGCCCCAGCAGGATGATGTGTTCACGATCACGCCGCCGCCGCTCGCCTCGAGAAGCGGGATCGCCGCACGGCAGATCCTGAAGGGCGCGTCGAAATTGATCGCCATCGTCCTTGCCAGATCGTCGTCCGTCGTCTCGGTGATGGCGCCGCGGGTGATGATGCCGGCATTGTTCACCACGATGTCGAGCCCGCCAAGCGCATCATGCGCCGCCTTGGCCAGCTCGTCGGCATAGCCGGTGTCGCGCAAATCGCCGGGAATCAGCATATTGGCGGCGGACGCGGCCAGATCGAGATCGGAGGCTGCCACCATCGCACCTTCTGCCTGCAAGCGCGCGACGATGGCCTGCCCGATGCCGCCTGCCGCGCCGGTTACAAGCGCCTTTCTGTTTTCAAGTTGCATGTCGAGCCTCCTTGTCCACCTTGCTGGCCAGACGACTGCGCCGTCATTTGGCCGCAGAACCTTCCGGCGATCTCGCCACAGAATAAAGTGAAAAAGCTAGCTGAAATCATATTGGACGATGCCGCGATAGGGCACGACCTTGGAGACAAAATTGAACTTGTCCGATGTGTCGGCGAGAAACTGCTGCCAGATCTTGTCACAGGCCGCGAACGCTTCCTGGTCCTCATATTCCAGCCAGTTGCCGATGGTGTATTTGTCGCCCTTGTTGAACACGCGCGAGACATAGAATTTCGTCATGCCATGCGCCCTGAGATTGGCGGCATGCCCTTCCATATGTTCCTCGACAAAGGTGAAGAAGGCGAGCATGTCGCCCTCCGAAAGGAAGTCCAGAAGCGTGTAGCTGGTGATGACGGCTTTCGACATGGTTTCACCCTCCCTCGCCGGCCAACAGGCCGGGCAGCTGATCCGTCCGGATCCAGCCTAGTGACACCTGCGGAGGCATGGCAACCATTTCCCGACTTCGCACGCAGGCCATCCCGCCTCGGCAACCCTGAAGGTCTGGAAACGGGCGGCTGTCTGGGGCACACTGCGCGCATGGATCCATATGGCCGGATCGCATGCGGAGGCCGCTTTGAAACTTGAATTCCACCACATCAATTATGTCTCGAAGGACGTCGATGCCCTGCACAAATTCTATGTCGATATCCTGAAGATGGATGATATCGCACCACAGAATTTCCCGCGCACCGACGCGACGGACAAGACCGGTTATGACGGGCATATCAAGTTCGCCACCGAAGGCAGCATGCAGATGCACCTCGCCGAGCAGGATTTCGATGTCGCCGCCAGAAACGGCAGGCACATCAATCCTGTGGAAAGAGGCCATATCGCCTTTCGCACCGACGACATCGAGGCTTTCAAGGCGCATCTCAGCGCCAATGGAATCGAATATGCCGATTACGGCACGGCCTTTGCCGCCGAGTGGCACCAGATTTTCTTCTACGACCCCGAAGGGAACATCATCGAGGTGCACCAGCAGGTGGTGTGAGCCGCAGCTTTATCCGGCTGGTTTCGCTTTGCCGACAGCCATGCAGATCAGCCTGACTGTATAGCCATAGAACAGCGGCAGCATGGATACGGCGAGCGCTGGCCCCATTTTCTCGACACTGCCCCAGGCCCCGAAGGCGTTGCCGGCGATGGCAACCAGACCGACAAGCAGCCCTAGCCAGCCGAAATAGACGGCACCGTCACCGAAGTTACGCGGCATTTCTGATGTCTCGTTCTTCAGAAGCGCAAAACCGACGGCGCCACCCAAAACGAACGTCAGGCTCATAAAGTCATTATAGAGATGAAAGCCGACATGTGAGACGGCACCAAGGATTATGGCAAGGCAAATTGCTATTCCGGCGTATTTCATTGCTTCCTCCTTCTTGATGGAACGCCAAGACTGACGTTTCGTTAAACAGTAAAACAGAATCTCCTTAAATGCACTTTCGAGCATGTTGCGGCAGGTACTGCCTCGGCAGCCTACAGGGTCAGGAAGCGAGAATTTTCTCTACGGCTTCTCGGGACTCCAATCCTGCGTCTCGCAGCCCTGCCTTGCGCTTGGCATCGGGAAAGGCATCAAAAACGGTGCCGAAGGACGGCCTCTCCCG
>WTIL01000030.1:0-6340 GCA_011522725.1 Rhodospirillaceae bacterium
TGGTGGAGCCAGACGGGATCGAACCGACGACCTCCTGCTTGCAAAGCAGGCGCTCTCCCAGCTGAGCTATGGCCCCATCAGGTTTGCCGGGTGCACATTCATGCGCGGTGCCCGGCAAGGGAAGACCGGCCGTGAAGGCCGGTACGCGCCGTGTTATCTGCGAATGGGCGTCCCCGGTCAACCCTTTTTTTGGCTCCGGAGCCGCGAGATCGGCCGGCAATGAATAACGGCCGGCGTGGCACCCCACACCGGCCGTCACTCGGAGGAAACTTGTACGGTCTTCAGACCGGCATCAAGCGTGGCTGCCGTCAGGCGGCCTCTGCCTGCATGGCCTCGAGAACCGCGTCGAAGGTGACTTCACCACCACGCACATTCAGGCCGTTGGCCAGATGCGGGTCGCGGTCCAGCGCGGCCACGCCATGCTCGGCAAGGGCCAGGACATGCGGCAGGGTCGCGTTGTTCAGCGCTTCCGACGAAGTCAGCGGCACCGAGCCCGGCATGTTGGCGACGCAGTAATGCACGACACCGTCGACGATGTAGGTCGGGTCGTCATGTGTGGTCGCACGCGAGGTCTCGAAACAGCCGCCCTGGTCGATGGCGACGTCGACGATGACCGAGCCCGGCTTCATCGATGACAGGAAGTCACGCGAGATCAGCTTCGGCGCGCTGGCACCCGGGATCAGCACGGCACCGATAACGAGATCGGCGTCACGGCAGACCTCTTCGATGATGGCACGGCTGGAATAGCGGGTGGTGATGGCATTGCCGAAGATGTCGTCGAGCTGGCGAAGACGCGGCACCGAACGGTCGAGCACGGTCACCCGCGCGCCAAGGCCGATCGCCATTTTCGCGGCGTTTGTTCCGACAACACCGCCACCAATGACGACAACCTCGGCAGGCGATGTGCCCGGAACGCCCGAGATCAGCAGACCGCGGCCGCCGGCATTCGCCTTGAGGTTGGCAGCGCCCTCGATCACGGACAGGCGCCCGGCAACCTCGCTCATCGGCGCCAGCAGCGGCAGGCCGCCGGCATCGTCTGTGATGGTCTCGTAAGCAATCGCCGCGCAACCGGACTCCATCAGGCCGCGGGTCTGCGCCATGTCGGCCGCGAGGTGGAGATAGGTGAACAGGATCTGGTCAGCCGACAATTGCACCCACTCGTTCGGCTGGGGCTCCTTCACCTTCACGATCATCTCCGCCTTGGCGAAGACGTCGGCGGCGCTGGCCGCGATTTCCGCACCGGCGGCGCGATAGGCGTCGTCACCGGCACCAATGCCGGCGCCAGCGCCTGTCTCGACCAGTACGCTGTGACCACGACCGGTCAGCTCCGCAACCGAATTCGGCACGAGGCCGACACGCGATTCACGAACTTTGATTTCCTTTGGAACACCGATAAGCATGATGTCTCTCCTGATACTCGTAATGACCGAACTTGCGGCAAAGACCGATGTTCGGCTTGTCCCCTGTCAGGGCCGGAATTCATGGCCCCTGATTCTGGCTCTCCTTCGCGGCGCACGACGCTTGAGCAACAAATGTCATTCCGCCAGCCGATAAATGGGACAATATGCCGAATTTCAATCAATTTCCCGTCTTTCTCACGCCTATAACAGCTTTATTGTGCAATTAATCACATATTTTTCTGATATCTGTGGTATATAATTCCAAGATTCCAGACAATCGTCCTGAACCGCGCGCGGCAGGGCGAATCACCAGCGTCAAAAGGGGCGTTCATGGACCGGATCGACAGCCAGATCCTGCTGCGGCTTCAGGAAAACGCGCGCATATCGAATGTCGAGCTGGCAGCCGCGGTCGGTCTCTCGCCTTCGGCCTGCCTTCGCCGGGTCAATCTCCTTGAACAGTCCGGCGTGATCGACAGCTACAACGCGTCGCTGAACGCGGCAAAACTCGGCCATGAGGTGCTGGTGCTCATGCAGATCACCCTCGAGGGGCAATCCGCCGAGATGCTGGCCGAATTCGAGGCGGCGGCGGCCAAAATCCCGCAGGTGCTTGCCTGTTTCCTGATCGCCGGTGAGAGCGACTATATCCTGCGGGTTGCGGCGCGCGATGTCGGAGATTTCGGACGGCTACACGCCGAAAAGCTCTCGGCGCTGCCTCATGTGCTGCGCATGGAAAGCAGCTTCGTGATGCGCGAGGTGTTCACGCGCTCGCTTGCCCCGCCCACCAGCTGAAGCGCTGATCAAGCCACTTGATAACGGGGCGCTAGGCCGCCTCTCCGCGAAGCCGTGCGCCAAGCTCCCTGATCTCGTCGATCCTGGCATAGAGCGGCGCCCAGTCATCATGCATGGCAATCGGCTCCCACAGGCGCTCGACCAGCTCGATCGGCAGCCAGACCGCCTCCTCGCGTTCGAACCACGGGTCGCCTGCCTGCGGCAGCGGCGTGGTTGCTGTCATATGGCCGGCAAATTCCTGCCAGCCCGCACCGTCATAGCGCCCGCGCCGCTGCTTGCCGCCATACCAGTCATGGATGATCTGGGCAAATGGGGTCTCGCTGCCGCGGGCGGCCTCGAACAGGCTGCGCACCACATGCTTGCCGGTGTCCTCGCTTGCCTCGACACCAAGCCGCCAGCACAGGTTCTGCTGCAGCCGCATCTCCAGCCGCGGATAGAAGTCGGCGAGCACCTTTTCCAGCGGTTCCGTGCCGCCGAAAGGGACCAGGCAGTCGGCAAGACGGCAGACGGCCCACAGGCTGGCTTCCGGCTGCCGGCCATAGGCATAGCGGCCGCCATTGTCGAAATAGGCAGCGGTGAAGGACGGGTCGAAGCGTGGCAGGAAGCGCCAGGGGCCGTAATCGAAACTCTCGCCGGTCACATTGAAATTGTCGGTATTCAGAACCCCATGGACAAATCCCGCCGCCATCCACGACCCCGCCGTGGCTGCAACGCGCGCCGCCACCGTCGCAAGAAAGGCCGGGGCAAGATCGTTCACCGGCGCATCGGCATCGAGCTCTGCGGCAAAATGATGACGCGCCGTATGCCGCATCAGCATCTCGATGCCCTCGACGTCCTCCAGATAGCGGCATCTCTGGAAACTGCCGATGCGGATATGGCCGTGCGACAGCCGCACCATGACCGCAGCCCGGGTCGGCGACGGCTCGTCATGACGCTGCAGCGACTCCCCGGTCTCGATCACCGAAAAGGTCTTCGAGGTATTGACGCCAAGCGCCTCGAGCAACTCGGTCGCCATGATCTCGCGCACCGCGCCCTTCAGCGTCAGGCGCCCGTCGGCTGTCCGCGAGAACGGTGTCTGGCCCGACCCCTTGGTCCCGAGGTCCAGAATGCGCCCATCATAGGCGCGCAGCTGGGCAAACAGGAAACCGCGCCCGTCGCCGAGCTCGTGGTTGTAATGGCCGAACTGATGGCCGTGATAACACAGCGCAAGCGGGCCCTCGATATTGCCGGGAAGCGGCGCAAACCGGCCGAAATGATCCACCCAGGCGGTATCGTCCAGAGCATCGAGACCGACCGTCGCGGCCGCGCGGTCATTGCGCCAGCGAAGGATGTGCTGCGGGAACGGGGCGGCCTCGACATGCCGGTAGAAGCGGTCGTCTAGATCGAGATGAATTGGCGCGGCGCGGTCTTCGGTCATCAGCCATATTCCCTTTCACAGGCGGGATGCACAAGTCGGGTTGCCACAACAGATTTTCGGTGCGAAATTCCCGCGATAAACAACTCTGGCATGAGATACCCGCCATGATCGACCTTCGCAACGTAATGTCCCCCATCGAAACGGCGAACGGGCTCCCGAACGCCTGTTATGTCGACGACGCCATGTTCACCCATGAGCGTGACACCCTGTTCCGCGACAGCTGGGCAGCCATCGGTTTCGGCAAGGACATTCCGCGCCCCGGCATGGTCAAGCCCGTCGATTTCCTCGGCACTCCGCTGCTCATGGTTCGGAACGCCGAAGGCAAGATCAACGTGTTCGAGAATGTGTGCCGCCACCGCGGCATGATCCTTGTCGACGAGCCGCGCCAGCTGCGCGGGCCGATCACCTGCCCCTATCATGCCTGGGCCTACGATCTGGACGGCCAGCTGCGCCGCACGCCGCATGTCGGCGGATCCGGCATTGACAGTCATGAGAGCGTCAGCCATTGCGACCTGCCGCTGATCAGCGTGCGGACGCATGTCTGGCGTGACGTCATCTTCGTGAATATCGGCGGCGAGGCACCGGCATTCGAGACAGCGGCGGGCGAGCTGATCGAACGCTGGAAGGAATTCGAGAAGCCGCTGGTCCATACCGGCGAGGACAGCTCGATCAGCTTCACGCTTGACTGCAACTGGAAGCTCGCAGTCGAGAATTACTGCGAATCCTATCACCTTCCCTTCGTCCATCCCGACCTGAACAGCTATTCGCGGCTGGAGGACCATTACAACATCCTCGACGCCGGCGGCTTTGCCGGACAGGGAACGCTTGTCTACCAGCCGCAGATCAGCGCTGACGGACGCCGTTTCCCGCATTTCGAAGGCTTGTCGTCGAAATGGAACGCTGGCGCCGAATACATCGCCTTTTTCCCGAATGTGCTGCTTGGCGTTCACAATGATCACGCCTTCGCCATCCTGCTGCTGCCGGACGGCAATGGCCGTACAGTCGAGCAGGTCGAGATCTATTATGCGGATGAAGCTGTTCGCGGTGACGAATATGCCGAGATGCGGGCAACCAACACAGCGATGTGGCAGACCGTGTTCGCCGAGGATGTGGATGTCGTTGAAGGCATGCAGCGCGGACGGCATGCATCGGGATATGACGGCGGCAAATTCTCGGCCGTCATGGACCCGCCGACGCACCATTTCCATTCCTGGGTGGCGGCGGCGCTCAGCGCCTGATAAGGCACCGGCTTGATCGCAAAAACGTTATATCAGGCTGTCTGGTAGATGCGGTCGAGTTCGCCGCTGATGACGTAGTCGATGATGAATTCACCGAGTCGCTCAATTTCCTCGCGGAAACGGGTGCCGGCGACAGCATTAATCCCCTGGAAATCACGCCCGTAGTTGCGCGCCACCGACAAATCGGAAACCGGCGGCGCCATGATGGCGTTCACTTCCTCCAGAGCATCAGCAAGTTGGCTGAAATTCTTCTGCCCTGGCGCTGTGCGGTTCGGCACCACAACGATGTGCGGATTGACGACGCCATAATCTTCTTTGCGGTCGTCTAGTTCCTTGATGAAATCGATTGTTGGTCGCAGATCTGTCCAGGACATTGAAGTCGGCACCAGAACCGTACTGCACAGCATCGCCATCTGCCAGACATTGCCAAGCTTGCCGGCACCGGTATCAACTATTGTGAGGGTCTCGTCTTCCGAGGCCATACGGCGCAGGATCCCGTCTAGGGTTGTCATGCTGACACCATCGTAGCGGTCCCCAATTGGGAGGAACTTAATATCGTCAACGCGGCTGTGTGGCTGCATCATTTCAAATGCGGTGCCTTGTGGATCAGTGTCGAGCAACATGATCTTTCGACGCTTATAACGTTGGCGCAGGTAATCAGTCAGGTAAACAGCGAGAGTACTCTTACCTACGCCACCTTTGATATTGCCGACAAAAACTGCTTTTCCTGGATTCATGGACGGACCACGTTTTCTAACTGCAGCGAATCTTTTGCGTCTCATGTTTCGACACAACAATAAATAATGCCATTAACCTTTAGTCGCAAACATCTTATTTGTTGAGGTAAAATGTCCAAGAGATAGCGACAATTGGTATTGGCCAAAGCAGCAAAGTGAAACAACAGGGCGTGCTCTTCTACAAGGATTTCAAGCCGCTTCCTGATTCTCATTTTTGAAATTAAACTAAAGTCCAATGTCAATCTGTTTGAATAAGCCTTTTTCGTCACACAAACCTACTTTAAATGTAGCATCGCTCAACTCGCTAGTAGCCAATCCAATTTCAAAATCAAAAACAACGGTCCCACGAGTATCTTTTGGCCAAAACGACAAGAGGTTACCGTTGTTAGTTACCCCAGATCGAAATTCAAAGTTTTCAGCGCTACAGCCCATACCATTAGCAATGCCGTATGGTGCTTTAGCAGCAACCAATGCAAATAGCGGCGCATTCCCACCTTCTACAAATGGATTTCTTAAATTGGCCAGATCACCAAGAGTGATTTCAGAAATTAGCTCGTTAAGAAAGCATTGGCCGGAGTGCAAACCCACAAATAGTTCACAATCTTCTTCTTTATCCTTGAGTGGTTTTTTTGACCTCGTCTTGAACTCACCGAACCAAAGGCCAAAAGCTTTGGCATTAGTTTCAGCAACGTTGATTTTCGTGTTTTGGACGTATTCCTTTTGGGCAAGGATTGCTATCGCCAGGCAAAGTGAGACGAT
>WTIL01000030.1:6440-9187 GCA_011522725.1 Rhodospirillaceae bacterium
ATGTATACTTCCTTAGAAATTAAGCCATCCAGGTAAAGCTGCCTTGTTGCGAGCATCTCTTGTTCTATTCCCAATAAATATACATCGTCTTCAATGTTTCCATTTGCTTTTGATCTAGATCCGTCGCGATTTGTTTTTTTGAAGAAATGAAATCCTTGCTTCTGCGTTGATTCAACATGGGTGTATTTTTCACCTGTCATTCTTTTTTCGTCTGTAGAATTTGTGTTTACAGGTTCACGCTCGATCTCAAAAAATTGCTGCGGTTCCTTACCTTTTTCAGTGTCACTTACTGCCAAAACGACTTCCTCGAAAGTGAGTTCACCTTGCTGATCAACATGGTTTCGTTTTGCCTTTGCTCTGGTGCTTAGCGCTATCAGTGCAGCAGCCAGTGCTAAAGAAATTGCAGCTATTAATACGTCAGAATTACTCAGACCATTTAACGACTTAATCGAAGGGTATTCATCTAGGCGAGCGTTTATCCAAAACGCGAAAAGGTTCGTCACTACGCTCAGGTCGTCGAGAAATAGTTGCCAAGCGACGCTCACGTGGGTCGTCATGGAAAGAAAAAAGCCCTGTAAATCAACAAAGGCTTCTTCCAACCAGCTTGCTAAAGCGCTCAGTTGTTGTGTCAGCGTAACGCCGACTTGGTTAACAAAGTCGCTCATCAAAAATCTAGCTCAGCAACATCAAAACGAACTAGGCCATACTTCAATTAACTCGATCAAAAAAATTATTCTTGTATTGCCGCTGCCGATCCAGAAATTTTTTGCGTTATTTTTCTGACTGTCTCTCGGTACGTGATAACGACTTTAGGCTTAGATCTAAATTGAGATTTAAAACTTAAATGACGCAATTATAACACTCCGTCGAAGAGTAACTTGGCTTTAGTTTACAATCAACAACTGTCGTAGAAAGTCTCTTTTTGAATGCGCTTTAAGACACTATGCTAGACGAAATTCAAGAGGCGCCGCTAAAGGGTCAACTGCAAAACTTTTGGGGTGAATAATGGATACCGTTAGCTTTACTCGCATGGACGAAGGAACAGTCGAAGACTACGCCCTCCTCGGTAAGCTTGAGCATGAATATGTAGCCAGCCTACCAGACCGGTTGCTGGGCGCGTTGGAAGGGCTGCGAAACTCGCTTGCCGGCTACAAGATCGACCGGCTGGAACATTCGCTGCAGTCGGCCACCCGCGCCGAAGAGGAAGGCGCCGACATCGAGATGATAGTGGCCGCGCTGATCCACGATCTCGGCGACGATCTGGCCCCAGAAAACCACAGCCAGATGGCGGCTGCCATCATCCGCCCCTATGTCCGCGAGGAAGTCACCTGGATCATCGAACATCACGGCGTCTTTCAGATGTTCTATTACGGCGACGCCGCCGGCGTGAACAAGGACGAGCGCGAGCGCTGGCGCGGCCATAAATGGTTCGACAGCTGCGAGCGTTTCTGCGGCGCCTGGGACCAGATGGCCTTCGACCCCGACTATCCGACCAAGCCGCTGAGCCATTTCGAGCCGATGCTGCGCGAGGTGTTCTCGCGCACCCCGTTCGACCCGGCCGTCATCAATCCCGAAACGGCGGCATAGGCGCCGCAACGCAGGAAGAGCACAGGACCCATGGCAGACCGCATCCTGATCACCGGCGCCAACCGCGGCATCGGGCTTGAAATGACCCGCCAGGCCGCCGCCGCCGGACACCAAGTGACGGCCGCCTGCCGCAAGCCGGACAAGGCGGATGAGCTGAACGCGCTGGCCGCGGACAGCGGCGGCCGCATCACCGTAATCGGCATGGAGGTGCGCGACGAAGATTCCGTCCGCGCCGCCGCCGCCCATGTGGGCGGCCTCGACCTCGTGGTCTGCAACGCCGGCACGCTGAACGCCCGCGGCGGGCTGACCGACCCCGGCCATACGCCCGAGAACATCGCGGAATCGCTGATGACCAACATCGCCGGCGTGTTCTTCACCGCGCGCCATTTCGCCGGCCATCTGAAAGGCAGCGCCGCGCCGCGCATCGCGGTGATCTCATCGCAGATGGGATCGAGCGAGCGCGCCGGCACCACCGCCCCGATCTATCGCGCGACCAAGGCGGCGGCGACCAACCTGGCGCGGTCTATGGCGCTGGAGCTGGCGGATGACGGCATCGCCGTCGGCGCCTATCACCCGGGATGGGTGCAGACCGACATGGGCGGGGCCGAGGCGGCGATCACCGTCGAGGAGAGCGCGGAAGGCCTGCTGCAGCGCTTTGCCGCGCTGGGCCCGGCGACAAGCGGCGTGTTCGAAACCTATCAGGGCGAAGCGATGCCGTTCTAGGGCGACGTACTAGGGAGTGATCTCCGGAGACAAACCGCGGGGCCGCCATATCACCATTACACCAAGTGCAATATGTGCTGTTCTGGGGGGAAAGAGGTGATGATGACTGACGACAAGACAGGGTCCGGTTCGTCCGCACGGGCCGGCACGGCCCATGCATCCGGCGACGAGCCGGGATACAAGAAAGGCGAATGGCTGCCGCCCCGCATGCGCAAGGATGTGGATATCTCGATCCCCTATTCCGACCCGCCGACCGACAAGCTGATGGAGTTCTACGCCGCCTGGGCGGAGAATTACGACACCGACCTGATCGACGCCTATGGCTATATGGCCCCGACCGACGCGGTGGCCGGGCTGATGACGCTGGGCCTGCCGGCGGATGCCCGCATCCTCGATGCCGGCTGCGGCACCGGCCAGGCCGGCGCGCTGATGGCGGC
>WTIL01000104.1 GCA_011522725.1 Rhodospirillaceae bacterium
CGGCCATGGCGTCATGCCATCCGATGATCCGTTGTCGATCGGCATGCCGGTCGCGCACAGCCTGTGGACTGACGTCGACCTTGTAATCGGCCTTGGCACACGTCTGCAAAGCCAGGTCATGTCCTGGGGCCATGATGACGATATGAAGATCATCCATATCGATATCGACGAGACGCAGATCGGCCGCAGCGCGCCGGTCGATGTCGGTATCCATGCGCGGCTTGCCGATGCGCTGCCGCCGCTAATCAGCGCTGTCGAGGATCTTGCCGAGCCGAACCCCGACTGGGCCGACCGCATGGCCGATGCGAAGGCACGGCGCGCGGCCGAATATCGGGAAAAGCTGGGACCACAGCTGGATTGGCTTGGCGCGATCCGTGACGCGCTGCCGCGCGACGGCATCTTCGTCGATGAGCTGACCCAGACCGGGTATGTCTCGCGCTTCGCCTTCCCGAGCTATCATCCGCGCAGCTTCATCTCGACCGGCTATCAGGGAACGCTCGGCTATGGCTTCGCGACCGCACTGGGTGTCGCGCATGCGCGGCGTGACGTGCCGGTGCTTTCGATCAGCGGCGACGGCGGCGCGTTGTTCACCATCTCCGAACTTGCGACAGCCGTTCACCACAACATTCCCCTGACCACGGTGATCTTCAACGACCATGCTTTCGGCAATGTCCGCCGGCTGCAGATGGACAATTACGATTCGCGCCTGATCGCGTCCGATCTCAGCAGCCCGGATTTCATCTCGCTTGCAGAATCTTTTGGCGCGCAGGGGTTGATGGCGACAAGCCCGAACCAGCTTCGCGCCGCCATCGAGACCGCCCTCCTCTATGACGGACCAAGCGTCATCGAAGTGCCGATCGGCGAGGTGCCCTCGCCCTGGGATTTTGTCCTGATGCCGCGGCTTCGCGGCGGTTGATCGGGATGCTTGGCCGGCTGTCCCTCTTTCTGGCCTGTCTTGCCTTTGCCGGTCCGGCAAGCGCTTCGGACAGCGTGACCGTCGAAAGGCTCTGTGAACTCGTCACGACGGCCGCGCAGCAACAGCCGTCAGCGCAGAGTGCCGCACCGATCGAGCTTGCAACCGCTGACGGCGGCGTGGCACGCGTGACCTTGCGCCCACCCTCATCCGGCTGGCGCATGGCCATTGCACAGGTGGAAGACCTGCAAGGCAGGCCTGCGCTTCAGGCACGCATCATGCCGCCTTGCAAGCTGGTCGAGGCCCGCCGCCTGCAACGCGACACCACAGGTGCTGTCACGGCGGTCGAAATTCTGGAGAGCGACCTTGCCACCGTCCGGAACAGGGAACCGGTGAACCCGCCGGTGCCCGAGCTTGCCACCGGCAATGCCCGTGTGAGGCTTGCCCATGTGGATACGGGTGTGAATTACCTTCTGCCCGACGTCAGGGAACGGCTGGCATCGGACGCTTCAGGCAGACTGCTCGGATATGACTTCTGGGATGACGACGACCGTCCGTTCGACATCGACCCGCGCCGCAACATTTTCCTGCCGCTTCATCACGGCACCACCGTCTTCAGCGTGCTGGCGCGCGAAAGTGGCGACGAGCCAATCGCCGTCTACAGGTTTCCCGCGCCCGACATGTGCAGATTTGCCGACCTCGTGTCGCATATGGCGGCGCTTGGGGTCAGGGTAGTCAACATGTCCATGGGGTCTTTCGATCCGGCAGACTGGGACTGTTTTGCCGGCGCGGCAGCGAAGCATCCCGACATGCTGTTCGTGGTATCGGCAGGCAATGACGGGCGGAACCTTGACCAAGCACCGGTCTATCCGGCCGCGCTTCCGCTCGAGAACATGGTCACGGTGACATCATCGGATGATTTCGGCCGGATCGGCCGCGGGTCCAATGTCGGGGCTGGCACGGTGGATATCATGGTGCCGGCGGAACGTGTCGGCGTCTTCGACCATCGCGGCGTGCGGGATGAAACCGGCGGCACCAGCTATGCGGCACCGCGCGTGGCCGGCCTCGCCATGCGCTTTCTCGCGGCCAATCCCGAGGCAAGCACGGCAGACATCATCGCTTTTCTTGTGTCCAGAACACGCCCGGCATCCGGCGCGCCGCTTGTCCATGGCTGGATCCCGGACCCCAGCGACGATTTCGGCTTCTAGCCGCCGAACGCGTCCTTGATGAATGATTCCGCCAGCGGCACGGCCGCCGGGTTGTATGCGCGCATCATCTCGAGGACATTGTCGGCGAAGGTGCGGTCCTGAAGGACACCGGCAACCTGAATGGCCATTCGCAGCGCCTGCGGATTGGCCGGATCAATCG
>WTIL01000096.1 GCA_011522725.1 Rhodospirillaceae bacterium
TTCACGCCGACGCTGTTTTCCTCGCATGGTGAACAGGGGCAGGAAATCGCCATTCTCGATACGCTGCGCTCGCTCAAGCCGGCCGGCGTCCTGCTCGCGCCGCTGGGCCGGGCATCCGACAGGACGCATATCGAGGCATTCTGCCGTGATGTGCCGACCATCCTGTTCGACAGCAATATCGAGGGAATCGGGGCAGCGTTCGTAGGGTCAGACAATTTCAGCTTCGTATCGCAGACAGTCGAGTATTTGAGCCGAACAGGAAGCGCCCCCTGTTTTTTTGAAATGCGCGACCCGGCCAACCCGAATGCAAACAAGCGCAGACATGCCTATCTGCAGATGATGGAACGACTGGGGCTGGAGCCCCACCTGGTGAAGATCGACGGTGCGGGCTGGGGCTTCGAGGAAATTGGCCGGGCCGGCGCACTCAACGTCCTGAGCCGGAATCTGCTGCCAACTGATACGGTCCTGTGCAGCAATGACCGCCTTGCCATCGGCTTTCTGTCGGCATGCCACGAGCTGGGAATCAGGGTCGGCCGCGGCGAAGATTGTGCGATTCGCCTCGCCTCGCATGACGACCATCCCTATTCCCGTTTTACCTGCCCGTCACTGACCACCGCGGCGCATGATTATCAGGCCGTGGCCGACCATTCGGTCGAAACGCTTTTCCGCCTGATCGAGGCAGGCGGACGCCTTGCAACCCGCGAGGAGACACAGTTTGCGGCCCGGCTGATCATGCGCGCATCAGCCTAGGCAACACCGGCCAAGTCCTGGCTCCATCATCAAATATTTTACGCGCGTCAAAAATATATTGACGCGAGAAAACATATTGGTGTTGGATTTAGGCGCATAAGATTCAGGAGGAGGAATTCCATGCACTTCAGAAAACTGGTCTGCACGGCAGCCGCGGCGACGCTGATGGCGTCTGGCGTTGCTCACGCAGAAACACTGACCATCGCAACGGTCAACAATGGTGACATGATCCGGATGCAGGGTCTCACCGACGACTTCACAGCCAAGACCGGTCACAATGTTGAATGGGTCACACTTGAAGAAAACGTTCTTCGCCAGCGTGTCACCACCGACATCACCACCAAGGGCGGCGCTTTCGACATCATGACCATCGGCATGTACGAGACCCCGATCTGGGGCAAGAACGGCTGGCTGGTCCCGCTTGATGACCTCAGCGCAGACTACAATGCCGGTGACATCCTGCCGGCCATGGCTGGTGGTCTGAGCCATGACGGCACGCTGTATGCGGCGCCGTTCTACGGCGAAAGCTCGATGATCATGTATCGCACCGACCTGATGGCGAAGGCCGGGCTGGAAATGCCTGCCGCTCCGTCATGGAACTTCATTGCGAAGGCGGCCCGCGAGATGACGGACCGCGACAACGACATCAACGGCATCTGCCTGCGCGGCAAGGCCGGCTGGGGTGAAGGCGGCGCTTTCATCACCGCGATGTCCAACTCGTTTGGCGCGCGCTGGTTCGACGAGGGCTGGAATGCCCAGTTCGACACCCGCGAGTGGTCCGACACCCTGAACTTCTTCGTCAACATGATGACTGATTCCGGGCCTGCCGGTTACGCCACCAACGGCTTTAACGAGAACCTTTCGCTGTTCCAGCAGGGCAAGTGCGGCATGTGGATCGACGCGACTGTGGCCGCATCCTTCGTAACCAACCCGAAGGATTCGACCGTTGCTGACAAGGTCGGCTTCGCGCTGGCGCCTGACAATGGCATGGGCGTTCGCTCGAACTGGCTGTGGGCATGGGCGCTTGCGATCCCGGCCGGCACCCAGAAGGAAGCCGCTGCCAAGCAGTTCATCGAGTGGGCAACCTCCAATGGCTATATCGAGCTGGTCGCCTCGAAAGAGGGCTGGGCGAACGTGCCTCCGGGCGCGCGCACCTCGCTGTATCAGAACGCAAACTACAAGGATATCCCGTTTGCGAAGATGACACTGGACTCGATCCTGTCGGCTGATCCGAACAACTCGACCGTGGACCCGAGCCCGTATGTCGGCATCCAGTTCGCGGCCATTCCCGAGTTCGCCGGTATCGCGACCGAAGTCAGCCAGGAATTCTCGGCTGCCTATGCCGGTCAGCAGTCGGTTGAAGAGGCCCTGGCCAAGGCGCAGGCCCTGACCAACGATGCCATGGAAGCCGCAGGCTACCGCTAGGCCAAACATCCTCCGGAGGCGCCCTCTGGCGCCTTCGGAGATTTCTTCGAAGTCATTTTCAGGCACTTTGCTGTTATTCAATTTGTTCTATTCACTCCGCGCCTGAGCCAGCGATAGAGGACCGTCCCTGTGGCCACCCAACATTCGCAATCTGTTGCCAGAGTCATGATGGCCCCAGCGGTCGTCCTGCTTCTCGGCTGGATGCTCGTGCCACTGGTGATGACGCTGTATTTTTCCTTCAAAAAATACCTGCCGCTTCGGGGCGGCGACCTTGGGTGGGTCGGCTTTGAAAACTATGTCCGGTTTGTCTCATCCAGCTCGTTCTGGCCGGCTGTTGCCACGACACTGATCATCGTTGGCGGTGTCCTTGTCATTACCGTTCTTCTCGGGATTGCGCTGGCCCTGCTTCTGGACCAGCCAATCTGGGGCCAGGGTGTCGTCAGGATCCTCGTCATTGCGCCCTTCTTCGTGATGCCGACTGTGTCAGGTCTGGTCTGGAAGAACATGTTCATGGATCCGGTTAACGGGTTTTTTGCCCATTTATGGCGGGTCTTCGGCGCCGAACCCATACAGTGGCTGAGCCATGCATCCATGCCCTCGCTCGTGATGATCATCAGCTGGCAATGGCTGCCTTTCGCAACCCTGATCCTGCTGACGGCCATTCAGTCTCTCGACAACGAACAGCTCGAGGCCGCCGAGATGGACGGTGCGCGGCCTCTGAGCCGTTTCTGGTTCGTCATCCTGCCGCATCTGGCGCGCGCCATCACCGTTGTCATCCTGATACAGACGATCTTCCTGCTGTCGATTTTCGCCGAGATCTTCGTGACGACAGCGGGCGCCTTCGGAACAAAGACCCTGACCTATCTGATCTTCCAGCGCGTTCTGGAAAGCCAGAATGTGGGCCTCGGGTCTGCCGGAGGTGTCTATGCCATCATTCTCGCCAATATCGTTGCAGTCTTCCTGCTTCGTGTCGTTGGCAAGAATCTGGACGCATAGAAAGGCTGGATCATGGCCCGCGCAGTCACAACACGCCGCAAAGCAGTCACCTCGGTCATCGCCTGGACCGTGGCCACGCTGATCTTTTTTCCGATCCTCTGGATTTTCGTGCTGTCGCTGAAGACTGAAGGGGATGCCATCAAGACCCCGCTGGAGATTCTGGGCTCGACCTGGACACTGGAAAGCTATGCCGTGGTTCAGGAACGGTCTGACTATTTCAAGCATTTCACCAATTCGGTGATCGTCGCCGTCGGCTCGACCCTGCTTGGCATCCTTGTCGCGGTGCCTGCTGCCTGGTCGATGGCCTTTGTGCCGTCCAAACGCACACGTGGCATTTTGATGTGGATGCTCTCGACCAAGATGCTGCCGGCAGTCGGAGTGCTGTATCCCATTTATCTGCTGTTCATTGAACTCGGCATTCTCGACAGCCGTATCGGCCTGGTGATTGTGCTGATGCTGATCAACCTGCCGATTATCGTGTGGATGCTCTACACCTATTTCCGTGAAATCCCGGCCGAGATACTCGAGGCGGCACGCATGGACGGGGCCGGCATGCGCTCTGAACTGCTCTATGTTCTGACGCCCATGGCGATCCCCGGGATCGCATCCACCATCTTGCTGAACGTCATCCTTGCCTGGAACGAGGCGTTCTGGACGCTGAACCTGACTGCGGCAAAGGCGGCGCCGCTGACTGCCTTCATCGCCAGCTACTCGAGCCCGGAAGGCCTGTTCTACGCCAAGCTCAGCGCGGCGTCGGTGATGGCGATCGCGCCCATACTCGTGATGGGATGGTTCAGCCAGAAGCAGCTTGTTCGCGGCCTGACATTCGGCGCGGTGAAATAGGGGGGCCAGATGAAACACATACAACTCAAGCAGGTTTCGAAGAGCTTCGGCGACGTCGAGGTCATTCCGGCACTTGACCTCGATATCGAAGATGGCGAGTTCGTGGTTTTTGTCGGCCCGTCCGGCTGTGGCAAGTCGACCTTGCTGCGGCTGATAGCCGGCCTTGAGGATGTGACCTCGGGACAGGTTGTCATCAACGGCAAGGATGCGACTGCCATTCCACCGGCACGGCGCGGCCTGGCAATGGTCTTCCAGTCCTATGCGCTGTACCCGCATATGTCGGTTCGCAAGAACATTGCCTTTCCACTGCGCATGGCCGGGCTGGACAAGGCGGACCAGGCGCGGCGCGTCGAGGAAGCAGCCAAGGTGCTGAACCTGACGGAATATCTCGACCGGCGCCCGGGCCAGCTGTCGGGTGGCCAGCGCCAGCGCGTCGCCATTGGCAGGGCCATTGTGCGGGAACCCACTGCCTTCCTGTTCGACGAACCGCTTTCCAATCTCGACGCGGCACTTCGTGTCGGCATGAGGCTGGAGATCAGCGAGCTCCACAAGCGTCTTGCGACGACAATGATCTATGTCACGCACGATCAGGTCGAGGCGATGACCATGGCCGACAAGATCGTTGTGCTTCAGAACGGCGTGATCGAACAGGTCGGCAGCCCGCTGGAGCTTTACCGCAATCCACGGAATCTCTTCGTTGCCGGTTTCATCGGCTCGCCAAGGATGAACCTGATCAAGGGCGCCGAGGCCGCGAGGCACAAGGCAGATACCATCGGCATCCGGCCGGAGCATATCTCGATTTCGGACAAGTCAGGCGCTTGGGAAGGTGTTGTCGGCCTGTCCGAGCATCTCGGCTCTGACACATTCTTCCACATCTCCTGCCCTGATTTTGCCGAGCCGTTGACAGTACGGGCCAGTGGCGAGCTTGACCTGTCATATGGCAGCACCGTCTACCTGACGCCGGACCTTGCGCATCTTCACCGGTTTGATGAAGGAGGATTTCGGATCGCATGACCCGGCTTGCTGGCAAATCGGCGCTGATCACCGGAGCCGCGCGCGGCATCGGGTGTCACTTCGCGAAAACATTTGTTGCCGAGGGCGCTCGCGTCGCCCTTGCTGATATCGATATTGACCGCGCCCGCAAGGCTGCCGCCGAGATCGGTGATTCCGCCATGGCGATCGAAATGGATGTCACAAGCCAGGCCAGTATTGATGCGGCGGTCGCCAAAACCGACACCAGCTTTGGCGGGATTGATATTCTGGTCAATAACGCCGCTGTTTTCACTGCTGCGCCGATCGCCGAAATTTCGCGCGACGATTACCGGAATGTGTTCGAGATCAATGTTGCCGGCACCCTTTTCACCATGCAGGCGGTGGCAAGGAAGATGATCGAGCGTGGCACCGGCGGGAAAATCATCAATATGGCGAGCCAGGCAGGCAGGCGCGGCGAACCGCTTGTCGCGGTTTATTGCGCGACCAAGGCCGCCGTGATCAGCCTTACACAATCGGCAGGGCTGAATCTGATCGGACACGGTATAAATGTGAACGCCATCGCCCCTGGCGTTGTCGACGGTGAGCACTGGGACGGGGTCGACGCATTCTTCGCCAAATATGAGAACAAGGCGCCAGGACAGAAGAAGCGCGAGGTTGGCGCCAATGTGCCATTTGGCCGGATGGGAAAGCCGGAGGATCTTGCCGGCATGGCCGTGTTTCTGGCCAGTGACGATTCCGACTATGTGGTGGCACAAACCTACAATGTGGATGGCGGGCAATGGATGAGTTGATGGAACCTGCCGGCAAGGATATCCGCGCCAAGGCGCTTTGCAATGCCTCGCTTGTCGAGCTGCCAGGCAATATCGCCGTGCCGGCCTATGACCGCGGCGCCATAACACCGGGAATTGTGCACATTGGCGTCGGCAATTTTCACCGTGCACATCTTGCCTGGTATGTGCATCGCCTGATGCAGCAGGGCGGTGCCAGTGACTGGGGGATTATCGGTGCCGGCGTGATGGAAAACGACCGGGCGATGCGTCAGAAGCTGCTGTCACAGGATTGCCTGACGACCCTCATCGAACTTGACCCGGACGATGGCGGGGCTGCCGAAATCATCGGGCCGATGATCGACTATGTCCCGGTCGAAGCCGGTAATGCGGCGCTGATCCAGGCCATTGCCGACCCGCGGATCAGGATTGTCTCGATGACAGTAACCGAAGGCGGCTATTTCATTGACCCGGCGACAGGCGGGATCGACCGGTTGCATCCCGACATCTGCCATGATGCCGGGAACCGCGACGTGCCACGCACCGCTTTCGGCGCGATTGTCGCCGGGCTTCGCCGACGGCGCGACACCGGTGCCGGGCCGATGACCTGCCTGTGCTGCGACAATCTGCAGGGAAATGGAACGATACTGAAGCAGACCGTTGTCGGTCTGGCGCGTTTGGGAGACCCTGATCTTGCAGACTGGATCGAGGCTCGCTGTTCCTTTCCCAATTCAATGGTCGACTGCATTGTGCCGGCGACGGGCACGGCAGAGCTGCAACTGGCTGCTTCGCTTGGTGTTGCGGATACGGCGCCGGTTACACATGAGAATTTTCGGCAATGGGTTGTCGAGGATGATTTCTGCGCCGGCCGGCCGGACTGGGACGAGGTCGGGGCTGAATTTTCAGACAGCGTTCATGAGCACGAAACGCGGAAGATAAGAATTCTTAATGGCGGGCATCAGATCATCGCCAATGTCGGAGAACTGTTGGGGCTCGAGACCATTGCCCAGACAATGGAGACTCCTTTGATCCGTGCCTTGTTCTCAAAGGTCCAGCACGAGGAAATCCTGCCCCATGTCCCGCATCTTTCCGGCATGACTGCTGCAGAATATCTCGAGCTGGTCGACAGGCGTTTCAGCAATCCGGCGATTGCCGATACCGTTCGCAGAGTGGCCTTTGACGGCTCTTCACGGCATGTCGGGTTCCTCGTGCCTTCGATCCGCGATGGCCTGGCTTCCGGAGCACCGGTAGAGGGGCTGGCCCTTGTCGAGGCCCTGTGGGCCAGAATGTGTGGCGGAACGCGGGAAGACGGCAGTGTGATCAGGGCCAATGACCCGCATTGGGACCTGCTGGCCAATCAGGCACTTGCCGCCAGACAATCGGCCTCGGCATGGCTTGAGATGCCGCAGATTTACGGTGATCTTGCCAACCACACCCGGTTCGCCGATGCGTTTGAAATCTGGCTGTCGGGGATTTATCGCGACGGTGTCGAAGCGACCGTGAAGAGATATCTCGACAATTCATAGCTGCGTGAGCCTGCCGGTGGCACGCGGCGGAGCGAGCCACGCCTTTTGGCCCGCAATGCTATCGTGACGGAGGACAGACCCATGTTTCTCGGCCTCGACCTTGGCACATCGGCGGTGAAGGCCGTTCTTGTCAATGCTGACAACCGCATCATCGACAGCAAGTCCTGTCCCCT
The DNA here is from genome assembly GCA_011522725.1 of Rhodospirillaceae bacterium. Taxonomy (GTDB): domain Bacteria; phylum Pseudomonadota; class Alphaproteobacteria; order Puniceispirillales; family Puniceispirillaceae; genus UBA8309. Next base: position 7,474 of record WTIL01000096.1, read on the forward strand.
CTCAGTTAGCCGTCCGCATCAGGGATGGTCGGAGCAGGACCCGGAGTCCTGGTGGCAGGCAGCAGATCTCGCTGTCCGCAAACTTGGCCACAGCCATCCAGACGAAATGGCTGCTGTTGCCGGCATCGGGCTGTCGGGTCAGATGCATGGCCTGACAGCCCTTGATGCGAGTGACGCGGTGCTGCGGCCCGCCATTTTATGGAACGACACCCGCTCGGCACCCCAGGCCACGCAACTCGATACAGGTCATCCTGCCTTTCGTCAGGTTGGCGGGAACGCCGTGATGCCCGGGTTCACCGCCCCGAAAGCGGTGTGGATGGCCGAGAACGAGCCGGAGCTGTTCCGACGACTTGACACCGTCCTGCTGCCCAAGGATTACCTGCGGCTCAGGATGACCGGTGAGAAAGTCTCCGACATGTCAGACGCGGCGGGGACGCTCTGGCTCGATGTAGCAAGGCGGGACTGGTCGGACGAGCTGCTTTCAATCTGCGGTCTTGACCGCCGGTCGATGCCGCGCCTTGTTGAAGGTAGCGGCGTGTCGGGGCAGCTTCGCGCGGAGATCGCGCGCCAATGGGGCATTGACGGCAGGCCTGCGGTTGCCGGCGGTGGCGGCGACAATGCGGCGGCGGCCATAGGCCTCGGCATTGTTACGCCGGGCGACAGCTTCCTGTCGCTCGGCACCTCTGGCGTGGTCTTTACCGTGACCGAGCGCTTTGCACCGGCAGCCGAAAGCGGCGCCCACGCCTTCTGCCACGCGCTGTCTGGCAGCTGGCATCAGATGGGCGTCATCCTGGCGGCAAGCGACGCCGTGTCGTGGCTTTGTGAAGTAACCGGCCTGGACGTCGGCACCCTGATGGAGCAGATGGCGAAAACGGACCCGGCCGCCACCGACCTGATGTTCCATCCTTATCTGTCCGGCGAACGCACACCGCACAATGACGCCGATGCGCGGGGCGGCTTCTTTGGCCTGGCACGCCACCATGGCCCCGGCGATATGGCGCGTGCCGTCCTTCAGGGGGTCGGGTTTGCCATCGCCGATGCCACGGATGTTCTGAAGGAAGCCGGCGCAAGGCCTGAAAGGCTGATGGCGACCGGCGGCGGGGCAAGCAACCATGAATGGCTGCTTTACATCGCTTCGGTCACGGGCATAGCCATCGACCTGCCGGCGGATGGAGATTTCGGCGCCGCGTTCGGCGCTGCCCGCTTGGCGATGCTGGCAGACGGCGCAAGCGTTGCCGACGTATGCCACAAGCCTGACATCAAATTCACCATCGAACCGGACAGGGCGCTTGCCGACAGGCTGAACCCGGCGCGTGATGACTGGCAGCAGATCTACCAGTTGCTCAAGGCACAAAAAAACCGCCATCCAATCGAATAGCGGTGATGGCAGGGCCTTCATGGTTGCGGGGGCGGGATTTGAACCTGCGCCCCTCATCCTTGTCCATCCAGATTTCTAGAAGTCTCCAAACTGCCGTTTAACCCTGAGCTCCTGCTGGATCATCAGTTTTTCGGCGA
>WTIL01000033.1 GCA_011522725.1 Rhodospirillaceae bacterium
CCGTCTGCGACACCGGCCAGCGGATTGCTGATCACGGCGGCAACGACACATTTGCGGCTCGGCGTGGCCAGTGTCTGTCCGGCTTCGCGATGCGTATCCTCGACCGAGGCGATGATTTTCCTGATTTCGGCAATTCGCTCCATCACGGGTCTCCCTTTTCGATGGCGAGATGTCTGGGCCCATGATGTCAAAAAGCCGGGCGGTGCGAAAGCGGCGAGGCGCGGCTCGGGGCAAAAATTTTATCATTTGGTAAAAAATATTGGACAAAGTCGATTTATCCGGCATTCTTTCATCAAATGGAAAAAGCCTGTGGCGGCGCCTTCTCGAAAAGGGGAAGCTGAAGCAGACATATGCTCCCTTTGCGCGCCGGGACGCCACTGGCCGGATTGCTCACCTTGCTGCGAGCGGAGGAACATATGGTCGACAGGTATCTCGAAGACGGAATCATCGAAGGCAGGCTGGATGATGATGCCTATGAGCAGAATTTTGCCGATGCCTACCCGCCGCTCGACAAGCATGAGGCGCTGGTCGCCGCCGACAGGTGCTATTTCTGTTATGACGCGCCTTGCGTGACGGCCTGCCCGACGGCGATCGACATCCCGAAATTCATCCGGCAGATCTCGACCGGCAATGTCGACGGCTCGGCCCGCACCATTTTCGAACAGAACATTCTTGGCGGCATGTGCGCCAGGGTCTGTCCGACGGAAACCCTGTGCGAGCAGGCCTGTGTCCGCGAGACGGCTGAAGGAAAGCCTGTCCAGATCGGGTTGTTGCAACGCCATGCAACCGATCATGCCATGCGCAATGACCGCCAGTATTTCGCGCGCGCCGAAGACACCGGCAAGAGCATCGCTGTCGTGGGCGCCGGTCCGGCCGGGCTGGCCTGTGCGCACCGGCTGGCCATGAAAGGCCACAAGGTTGTCCTGCACGATGCCAACCCGAAGGCGGGCGGCCTGAATGAATATGGCATCGCCACCTACAAGTCGGTCGACCAGTTCGCCCAGCACGAGGTGGATTACGTCACCTCCATCGGCGGCATCGAGATCGTCAATGACAGCCGGCTTGGCGAACAGCTCAGCATCGACGGCCTGCTGGAGCAGCACGATGCTGTGTTCCTCGGCATCGGTCTCGGCGGGGTGAATGCGCTGGGCGTCGAAGGTGACGGTGACGAGGCCGTTGCCAGCGCGGTGGATTTCATCGCCGATCTTCGCCAGGCCGACAGGTTCGCCAAGGTGCCCGTGGGACGCCGCGTTCTGGTCATTGGCGGCGGCATGACCGCCATCGATGTGGCCACGCAGGCGCGTCTTCTCGGCGCGCAGGACGTGACCATCGCCTATCGCCGTGGGCGCGAGAACATGAACGCCTCGCATGTCGAGCAGAACCAGTCATCCTCGAAGGGCGTCAATATCCGGCACTGGATGATGCCTGTCGAAGTGACGAAGACAGGTTCCGGCGCGCTCGAGGTGAAGATGGAATTCACCGAACTGTCGGGCGGCAAGCTCAAGGGCACCGGAAAGTTCCAGACCATCGAGGTGGACCAGCTGTTCACCGCCATCGGCCAGACGCTGGCCTCGGGCGATGCCATCGGCTCGATCGCCGTCGAGGGTGGCCGGATCAGCGTCGATGATGAATTCCGGACGTCGAACCCGTCGGTCTGGGCCGGAGGCGACTGTGTAGCTGCCGGCGAGGACCTGACAGTCACCGCGGTGGCGCAGGGGCGCGACGCGGCAGAATCAATCCATGCGGCGCTGAGCGCCTGACAGATGCACCCCGACGGATGCAAAAAGGGAGAACGCAATGGCTGACCTGAGAAACGACTTCGTAGGCATCAAATCCCCCAATCCCTTCTGGCTGGCTTCGGCGCCGCCGACAGACAAGGAATATAATGTCGTCCGCGCCTTCAAGGCCGGCTGGGGCGGTGTCGTGTGGAAGACGCTCGGCCTTGATCCGCATATCGTCAATGTCGGCGGGCCACGCTACGGCGCGATCTGGGGCGCGGACAGGCGCCTGCTCGGGTTGAACAACATCGAGCTGATCACCGACCGGCCGCTGGATGTAAACCTTCAGGAAATCAAGTCGGTAAAGCGCGCCTGGCCTGACCGGGCGCTGGTGACCAGCCTGATGGTGCCGTGCGAGGAGCCGTGCTGGGAAGATATCCTGCGCCAGGTGGAAGACACCGAATGCGACGGGGTGGAGCTGAATTTCGGCTGTCCGCACGGCATGTCCGAGCGCGGCATGGGTGCCGCTGTCGGCCAGGTTCCCGAATATATCGAGATGGTCACCCGCTGGGCCAAGGCGAACACCCGCATGCCGGTGATCGTGAAGCTGACGCCGAACATCACGGATGTGCGCTATCCGGCGCGTGCCGCAAAGGCCGGCGGTGCCGATGCCGTGTCGCTGATCAACACCATCAGCTCGATCGTATCGGTCGATCTCGACCAGATGGCGCCGCAGCCGACCATCGACGGCAAGGGAACACATGGCGGATATTGCGGTCCGGCGGTCAAGCCGATCGCCCTGAATATGGTGGCATCCATTGCGCGTGATCCGGAAACGGCCGACATTCCGATCTCGGGCATCGGCGGCGTGACCACTTGGCGCGACGCGGCGGAGTTCATCACCCTTGGCGCCGGCAATGTGCAGGTCTGCACGGCGGCGATGACCTACGGCTTCAAGATCATCGAAGAGCTTGTCGAGGGTCTCGAGCAGTGGATGGATACCGCCGGCCACGCCAATCTGGATTCAATCCACGGACGCGCGGTGCCGAACGTTACCGAATGGCAGTATCTGAACCTCAACTACACCACCAAGGCGCGGATTGACCAGGACAGCTGCATCAAATGTGGCCGGTGCCACATCGCCTGCGAGGACACATCGCACCAGGCGATCACCAACCTTGTCGATGGCGAGCGCCGCTTCGAGGTGATCGATGAGGAATGTGTCGGCTGCAACCTGTGCGTCAATGTCTGCCCGGTCGAGAACTGCATCACCATGGAGCAGATCCCGGCTGGTGATCTCGACAAGCGGACCGGCCAGGATGTGCCGTCGGAGTATGGCAACTGGACCATGCATCCGAACAATCCGATGAGCGACGCCGCGGAATAGGAAAGCTGCGAACGGCCCGGCTGGTCAGTCCGTCGAGGCAGGCGGCACCAGCCGGCCGAGGAACAGCGTTTCCAGCATGCTCACTGCCTCTTCATAATAGCTGACATCGCCGGGTTGCAGGCCGAGAACATGACGTACCTGCACGCTGAAATCGGCGTAATGCTGCGTGGTCGACCAGATCGCGAACAGCAGGTGCCGCGGGTCGCAGGGGGCGAGGCGCCCTTCATCAATCCAGCCCTGGAAGATGGCGGCCTTTTCATCGACAAGCTGTTTCAGTTCGCTCTGCAGGAAGTCGCCGATATGCGGTGCGCCGGCCAGCATTTCATTGGCAAAGAGTCGTGATTCTCTCGGAAACTGGCGCGAGGATTCGAGCTTGCGCCTGATGTAGGAGCCGATCTCGTCCGCCGGTTCGCCATGCGGGCTGATCTCGCGCAGCGGTGCCAGCCAGACATCCAGCAGGTCGGTCAGCAGGGCGACGTGAATCTCTTCCTTGTTCTTGAAATAATAGAGCAGGTTCGGCTTCGACATCTTGGCTGTGGCGGCGATCCGGTCGAGAGTCGCGCCGCGAAAGCCGTTTTCCGAAAACACCTCCAGCGCGGCCAGCAGGATCCGGGTTTCGTTTTCCTTCTGGATCCGTGTCTTTGACCGTCTTTCGGCCGGGTTTTCGCTGCTTGCGGAAATCTGTGTCATGTTCCCCCGATTTGCCGCACAATTTTTTGCGGCAGCTTCATTCTAAGAGATTTGACCAAACGGTAAAAATGATATTTCATAATTTTGTGACCGGGTGTTGATCCGGGCCGCAAGGTGCCTGTCCGGTTGCCAGCGCGTAAGGCCGCGACGCCGCGCGCGCTGCCACAATAATGGAGAGTGCCACCATGCCTGACAGCGCAATCCCGCAGCCAAACGATCTCCGTGCTTTCTGGATGCCGTTCACCGCGAACCGGCAGTTCAAGTCGAACCCGCGCATGATGGTCAGCGCCAGGGACATGCACTACACGACCGCCGACGGCCGCCAGATCCTTGACGGCACGGCAGGCCTGTGGTGCGTGAATGCGGGTCATGCGAGGCCGAAGATCGTTCAGGCCGTGCAGGACCAGGTGGCGCAGCTTGATTATGCGCCGGCCTTCCAGATGGGGCATCCGAAGGCGTTCGAACTGGCGAACCGGCTGGTCGACCTGACGCCGGACGGCATGAATTACTGCTTCTATACCAATTCCGGATCGGAGTCGGTCGAGACCGCGCTGAAGATGGCGATTGCCTATCATCGGGTGCGCGGCGAGGGCAGCCGCACAAGGCTGATCGGTCGCGAGCGCGGCTATCACGGGGTGAATTTCGGCGGCATTTCGGTCGGCGGCATCGTCGCCAACCGCAAGATGTTCGGCACATTGCTGTCGGGTGTCGACCATATGCCGCACACGCACGACCTCGCGCGCAACGCCTTCACCCGCGGCGAGCCGGAACACGGGGCCGAGCTTGCCGACGAACTGGAACGTATTGCCACGCTTCACGATCCCTCCACAATCGCCGCCGTGATCGTCGAGCCGGTGGCCGGTTCGACCGGAGTGCTGATCCCGCCGAAGGGATATCTGAAGCGGCTTCGTGAAATCTGCGACAAGCACGGTTTCCTGCTGATCTTTGACGAGGTGATCACCGGTTTTGGCCGTCTCGGCACGCCCTTCGCCGCCGATTATTTCGATGTGACGCCGGATATCATCACCACTGCCAAGGGCCTGACCAGCGGCGTGATCCCGATGGGAGCGGTGTTCGTCCGCGACGAAATCCATGATGCGTTCATGAACGGGCCGGAAGAGCTGATCGAGTTTTTCCACGGCTATACCTATTCCGGAAATCCCGTTGCCGCCGCCGCCGCGCTGGGAACGCTGGACACTTATGAGGATGAGGGGCTGCTCACGCGCGGGGCCGATCTTGCCCAATATTGGGAAGACAGCCTGCACAGCCTCGCCGACCACCCCTATGTGATCGACATCCGCAATATCGGCCTGATCGGCGCCATCGAGCTGCAGCCGATCGAGGGCGCGCCGACCAAGCGGGCGTTCTCTGCCTTCCTGAAGGCATTCGAGAAAGGGTTCCTGATCCGCACCACCGGCGACATCATCGCGCTGTCGCCGCCGCTGATCATCACCAAGCAGCAGATCGACGAGCTGATCGGGGCCGTCGGCGAGGTGCTGAAGTCAATCTAGTCCTGTTCTCCAACAGGTCTGTCAAACAGGGAGGCGAACAGTCAATGGCATCCGATATGAACACCGAGCTGATGGATCAGCGCGGCAAGAATTTCCGGATTAACGGCGACCGGCTGTGGGATTCGCTGATGGAAATGGCGAAGATCGGCCCCGGCGTCGCCGGCGGCAACAACCGCCAGACGCTGACAGACGAGGATGCCGAGGGGCGGCGTCTCTATCAGGCATGGTGCGAGGCGGAAGGCCTTGAAATGGGGCTCGACAAGATGGGCACCATGTTCGCCCGGCGCGAGGGCACTGACCCGTCGCTGCCGCCGGTGATGGTGGGAAGCCATCTCGACACGCAGCCGACCGGTGGAAAATACGACGGCGTCCTCGGGGTGCTGGCCGGGCTGGAGATCATCCGCACGCTGAACGAGACCGGCATCAAGACGCGCCACCCGATCGAGGTGGTCAACTGGACGAACGAGGAAGGCACGCGTTTCTCGCCGCCGATGATGGCGTCGGGCGTGTTCGCCGGCGTGCATACGCTGGACTGGGCCTATGGCCGCACCGACGCTGCCGGCAAGACCGTCGGCGGCGAGCTTGAGCGGATCGGCTGGATCGGCGATGAAGAGGTCGGCGCACGCAAGCTGGCGGCCTTCTTCGAGCTTCATATCGAGCAGGGGCCGATCCTCGAGGACGAGAATATCGATATCGGAGTCGTCACCCATGGGCAGGGGCTGAACTGGCTTCAGGTCACCCTCACCGGCAAGGAGGCGCATACCGGCTCCACCCCGATGCCGAAGCGCGTGAACGCCGGTCTGGGCATGGCGCGGATCACGCAGCTGGTCGATGAAATCGCCTGGTCGCATGCGCCGCTTGCGGTCGGTGCTGTCGGCCATTGCGACGTCTATCCGAATTCGCGCAACATCATTCCGGGCAAGGTCGTGTTCACCGTCGATTTCCGCCATCCAAAGCAGGAGGTGATCGACGATATGGAGGCGAGGCTTCGCGCCGGTGCCGCCGAAATCTGCAAGGAAATCGGTCTGGAAATGGAGATTGAGCAGGCCGGAAAATTCGATCCGGTTGAATTTGATGACGGCTGTGTCGGGGCGATCCGCCGCGCAGCACAGCGTCTCGGCTATTCGCATCGCGACATCGTATCCGGCGCCGGCCATGACGCCTGCTGGATCAACCGGGTCGCGCCGACGGCGATGATCATGTGCCCCTGTGTCGACGGGCTGTCGCACAACGAGGCGGAAGACATAACAAAAGACTGGGCGACCGCGGGCGCCGACGTGCTGTTCCATGCCGTCGTCGAAACCGCCGGAATCGTCGACGACTGAGCAAGGGAGAAACATCATGAGCACGGTAATCAAGGACGGCACCATCGTCACCGCAGATCGCACCTACAAGGCCGATGTGCTGGTCGAGAACGGGAAGATCACAAAGATCGGCGAGGGGCTGAGTGCGAACGAGACGCTGGATGCCACCGGCTGTTACGTGATGCCCGGCGGGATCGACCCGCACACGCATCTCGAAATGCCGTTCATGGGCACTTACTCGACCGACGATTTCGAATCTGGTACCCGCGCCGCGCTGTCCGGCGGCACCACGATGGTGGTCGATTTCTGCCTTCCGGCGCCGGACCAGTCGCTGCTGACGGCGATTCAGGCGTGGGACAACAAATCGACCCGCGCCACCACCGACTATTCCTTCCATATGGCGATCACCTGGTGGGGCGAGCAGGTCTTCAACGAAATGCCGGAAGTCGTCTCCAAGGGGATCAATACCTTCAAGCATTTCATGGCCTACAAGGGCGCGCTGATGGTGGATGACGACGAGATGTATGCCAGCTTCCAGCGCTGTGCCGAAATCGGCGCGATGCCGCTTGTGCATGCCGAGAATGGCGACGTGGTCGCCCAGCTTCAGGCTAAGCTGATGGAAGAGGACAATAGCGGGCCGGAAGCGCACGCCTATTCCCGTCCGCCGGAGGTGGAAGGCGAGGCGACCAACCGCGCGATCATGATCGCCGATATGGCCGGTGTGCCGCTCTATGTGGTGCATGTATCCTGCGAGCAGGCGCATGAAGCCATCCGCCGGGCCCGGCAGAAGGGCATGCGGGTCTTTGGCGAGCCGCTGATCCAGCATCTGCTTCTCGACGAGAGCGAATATGCGCATCCGAACTGGGATCATGCCGCGCAGCGCGTGATGTCGCCGCCTTTCCGCAACAAGCTGCACCAGGACAGCCTGTGGGCAGGCCTGCAGGCAGGAAGCCTTCAGGTGGTAGCGACAGACCATTGCGCCTTTACCACCGAGCAGAAGCGCACCGGCCTTGGTGATTTCACCAAGATTCCGAACGGAACCGGTGGTCTGGAAGACCGGATGCCGCTTCTCTGGACGCATGGTGTCGAGACCGGCCGGCTGACGATGAATGAATTCGTCGCGGCGACCTCGACCAACATCGCCAAGGCGCTGAACCTCTATCCGCGCAAGGGTGCGATCCTCGAGGGGGCCGACGCCGATATCGTCGTGGTCGATCCGGCGCGCGAGAAGACCATCACCCATACCAAGCAGCAATCCGCCATCGACTACAACGTCTTCGAGGGCTTCAAGGTGAAGGGCCTGCCGCGCTTCACCATGACGCGCGGCTATGTCGCCATCCAGGAGGACGAGGTGAAGACCCGCGAGGGCCATGGCCAGTTCGTGCCGCGGGAGCCGTTCGCGGCCCCCAACAAGGCGCTGTCGAAGTGGAAGGCGCTGACCGCGCCGCGTGCCGTCGTGCGTGATCCGGCCAATATGCCGGCGGGAGTCTGATGGCAAGCAAGACTGGCGAAGACATGGTCATCGATGCCAAGAAACTGTGCCTGACATTCGATGCGAATGACGGGCCGGTCCACGCCCTGAAGGATGTCGATCTCGGCATCGAGAAAGGTGATTTCGTATCCTTCATCGGGCCGTCGGGTTGCGGCAAGACCACGCTGCTGCGGGTGATTGCCGATCTCGAACATCCGACGTCGGGATCGATCACCGTCAACGGCATGACGCCCGAGCAGGCGCGGCTTGAACGCGCCTATGGCTATGTCTTTCAGGCGCCGGCCCTGCTGGCCTGGCGGACAATCGAGCGCAATGTTGGGCTGCCGCTGGAAATCATGGGGCTGAGCGCGGCAGAAAAAGCCGAGCGTGTGGCGCGTACGCTGGACCTCGTCGGGCTCGACGGGTTCGGGCGGAAATTCCCGTGGCAGCTGTCCGGCGGCATGCAGCAGCGTGCCTCCATCGCCCGCGCGCTGGCTTTCGATGCCGATCTGTTGCTGATGGACGAGCCGTTCGGCGCGCTGGACGAGATCGTCCGTGATCATCTGAACGAACAGCTTCTGGAATTGTGGAGAAAGACCGGCAAGACGATCTGTTTCGTCACCCATTCGATCCCCGAAGCGGTGTATCTGTCGAACAAGATCGTGGTGATGTCGCCGCGGCCCGGCCGCGTGACCGATATCATCGAGTCGGACCTTCCCGCAGACCGCCCGCTGGATATCCGGGAATCGAAGAAATTTCTCGA
>WTIL01000024.1 GCA_011522725.1 Rhodospirillaceae bacterium
GCCGACCTGCCCTCGCTTCCCGTGGCGCTGGCGACGGCGATCGCCATCGGCGGCCTTGGCGCGGTCATGCTGCCGGCAGTTGAATGGGCGCCCGTATCGGCATCAGCCTGGGGCCTGATCGGCGGCGCGTCGCTGGCCATCATCGGCGGCTATCTGTTCAGCGTCATGACCATCCGCATCGGCGATATCGGCTTTGTCGCACCATTCCGCTACACCGCCATGGTCTGGGCGCTGATCCTCGGGCTGCTGCTTTTCGGCGAGTTTCCCGACACGCCGACAATCACAGGCACGGTGATCATCATTCTCACAGGCCTGTATTCGCTACATCGTGAACGGTCGATCAGGCGGTCAGTTCAAGAACAGGCGCACCAAGCAGGTCCAGATCGGGATTGACGCCGATACCGGGGGCCGTTGACGGGGTGATGAAGCCGCCGTCGCGGGTCGGCGCGGACGGGTCGAGGCGCGGTCCGACATATCCCGACAGATCGCAGACATTCATGATTCCGGACAACGGCGTCGCTGCCGCAAGGTGCAGCGCGGTGCCGGTGGTGATGTCAGATCCCCATGTGTCCTCGATGCACATCTTCACGCCAAGGTCGAGGCACAGGTCGCGGGCCCGCCGCATCTGGCTGAGGCCGCCGAACTTGGAGAGTTTCAGCGCCACCGCGTCCATGCAGCCAAGCTGCCAGCCCCTGATCAGCGAGGCGGTGTCGTGCCCGTTCTCGTCGATCTTCATGGCGAGGCCGGTGGCATCGCGCACGGCGGCGCATTCCTCGAGGGTCGCGCAAGGCTGTTCCAGCATGATGTCGAGATCGGCAACGGCGCGGCCGACCCTCGTCGCGTCCAGCCGCGATGCCCCGCAATTCCAGTCGCCATAGACCAGCGTTCCGGCCGGCACCGCCTCGCGCACCTTGCGCAGCCTCGCGATGTCGGCCTCATTGTCCCGGTCGGCGCCGAGCTTGACCTGGATCTGGGTGATGCCGCGGCCTGTCTCCTCGGCGGCGATGCGCGCCATTTCGTCCGGCGCGAGACATGAAATCGAATGATAGAGCGGCAACCGCTTTGACTGCAGCCCCCCGAGAAAGGCGTGAAGCGGCAGGCCGGCGGCGCGGGCCGTCAGGTCCCACAGCGCTAGATCGAGCGGCGATTTCGCATATTCATGCCCCTGCAGATACAAGTTTGCGGCCCGGATCATCCCTTCGGCGCCGAGGACCAGCCCGTCGCGCGCGAAGATCACCGGCGCGAGTTCGGTAAGCGCCGGAGCCACACCATTGGCATAGGCCGGCAGGTAATGCGGGATCGGGCAGACCTCGCCCCAGCCGGTCAGCCCGGTGTCGCTTTCCAGCCGCAGGATGCAGCTGGTGACGGTGTCGCAGATCTTCCCGTCCGACATGTTGTAGGCGATGTGGCTTGTCAGTGGCAGATGCCACAGGGTCAGGCTGGTGATGTTCATGATTTGATGGCCCAGTATGCGATGTCTTCCCGCACGCTAGCGCCGGTCAAACCGGGTCGCAAGCATCAAAAAGCCGTCGCGCCGCTGCGGCTTTGCAGCTAGGCTTTTGCCGATATTGGAAGGGATGAAGCACCATGAGCCAAAGCGTATTGATTGTCGGCGCCGGATCGGGGCTCAGCGCCTCGCTTGCCCGCCGGTGCCATGCCGCCGGCATGAAGGTGGCGCTTGCCGCGCGCGACGGCGAAAAGGCCCGCGCCGTGGTACAGGAAACGGGGGCGAGCCTGCATCGGTGCGACGCCTCTTCGATTGAGGATGTGGCCGCGCTCTTCGCCGCGCTGGACGCAAGCATCGGCACGCCGGACCTCGTCGTCTACAACCCCTCGGCGCGGCTTCGCGGTCCGGTCACCGAACTCGACCCCGAGGCCACCCGCGCCGCCATCGAGACCACCTGTTTCGGCGCCTTCCTCGTCGCGCAGCAGGCGGCAAGGCGTATGCTGGCGCGCGGATCGGGAAGCATCCTGTTCACCGGCGCGTCGGCCGGGGTCAAGGGATTCGCCAATTCATCGGTCTTCGCCATGGGCAAATTCGGGTTGCGCGGCCTTGCCCAGTCGCTGGCGCGCGAACTGCACCCGCAGAACATCCATATCGGCCATTTCGTGATCGACGGCGGCATCGCGTCGGACCGGCCGGACCGGCAGGATGACGGCGGCGACCAGATGCTCGACCCCGACGCCATCGCCGAAGCCTATCTGCAGTTCCACAACCAGCACCGCAGCG
>WTIL01000057.1 GCA_011522725.1 Rhodospirillaceae bacterium
AATAGGGACAGGATCATGACCGACAACAGCCCGATGACAGAACTCGCCGAACGTGCCCGCGCCGTTATGCCGGCAGGCGGCTTTGGCAATTTCGAACCGGGATTCTTCGTCAAGTCGGGCGCCGGGTCGCGCGTCATCGACGAGAACGGCAAGGAATATGTCGACTACATGATCAGCTCCGGACCGATGATCCTCGGCCACGGGCATGAGGAAGTGAACGCCGCCGTGCGCGAGCAGCTGGATATCGGCATGACCTTCTTCGCCAACAACGCCGCCGGCCTCGAGCTCGCCGAGGCGATCTGCGATGCGGTGCCCTGCGCCGAGCAGCTGCGTTATGTCAGCACCGGCGGCGAGGCGGACATGTACGCCATGCGGCTTGCCCGCGCGCATACGGGCCGGTCGAAGATCATGAAATTCGAGGGCGGCTATCACGGCATGTCGGCCGAGGCGCTGATGAGCCTCGCCCCTTCGCGGCTGCAGAATTTTCCGCGCGCGGTGCCGGACTCGGCCGGCATTCCCGAAAGCGTCGGGGACGGCATGCTGGTCGCGCCCTTCAATGATTCGGATTTTGCAGAATCCCTGATCGACGAGCATGGCGACGACATCGCCGGCATCATCGTCGAGCCGCTGCAGCGGTTGATCCCGCCGGCGCCGGGCTTCCTTGAGACGCTTCGCGCCAAGGCGGACGAGCATGGCATCGTGCTGATCTTCGACGAGGTGGTGACCGGGTTCCGGCTGGCCTATGGCGGCGCGCAGGAAGCCTATGGCGTGACCCCCGACCTGTGCACGCTCGGCAAGATCATCGGCGGCGGCATGCCGCTGGCGGCGATTGCCGGCCGCGAGGAGATCATGCGCCATTTCGACAAATCCGCTGTTGGCGAGGAAGGCTTCACCTTCCAGACCGGCACGCTGAGCGGCAACCCGCTTGCCTCGATCGCCGGGCTGAAGACACTGGAAATCCTGCGCCGCCCCGGCGCCTACGAGACCCTGTACGCGCATGGCAAGCGGCTGATGGCGGCCATGTCGGACCCGCTCACCGCGCATGGCATCCCGCACCAGATTGTCGGATCGCCTGTCCTGTTCGACGTTGTCTTCACCGGCGATCCGGTGCGTGACTATCGCGACATGATGAAGGGCGATGCCGACAGCGCCGCCATCTTCAACGCGGCTGTGCGTGAAAAGGGCATTCTCAAGCCGGGGGCGAAACTCTACCCGCATCTGGCGCTCACCGAGGAAGACCTGCAGCAGACCGAGGCCGCCTTCGCCTATGCCGCCGCGCAGGTTGCCGCGAAGGGTAACGCCGCGTAAGTTCGGCGACATGTCGGACGACACCGCCCAACAGCAAGACGTCAGGATCGAGCCGAGCTGGAAAGCCCGGCTCGGCGCCCAGTTTGCCGCGCCGCATATGGCCGGGCTCGGCAATTTCCTGCGGGCCGAAAAGGCCGCCGGCAAACGCATTTACCCGCCGGGAAGCCAGATTTTCCGCGCCTTCGAGCTGACACCGTTCGAAGAGGTGAAAGTGGTGATCCTGGGGCAGGACCCCTATCACGGCCCCGGACAGGCGCACGGGCTGAGCTTTTCGGTGGCGCATGGCGTTGCCCCGCCGCCGTCGCTGCAGAACATCTACAAGGAACTGGCGACGGATCTCGGCGTCGCCCACCCGGGACACGGCAATCTGGAAAGCTGGGCGCGGCAGGGCGTGCTGCTGCTGAATGCCTGCCTGACGGTCGAGGACGGCCGCGCCGGATCGCATCAGGGCAAGGGGTGGGAGCCCTTTACCGACGCCGTGATCTCGGCACTGAACCGCGAGCGCGAGAATCTCGTCTTCATCCTCTGGGGGCGCAAGGCCCAGGACAAGGGCGCGGTCATCGACCGCGAGCGCCATCTGGTGCTGACAAGCGTCCATCCGTCGCCCCTGTCGGCATCAAACGGCTTTTTCGGCAGCCGCCCGTTCTCGGCGGCCAATGCCTGGCTTGAACGGCACGGCATGACGCCGATCGACTGGCGGCCATCTTGACAGCGGCGCCGTCAGCCCGCGCCACCCAGGCCGGCATCCTGCTGATGATCGGCGCGTCGCTGACCTTCGGGGCGCAGGACGGGCTGTCACGGCTGCTGGCCGAAAGCTATGGCCCGGTCACCGTCATTGCCATCAGGTTCTGGTTCTTCGCGCTGTTCGTTCTGGCCTTCGCCGCGACAAGGCCGGGCGGGATCCGCCGCGTTGCGAAAAGCAAACGGCCTGTCTTCCAGACGCTTCGCGGGCTGTTGCTGATCACGCAGATCTGCACCGCTGTCTATGGCTTCACCATGGTCGGGCTTGTCGGATATCAGGTGATCTTTGCCAGCTATCCGCTGATGGTCGCCGCCCTGTCGGTTCCCTTTCTGGGGGAACGCGTCGGCTGGCGGCGCTGGCTGGCAATCAGCGCCGGGTTCGGCGGGGTGGCGCTGGCGCTGGACCCGCGCGGCAGCCCGTTCGGCCCGCAGATGATCATCCCGCTGGTCGGGGCCGTCCAGTTCGCCGCCTATGGCATCATGACCCGCATCGCGGCCCGCCATGACAGCGCCGAGACCAGCTTTTTCTGGACGGGCATTGTCGGCGCTGCCGGCATGAGCCTTGTCGTGCCGCTGGCATGGAGCCCTCTGCAGGGCAATGACTGGATATGGATGGCGACCCTGTGCCTGACCAGCACCGGCGGGCATTTCCTGCTGATCAAGGCGTTCGACATGGCCGAGGCCAGCGTGCTGCAGCCCTTTGCCTATATCGGCGTTGTCACATCGGCAGTGGTCGGTTTCCTGTTCTTCGCCGACCCGGTGACGGCTGCGATGCTGACCGGCGGCGGGATCGTCATCGCCGCCGGGCTGTTCACTTTCTGGCGCGAGCGTGTGCAGGCCCGCGCCGCCGAGGCTGATACCGGCTGATCAGCTGCCCTGGCCGGCAGGACGCGGCATCGACACCGCCACCGTCATCCAGCAATTGTCGAACTCGCCGCCTTTCACCAGCTCGACGGCCCAGTTGAAATACAGCACGTTGCCGCGGCTGGTTTCCATGAAGACATCGAAATTGACCCGGTCTCCATCGCCCGGCACCGGAACGATGCGGTGGCTGGCATGATTCAGCATCTGGCCATAGGCCGGACCCTTGAGCATGCCGGCAAAGCGCGGCAGCGGGCCGGTCATCGCGCGGTTGCGCGGATGCGCGAAATTCCAGGTCTGGGCGATGCCGAAATCGGGCTCCGGATTGTCGTTGAACTGAAGCGCCTTCATCTGGATGGCGACCACCTCTTCGGGCGCGATCGACGGGTCGGGAACCACGAGGTCCGCAGCACGGGCGCTGAACGAAACAAGGACGAGGCCGGCAATCGCGGCAATGATCGGCAGCAGGAACTTCATCTTCGGCATAACGGTCTCCTTTGCGCTGTGCCTTGTGTAAATGGGTCGCCGCGCCCACATCTGCAATCATGCGGCGGTACGAGGCGCTTGTGACATGGCGTCACGCCACCTCGGCACCGCACCCTGCTGACAGGCCGGAGGCGAGACAATGAACATCCTGATCCAGGGTGGCGGACGCGGCATGGGGCTGGCGCTGGCACGCCGGGCGCTGGCGGCGGGTGCCGAACGGCTGGTCGTCACCGCGCGCGATCCGGGCAATTCCGCTGCCCATGCCGAGCTTGGCGGCAATGCCCGTGTGACCTTCCTTCCCCTCGACATCACCGATGATGCCGGCATCCGGAACGCGGCCGGCGAGATCAAGGCGCTTGTGCCACGGCTCGACCGCGTGATCTGCACATCCGGCATCCTGCGCGAGGGCGACATCAGCCCGGAAAAGCGGATCGCTGATATTGATGCCGAGGCGCTGGTCACGCTGTACCGGGTGAACGCGCTCGGCCCGGTCCTGCTGGCGCGCGAATTATGGCCGCTGCTGAAGGGTGATCACGCGCTGCAGTTCAGCGCCATCTCGGCGCGGGTGGGCTCGGTCTCCGACAACAGGCTCGGCGGCTGGTACGGCTACCGCGCCAGCAAGGCGGCGCTGAACCAGCTGATGCGCACCCTGTCGATCGAGCTTGCGCGCGCCAACCCGAATGCCTGCGTGGCGACGCTGCATCCGGGCACTGTCGATACCGACCTGTCAAAGCCGTTTCAGGGGAATGTGCCGGCCGACAAGCTGTTCACGGCCGATGACGCGGCAGCGCGCCTGTGGCGGGTGCTGGACGGGCTGACCCCGGCCGATACCGGCACATTGTTCGCCTATGACGGCAGCGTCATTCCCTACTGACTGTCATCGGCCGGCGCCGCGGATGAGGGCAGCCTGCCACGAAGGGTCAGCGGCAGCTGCGCCATCATGAAGGCAAAGCTGGCCGGGGCCGCGATGAACGTCTTGTAGAACACCCAGTCGGCCTCGCTGAAGCCGCGCCAGACAATTTCATTCGCCACCGCCAGGATCAGGAAGAAGCAGCCCCAGCGGAAGCTCAGCCGCCGCCAGGTATCGTCGGTCAGGAAGAACTGGCGCTCGAAAAACACCCGCATCATCGCCCGCCCGGCAAGCCAGCCGCCAAGCAGCACGGCGGCGAACAGTCCGTTGAAGATGGTCGGCTGGATCTTGATGAAAAAGCCGTCGCCGCCCCACCAGGCGACCGCGGTAAAGGCCGCCGACATCGCCAGCGAGAACAGCGGGAAGGCCGCCATCCGCCGCTCGCGGATCCAGGCGATCGCCAGAACGAGGGCCCCGCAGCCGACGGACAGCGCGGCCGCCGCGATCAGCCCGAAATACTGATACCCCGCGAAAAAGGCGAGAAGCGGCAGGATCTCGAAGAAGAAGGCACCGAGTTTCATTTCACCCGGCCCATCAGCTTGTCCTGAAATTCCTTGTCACGCACCTTCGGTCCCAGCCAGACATCCATCAGCGCGGTGATGAATCTGCTGTCGGTGATTTCGCTGATCAGCTTGCCATTGGCCGTCAGCAGCAGCCTGCCGTCGCCGGTATGGATGAAATCGGCATAGCTTCCCTTGTCCATGCTGATGAAGGCATCCTCCATCAGGGGCACCCACCCTTCGATCACCTTGCTGCTTGCCGCCTTTTGCCGTTTCATCTCCTTCACCGTCGAGGAAATGATCCGGTCCTTTTTCGCATCGAGAAGATAGTTCAGGCGCAGCGCATAGGGACCCTTGCGGTCAAACCTGCCGTCCGGCGCGAACAGCTCGGCATCATAGATCTTGAAAAGAAAGACCTTGAACCGGGCCTCGCCGACCTTCTTCGCCGTCGGCATGATCTCGGGCAGCGTATCCGCCAGCAGCCTGCCCGGCAGGGCCAGCGCGGCCGGCAGCGCAAACAGGGCGGCGATCAGCGACCGGCGCGGTACCAGCATGTGCCACCTCCTGTTGCGGCCTATTGCGGCCAGTTTTCCAGATCGAGCGGACCGACCGCCGCCGCCGTCCTGCCGCGCAGGAAGACGATGGTCACCGATCCGATCTCGATGCCGAACTTGCTGATGAAGGCGCGGTTGATGGCGACATCCTCGTCCTGGCGGTAGATCCAGTCATCAAAATGCACCTTCACCTCGCTTCCCGACATTTCAAGCACCACGTCATATTCCCAGTTCAGCGCGTTGCCGGCAACACGGCCGCTTGCCGTGCCCGAGACATCGGCGGCACTGCCCTCGTAGCTGACGATGCCGCCCTCGTCGGTGCCGGTCTTGCGGATCACCCATGTGCGGTCGGCTCGCTCGCCGTCATCATAGAGAAAATCCTCGACCAGCGTCAGGGTATCGCCCTCGACCGTGCCGGTCATGTTCACCCGGAACTGGCGGCGCAGATTGCCGAACCTGTCCTCGAAAATGCCGTAGGCGACGCTGTCGCCGGCAAAGAAATCGGCAAGGTCCAGCGCCGGCTGCCTGTCGGCGAGAACCGACACATCGCGCCGCGCGCAGGCGGAAAGCCCGGCCAGCAGGCCAAGCGTCACCATCGCCGTCACCAGATATCCGGCGATCCGCCGGACCCACCCCGGGGATTTCGCCCTGGATTGATAGCTCATGTCAGACTCCCTTCGGTCTCGGGCACCACCCGGTCAAGGAACCGCGCCGAGTCGGCCCGGATCATCTCGACCTTTTCAGGTGCCATGCGGTCAAGCGACCGGTACATCATTCCCATCCGCGCATTGCCGCCGAGCTTGTCGCGGTTGCGGATCAGGAAATCCCAGTAGAGATAGTTGAAGGGGCAGGCCCCCTCGCCATTCTTCTTCGCCACCTTGTAGGTGCAGCCGCTGCAATAGTTCGACATGCGGTTGATATAGGCGCCGCCGGCGGCATAGGGCTTGCTGGCGAGATAGCCGCCATCGGCGAACAGCACCATGCCCGACACATTCGGCAGCTCCACCCACTCATAGGCATCGGCATAGACCACCAGATACCATTCATTCACCTCGGCCGGATCGATTCCCGCCAGCAGCGCGAAATTGCCCAGCACCATCAGCCGCTGGATATGGTGGGCATAGGCAAACCGGCGTGTCTGGTCGATCGACTGTTGCATGCAGTTCATGCCGGTATCGCCGCTCCAGAAGAAATCCGGCAGCGGGCGATGCGCCTCAAGATAGTTCATGGCGGCATAGTCCGGCATCTTCAGCCAGTAGATACCACGCACAAATTCGCGCCAGCCCAGAATCTGGCGAATGAAACCCTCGACCGCGTTCAGCGGCGCATGGCCGGTGTGCCAGGCGGCCTCGGCGGCGCGCACCGCCTCGCCGGGAAGCAGCAGCCCGGAATTCAGATAAAAGCCGATATGGCTGTGATACATCCACGGCTCGTCCGCGATCATCGCGTCCTGATAGGTGCCGAACAGCGGCAGCCTCTCGGCGATGAATGCGTCGAGGACGGCAAGCGCCTGCTCCCTTGTGACGGCAAAGCCGAAATCATCGAGATCGCCGAAATGCTCGGCGCAGCGTTCGCCGACGAGGGCCAGCACCTCAATGGTGGTCTCGTCCGGCGGGAAGGCCGTCGGCTTCGGCACGGTCAGCGTCAGGTCGGGAGATTCGCGATTGTCGGCGTCATAGTTCCACCTGCCGCCGACCGGCTCGCCGCCTTCCATCAGCACGTCATGATGACGGCGCATCTCGCGATAGAAGAACTCCATGCGAAGCTGCTTGCGGCCCTCGGCCCAGCTTTCGAACATGCCGGGCGGGCACATGAACCTGTCGTCGTTCCTGATCTCGACATCGATTCCCAGCTCGTCTTCCCAGCCGCGCATCGCCGCAAGGACACGGTGCTCGCCGGGCTCGGTCAGCACAAGCCGTTCTGCGCCGTGCCGTGTCACCGCGCGCGCCACCTCACCGGAAAAGCTGCCACTGTTGACCTCGTCATCAAGCCGGACATAGTCGACGGTGATGCCTTCCCCGCGAAGTTCGTCGGCAAAGTGGCGCATCGCCGAGAACAGGAAGGCGACCTTGCGCTTGTGATGGCGGACATAGGTGACTTCCTCGATCACCTCGGCCATCAGCACGACATCCCGTTCCTTGTCGAGACCGGCCAGCCCGGACAGCGAGCGTGACAGCTGGTCGCCAAGAACGAGCCGGATCGTGCCTGCCATCAGACAGCCCCCTCGCGCAGCCTGGCAAAGGCGGCAAGCGCGTCCTCACGGGACTGTTTCAGATCGACGACCGGCCGCGGATAGGTCTCGCCGAGCCGCACGCCGGCACCGTCCAGAACCGCCTTCGGCGCGGTCCAGGGGGCGAAGAGATATTTGTCGGGCAGATCGGCAAGTTCGGGGCAGAAGCGGCGTGTATAGGCGCCGTCCTTGTCGAACTTCTCGCCTTGCGTGACCGGGTTGAAGACGCGGAAATAGGGGGCGGCATCGGCGCCGCATCCGGCGATCCACTGCCATGAGGCGCTGTTGTTTGCGTGATCGGCATCGACAAGGCAGTCCCAGAACCATGCCTCGCCATGGTGCCAGTGAAGCCGCAAATTCTTCACCAGGAAGGACCCGGTCACCATGCGCATGCGGTTGTGCATATAGCCTGTCTGCCAGAGCTCGCGCATCGCCGCATCGACAAAGGGAACGCCTGTCATGCCGCGCTGCCATGCCCGCAGCAGGCCGTCATCCTCGCGCCAGTCGAACCCGTCGAACTTGGTCTGCAGATTGCGCCGCTTCAGTTCGGGATTGAAATAGAGAAGCGAGTGCGAGAATTCGCGCCAACCGAGTTCCGAGCAGAAATTGTCGACATCGTCCGCCGGCAGGTCGCCGCGGTCGCGCGCCGCGTGCCAGACCCGATTCACCGAGATCTCGCCCCAGTGAAGATGCGGCGACAGGCGCGAGACATGGGGCTTTGCCGGAAGGTTGCGGCCCTCCTTGTAGCCGGCGATGCCGCCATCCAGAAAGGCCTGAAGACGCGCCTCGGCACCGGCCTCGCCGATCTGCCAGTGCGGGGCCAGCATCTCGCCCCAGTCCTCGGCAGGCAGCAGGTCAAGATCATCGACTGATGTCGCCGAGGGCGGGGTCGCCAGACCGATCTGCGGTGCCGGCAACGGCGCGCGCGGCGGCGCGGCGGCAAGGCAGCCTCTCCGGTAGAAGGGCGTGAAGACCTTGTAGGGCGTGCCGTCGCCCTTCTGAACTTCCCACGGCTCCCACAACAGCGCCCCATTATGGCTGACAGCCTCGGTCCCGGCAGCCGTCAGCGCGGTTTTCAACTTGCTGTCGCGCTCGATGCGCCAGGCCTCGTAGCTGCGGTTCCAGTGGACGGCGCTGGCGCCCGTCTCGGCAACAAGGCGGGGGATCAGTTCCAGCGCGTCGCCCGCCATGATGTGCAGCACGCCGCCAAGCGAGGCCTTCAGCGCGGCCAGGGAATGATGAAGCCACCAGCGGTTGGCGGCGCCGATGCGGTCCTCGCCTGCGGCGCCGTCATCAAGGATGAAGACGGGCAGCACCTCGCCGCGCGCGGCAGCGGCGCAGAGCGCCGGATTGTCGGCAAGCCGCAGATCCTGGCGGAACCAGCAGATGGAGAGAGGTCGCGTCATAACAGTCCTTCCCGCCGCGATGCGATCATCGCGGCGTACTGGCGCAAACGGCTCCCCCTCCTTTGCGAAAATGGCCTTGTCCGGAGCTCCCGCCGGACCCCTGTTACATCGCGTTGAACGGCGCTGTTTTCAAGCCCCCGATACGCCCGGTGACGCGATCCGCGCCACCCTAGAAAAAGGCGAAGCAGCGGGTCTCGATGCTCTGGCGCGGCGCGGCGTCGGGCGGCGATGTCGGATCGTCGAAAGCGGTGTGGATCGTAAAGCGGTTGCGCCCGTCGGTGGCCGAATCATAAGTCTTGATCAGCGCCGCCTCGCCGGCCTCCATCGCCGGGAAATAGTACCACTCATGCGCCGGGTTGAACCGCGCCATCTGGATCTGGCCGACCCGGTCTTTCGCCTGGCGCGTCACCTCGACGAGATCGCCGTCGGCCAGCGAGGTGCTGTCGCAAAAGGCAAGCGGATGGCTCTCCACGCGGCCGGCGATGGAGCGCCATATGTTGATGATGGCGAAACGCCGCGTCATCAGCGCCTCGGCCTCGTCAGGCAGAATTTCGCACAGCCGTTTTTCCGCCGACCACTGGGTGTAGTCGTTATGGATCACGGCTGACGGCTCACGCATGGTCTGGGCCCGCCGCAACCCGTCGCTCGCGGCGCGGCGGGTGTGATCGAAGATCACAACGCGGCGCGCACCGGTGATCCGGCTGACCAGCGCCCTCGCCTCGTCCTCATAGATGGCGGCGATGGCGTCGTCATCGTGGAAATCAGACAGTTTGCTGGCATGCGGGACCAGCATGAAACCTGCCTTGTCGAGATCGAAGCTGCGGTCCCGCCCGTTGCGAACCTCCATCTCGCGATAATCATAGCTGCCGTCATGTTCGGCCGCCGCGCCGCCGGCCTGCGAGGCGTGATAGACGGCGCCGCCATCATCTGCCGCTGCCAGATATTGCAGGCTTGCACGAACGCTGTTTGTGGTTTCGGTCATTTCTGTCTGCCCTTCCGGATCGATGTTCACCCTGACCACTATCCCGCAGGACGGATCAGCGCTTGTCGGCGGCACCCATCCGCATTTCGAACCAGCGTACAGCCGCCGATACCACAAGGATCAGGACAAGATATTCGAGCACGAGAACGGTATAGATCTCCAGCGGCCGGTATTCTGTCACAACCAGCTCGTTGGCGCGGCGGGTCAGCTCTTCCATGCCGATCACCGACACCAGCGACGACATTTTCAGCATATAGACGAGCTGGTTGCCAAGTGCCGGCAGGATGCGCTTGATCGCCTGCGGCAGGATCACGTACCGCATCTTGTCGACATAGCTGAGCGAGATGGAATGCGCCGCCTCGTGCTGGCCCCGGTCGATCGACTGGATGCCGGCACGGAAGATTTCGGCCTGGAAGGCGCTGTCCGAAATCGCCAGCGCCAGCACCCCGGCCCAGAAGACCGAGATCGAGATATCGGCCACCTGCGGCAGCCCGTAATAGACCCACAGGATCAGCACCAGGATTGGCACCGCGCGCACCAGCTCGACATAGACCCGGTTGACCACCCTCGCCGGCCGCTGGCTTGCCAGTCCGGGAAGCGCGACCAGAAGGCCGAGAATGATCGAGATCAGGATCGCCGTCACCGACAGGGCGATGGTGTAATACAGCCCGTCGAGGAGGAACATCAGGTTGCGCTGGCCGGCCGGGGTCGACGGGTTGACCACATACCAGCCCCAGTTGCCGGAACAGCCGCCAAGGAAAAGCAGCGCCGGAAACAGCGTGGACAGGGATATCAGGCGTCGAAAGCTCATCTCCGCCCCCTAGTGCCGCAGGATCTGCTGCAGGAAGGTCCGGCAGCGCTCGCTCTCGGGTTTCGAGAAAAAGGTGTCCGGCGGCGCCATCTCGACGATCCTGCCATTGTCCATGAACACCATCTGGTCGGCGACATGGCCGGCGAATCCCATCTCGTGGGTCACACAGATCATCGTCATGCCGCTTCCCGCCAGTTCCTCGATCACCTCGAGAACCTCGGCGATCATCTCGGGATCGAGCGCCGAGGTCGGCTCGTCGAACAGCATGATCCGCGGCTCCATGCACAGCGCCCGGGCAATCGCCACACGCTGCTGCTGGCCACCGGAAAGCTGATGCGGATATTTGTCGATCTGCTCGGGGATCTTCACCCGCTCGAGATAATATTCGGCAAGCTCGCGCGCCTTTTGCGGGTCGAGCCCCCGCGCCCGCACCGGCCCCAGGGTCAGGTTCTCGAGGATCGAGAGATGCGGAAACAGATTGAACTGCTGGAACACCATGCCGACATTGTTGCGCAGCACAGCGCGCGCCGCGGCGCCGTCGTCCAGTGCGACACCGTCGATCGAGATTGCCCCCCGGTCATGCGTCTCAAGCCGGTTGATGCAACGGATCAGCGTCGATTTGCCGGAACCGGACGGCCCGCAAATGACGATCTTCTGGCCAAGGCCGATATCCAGGCTGACATCGTCCAGCGCCTGAAAATCCCCGAAATACTTGTCGACATTGCGAAGGCTGATGAAGGCCGTGTCGCCACCACCGGACATGCCGCCGGTGCCTGCAGGCGAATTGGCGGGCGAATTGGCGGACAATCTTGCGGGGTGCGAATCGCGCATGGCGGGTCCCTGAAGGTAACGTGCTGCCGGTCAGAACATAGGCAGAAAGGCACTGCCAGCACGCAGTTATGTCGCCATTCAGTCCGGATTTGCAAGAATAATGGTCTCCGGCGCCATTGGCAGACATATATTACGAGTTATTGATTGACGGCGTGCCGGTGCGGGTTCACGCTGTTTTAGCGTGTTAGCACCTACATATCTGACATGCCTGTTCTCGGGGGAGGTACATGGCAGCCTGGATAGAAATGATCGGCGATGCCGATGCCGGCCCGGACCTGCGCGAGGCCCTCGACCGCGCGCGGACACCGCATGGCACGGTCGACAATGTCATGCGGGTCCATTCGCTGCGCCCGAACACGATGCATGGCCATGTCACGCTGTACCGCGCTGCCCTGCATGACGACACCAACACCATTCCGACATGGCTTCAGGAAGCCGTCAGCTCCTATGTCTCGGTGCTGAATGACTGCGCCTATTCCTATGCCAACCACTGGAAGAATGCGGCGCATCTGATCGGTGACGCCGACCGTGCCGGCGAGATCGAGACAGCCCTTCAGGCCCGCAAGCCGGAACAGGCCTTCGAGGGGGCGGAACTCGCGCTGATGCGATATGCCGAGAAGCTGACCCTGTCCCCGGGCGACATGGTCGAGGCGGATGTGGCCGCGCTTCGCGATGCCGGGCTGGATGACGGTGCCATTCTCGAGGCGAACCAGATCATCTGCTACTTCAACTATGTCAACCGGAGCATCAACGGCCTCGGCGTCACAACGGCGGGGGACATCGTCGGCTATTACGCCGACTGATGTTTGGGGGGATGTCATGAATTACCAGACCAGGCCATTGTTCGAGACATCGCCGCCACCGGCCGGGACCATTCGGACGGGTGACAGCGGCGCGGCAAATCTAGTCGAGAACTGCATCGGCGATGTTGCCGGGCTGACCGTGCTGGTCGTCGCTGAAGACCCGAAACATGGCTGGTATGACGCGGCCGCGCCGCAGCTGGTGTGCGACGAGCTTGCGGCGCGCGGCGCGCGTGTCACCAAGATGACGGTCGGGCTTCCGGAAAACCGGCCGAACGCCGAGGTGCAGGCGGCGATGAACGCGGCCGACCGGGTGGTGTTCTTCTCGCGGCTCGGCGACCAGGGGCGGTTCAACTGGCACTATACGGGTCCGCCCTGCGTGATGAGCTATGCGCTGGACGAGGCGATGCTGGAAAGCGGATATGGCCGCCTCGACCATCATGCGATGCGGCTGATGAAGGCTGCCATCGACGAGGTCACCCTGACGGCCGGACATATCGCCGTGACCTGCCCGCGCGGCACCGATTTCCAAGGAAGCCCGGCCGCCTCCGGCGCGGCGGGGAGCGAGGTGATCATCAGCCGCTTCCCGATGGGCATTCCGCAGCCGGTCCTGAATGACGGCTTTCGCGGCAAGGCGGTGCTGACGAATTACCTGACCCCGACCGGATCGCGGATTTATGATCCGGAATATCTTGCCATCGACACGCCCGTCACCGCGCATTTCGAGGGCAACCGCATCACCAGCTTCACCGGCGCGCCGGACATGGTGGCGGCCGTCGAGGCGCACTACGCCGATGTGGCCGACAGGTTCGGGCTCGACGCCTACAACATCGATTCATGGCATGCCGGCATCCACCCGCTGATGGCCTATGAGGGCAGCGCCGCCGCCGACCCGCTGCGCTGGTCGGGAACGGCGTTCCAGCATCAGCGCATCCTGCATTTCCACACCTGCGGCACCGGCCCGCCCGGCGAGATCTGCTGGATGATTCTCGATCCGACGATCCGCATCGATGGCGTGGCGCTGTGGGAAAACGGCAAGCTGCACCCCGAGAGGTTCGAGGCCACAGGCCGTGTACTGGACGCCTTTCCGGAACTGGCCGCGGCCTTTGCCGCGCCGGCCGCGCCATGCGGCATAGACAGGTAGGCCCATGCCCGACATCGAACAGGAATTCATCAGGGATTGCTGGTATGTCGCCGGATGGAGCGAGGATTTCACCCACACGCTGACGCCGCTGCGGATCCTTGACGAGCCGATTGTCGTCTTCCGGACCGAGGCAGGTGTGCCGGCCGCGCTCGAGGATGCCTGCCCGCACCGCAAGCTGCCGCTGTCGAAAGGCCGTCTGACCGGCGAGACGGTCGAATGCGGCTATCACGGGCTGACCTTCGACTGCAGCGGCGCCTGTGTCCGCGCGCCGACCCAGGACGGGCCGCCGCCGGCAGTGACCGTGCGGTCATACCCGGTCGAGGACCGCTGGGGCATCCTGTGGATCTGGATGGGCGATGCCGACAAGGCCGACCCGGACGAAATCTTCGAGATTCCGAACTATGACAATCCGGCATGGGGGCGCACGCAAGGCGGCAGCATGGATATCGCCTGCCATTATCTCTATGTCGTCGACAACCTTCTCGACCCGTCGCATGTGGCCTGGGTGCATGTCTCGTCCTTTGCCGGGGCCGGCACCGGCAACCTGCCGCTTGATCTTGAAAAGCTGGATGACGGGATCATCGTCTCGCGCTGGGTGATGGACGCGCCGCCCCCGCCCTATTACGAACCGATCCTGCCTTTCTCCGGCAATTGCGACCGCAAGCAGCATTACGAATGCCGCCTGCCCTCGACCGCGATCAACATGTCGGTCTACACCCGTGCCGGAACCGGCGGCGACAACGACAACCTGCCGGACGACGCGTTCCTGAACATCTCCTACAATTTCATGACGCCCGTCGATGCCGACAACACGCGGTATTTCTGGTTCCAGCATCGCAATTCGGACCCTGACAACCAGGAGATATCCAACCGGATGTTCGAAGGGGCGAAGGCCGCCTTTATCGAGGACCGGGACGTTCTGACCGAAGTTCACAAGGGTATGAAGACAAGCCGGACCCGCCACATCAATCTCGGCATCGATGCCGGTGCGATGCGGTTTCGCAAGATGGTCGAGAGACGCATCAGCGAGGAAAACACGACATGAACATGGGGGACCGGACAGCCAAGATCGTTATTCTTCTGGCCGGCTTCCCTTAAATTCGCCCTGCGCGGTTGCATGCATTGGTCACAATGACCATCTGAACCGTAACTCATTCACTGACAGATTGTCGCACCCCTTACCTTTCAAAAAACGGAGCAATCCCATGAAGTTTCTGAAGCTCGCCTTCACCGCCGTCGCACTGGCTTGCGCCGCCGTGCCGGCCCATGCGCAAAGCGCCCTGCAGGACATCCTGTCGAGCGGCGTTCTCAAAGTCGGCACGACCGGCGACTGGAACCCGATGACCATGAAGGACCCGGCCACCAACAGCTACACCGGATATGACATCGACGTCATGACCGAGCTTGCCAAGGACCTTGATGTGAAGCTGGAATTCGTCGCCACCGACTGGAAGACCCTCGTCAGCGGCGTCGTCTCCGGCAAGTACCACATGACCGGTTCGGCCTCGATCTCGCCGGCCCGCGCCAAGGCGGCAGGCTATTCGAACAGCTATTTCTCGCTGGCCACCGTGCCGCTGACGCTGAAGAAGAACGAGGGCAAGTTCACTGACTGGGCCGACCTCGACAAAGCGGAGGTGACTGTTGCCGCCACTCTCGGCACCACGCAGGAAAAGCAGGTGAAGCAGTTCTTCCCGAACGCCACGCACAAGATCGTCGAGGCCCCGGCCCGTGACTTCCAGGAAGTTCTGGCCGGCCGCGCCGACGCGCATATCACATCGAATGTCGAGGCCTACAAGCTCGTCGCCAAGTACCCGCAGATGATGGTCGTACCGGTTTCGGCGCCGAAGGCACCGACACCGATCGCGATGCTTCTGCCGCAGGGCGACCAGGTCTGGATCAACTATGTGAACACCTGGATCAAGCTGAAGACCGAGCGCGGCTTCTTCGACTCGCTTGGCAAGAAGTGGCAGCTGTCCAACTGACGCTTGCCTGAAACGAAGAAAGGCGGGACCCTGTCCCGCCTTTTTTGTGTCGATGCCCTTCACGCCACCCTCACGCCGCCTTCCACAGGGACAGCCCATGATCACCCTCTACAACGTTCCGGTCAGCAGCTATGGCGCCAAGGTGCGCATCATCCTCGCGCACAAGGGGATCGAATGGACCGAGCTTGCCCCGCCGGACGGCTATGGCAGCCCGGCCTATCGCGCGGTCATCCCGTCGGGCACCGTGCCGGCGATCATCGACGGTGACCTGAAGCTGGCCGATTCCGAGGCCATCGCCGAATATCTTGACGAGCGTGTCCCGTCCACGCCGATGATGCCCGCCGATCCCGAGGCCCGCGCCCGCGCCCGCGAAATCTCGCGCTTTCACGACACCAGGCTTGAACCGGTGATCCGCGGCTATTTCGGGCAGGTGGCACCGGCCACACGTGACGCGGACTATATCGCGACCAATGCCCGCCTTCTTCAGGACCGTCTGGACCAGCTCGCGGTTATCGCCAGCCCGGACCCGCTGATGACGGGACCGGATCTTGCCATTGCCGATTGCGGCTTTGTCGCCAGCTTCGGCATCATCGCGCTGCTGCAGGATCTGCTGGACCTGCCGGTGACGCTGCCGGAACCAATTGCCGCCTATGCCGCCGCGCTGGCCGCGCACCCGTCGGTGGCGCCGGAGGACGCCCGCTACCGCGCGGTGCTGGCACAATGGGCCGAGACCAAGCTGAACGGCTGAAGCCGGCTCGCCACCAGGTCTGATTGCCTTTTCACGGGTGCTGTGCGGTAATGGGTGACCGGCTGGCATTCTGCCGCCGCAACCACGGACATCCGATCTTGATCAGCCGCTTTCAATCCATGCCGGTGACGCTTCAGGCGTCGCTGATGATGCTGCTTGCGCTGTTCCTGTTCACCACCATGGGGATCTGCATCCGCCTGTCATCGGCATTCGTGCCGGTGATCGAGGTCGTGTTCTTCCGCAATTTCCTCGCGGTGCTGATCATGGCGCCGGTGCTGATCCGCAAAGGGCTGCCGAGCATAAGGATGAACCGCAAGCGGCTGTTCTTCGGGCGCGCCTCGATCAATTTCATCGGCATGCTGAGCGGCTTCACCGCGGTGACGCTGATCCCGCTTGCCGAAATGACGGCGCTGTCCTTCACCGGACCGATCTTTGTGACCATGGGTGCGGCCCTGTTCCTTGGCGAGGCAATCCGCATCCGCCGGATCATGGCCATCGCGGTCGGCTTTGTCGGGGCGCTGATCATCCTGCGGCCGGGACTGGTCGATGTCTCGCTTGGCGCGATGCTGGCGCTTGTCAGCGCCCTGTCGATCGCGGCCGCCACCCTGATCGTCAAGAAGATGACCGAGACCGAGCAGGCCTCGGCCATCGTGTTCTGGATGGTGATGCTGCAGGCGCCGATCGCCTTTGTGCCGATGCTGTTCGTCTGGGAATGGCCGACAGCCGAGGCATGGCTCTATCTGTGGGGCATGGCGCTGTCGGGAACGGCGGCGCATGTTCTGTTCACCCGCGCCGTCGGGCTTGTCGAGATCACCAGCCTGCAGCCGCTGGAATTCGCCAAGCTGCCTTTTGCCGTCATTCTGGCATGGCTCGTCTTCAGCGAATGGCCGGATATCTGGATCTGGATCGGCGGCTCGGTGATCTTCGCCTCGACCGCCTATATCACCCGGCGCGAGGCGATGGCGCGGCAGCCTGCCATCCCCGAGGCCAAGGCCGGGGTCGGAACGCCTCTCTAGCCTTCCACCGCCCAGTGGATGGGCACCAGCGGGTCAAACACGGTCAGGTCTCCTTCCGGTGTGGCCCGGTCATCCGGCACCGGCTGCGGCGCGGCGGTGCGTACCAGCGTCACCGTGCCGTCATTGACCGGAACGCCGTAGAACGCTGCCCCGTGCCTTGCAACGAAACCGTCCAGCCTGTCGAGCGCGCCCTCGTTCTCGAAAACCTGCGCAAGGCAGGCCAGCGTGTTGGGCGCGGTGTAGATGCCGGCACAGCCGCAGGGCGCCAGCTTGGCGGAATCGAGATGCGGCGCGCTGTCGGTGCCGAGGAAGAAGGACGGATCGCCCGAGGTCGCCGCCGCGACAAGCGCAAGGCGGTGTGTCTCGCGCTTGGCCACCGGAAGGCAGTAGTAATGCGGCCTGATCCCGCCCGCCAGAATATGGTTCCGGTTGATGAACAGGTGATGCGTGGTCAGCGTCGCTGCGATGGACTCGCCGCCCGCGCGCACATAATCGATGCCGTCGGAGGTGGTCACATGTTCCATCACCACGCGCAGTGTCGGCAGGCGGCGGCGCAACGGGTCGAGGACACGGTCGATGAACACAGCCTCACGGTCGAAGATGTCGATCTCGGAATCGGTGACCTCGCCATGAACGCACAGCGGCACGCCTGCCTCGGCCATCGCCTCCAGCACCGGCATCACCCTGTCGATGTCACGCACGCCGGAGGCCGAGTTGGTGGTCGCCCCGGCCGGATAGAGCTTTACCGCGGTGATGATGCCGTCCCGTGCCGCGGCGACCAGATCGGCCGCGTCCGTCCCCTCGGTCAGATAGAGTGTCATCATCGGCGTGAAGGATGCGCCGTCCGGGCAGGCCGCCATGATGCGGGCGCGATAGGCGGCTGCATCGCTTCCGGTGACGACAGGCGGCACCAGGTTGGGCATGATCAGCGCCCGGCCGAAATGCATCGCCGTATCAGGCGTCACCGCATCGAGCATGGCCCCGTCACGAAGATGGAGATGCCAGTCATCGGGACGTGTGATGGTAAGTCTGTCGGTCATCGCGCTCCTCCGGCCGGCGCCGGTTCACCCGGCACCATTGCGTTGGTGGCTAGCATTCCGGTGCAGATTTGACAATGGCGGCCTCGGGGCAGCCTCGGGGGCGGCCTCGGAAGGGGAGGCGCCTATCCGTCAGACATTCAGCAGCAGATATTCGCGCTCCCACGGGCTGATCACCTCGAGAAAGGCATCGGCCTCGCCGCGCTTCACCTCGATGAACAGCTTCACGAACTCCTCGCCAAGCACGTCGTGGAGCGGGCTCGCCTTCTCCAGCGCGTCGAGAGCAATATCGAGGTTGCGCGGCAATGTCGCCAGATCCTCGCCGCTGTCCTTCAGCGGACGGGTCGGGCGGCGCTTTTCCTGAAGACCCAGCCACAGGGCGGCAAGGCTTGCCGCGATGGCCAGATAGGGGTTGGCGTCCGCGCCCGGCACCCGGTTCTCGATCCGGCGGTTGGCCGGGTCACCGACCGGCACGCGAAGGCCGACGGTGCGGTTGTCCATGCCCCAGGCCAGGTTGGTCGGCGAATCCTCGGTCAGGGAATGACGCCGGTAGGAATTGACGTAAGGCGCCATCAGCGCCATCGCACCTGCCAGATAGCGCTGCATGCCGGCAAGCGCATGGAAGAACTCCTCGCTCTCGCTGCCGTCCTCGCCAACGAACAGGTTCCGCCCGGTGGCCGTCTCCTTGACGGAGAGATGAAGATGCATCGAGCTGCCGGGCTGTTCCTGCATGGGTTTTGCCATGAAGGTGGCATGCACATTATGGTTCAGGGCCGTCTGCCGGACCGTCCGCTTGAACAGGAAGGCCTGGTCGGCAAGCTCGAGCGCCGCGCCATGATTGAAATTGATTTCCATCTGCGCCGCGCCGGCCTCGTGGCTGAGCGTGTCGATATCGATCTTCTGGACATCGCAATAGTCATAGATGTCCTCGAACAGCGGATCGAACTCGTTCACCGCATCGATGCCGTAGGCCTGGCGCGCCTTTTCCGGCCTGCCCGACTTGCCGGTCGGCGTGACAAGCGGCGCGTTGGCATCGGCGCTCTGCTCGACAAGGAAGAATTCCAGCTCCGGCGCCACCACGGGCGCCAGCCCGGCATCCTCGAACAGCCCCAGCACCCGTTTCAGCACAGCCCGCGGCGAAAAGGGAACGATCGCCCCCTTGTGGTCATAGGCGTCGTGAATGATCTGCGCCGTCGGCTCGGCATACCATGGCACCAGCCGGCAGCTGTCCGGATCGGGACGCAGGATGACATCCGCGCCGATCTCGTTCAGCACCTCGGAATCCAGATAGGCGCCGGTGACCGACTGGCCGAACACATATTCGGGAAGGCGCAGCCCGCCGGCCCCGGCAGCGCCGGAGAATTTGTGCACGGGCAGGATCTTGCCGCGCGGAATGCCGGCAATATCGCTGACCAGGCACTCGACCTCGGTGATCGACTGCTCTTTCAGCCAGCTGGTCATATCGAACGTCATCTGACGTCTCCTGTGGTGGCGGATCTCAATACCGGCCTAAAGCCCGAGCTGGTCGGCGGTGGCATCCAGCGCCTGCGCCGCGATCCGGACCGTCTCGTCGATATCGGCACGGCTGTAGGTCAGCGCCGGAGACAGGATCATGGCATCGCGGACCGCACGCATCATCAGCCCGCGGTTGATGGCATGGTCGCGGCAGATCACACCCGTCGCGCCGGTGTCCTCGAACATCTCGGGCCCGTCCTTGCTTTTCACCAGCTCGATCGCGGCCAGCACGCCGAATGTGCGAATCTCTCCGACAATCCTGTGCTCGGCAAGCGGGGCAAGCGCCTCGGCGAGATAGGGGCCGGTGTCCTCGCGGACGCGCGTGATCATGTCCTCGCGCTCGATCAGCTCGAGATTGGCCAGCGCCACGGCCGCCGCCACCGGATGCCCGGAATAGGTGAAGCCGTGATAGAACTCGCCGCCATCCGCGACGAGCTTGTTCGCGACCCGGTCGCCGACCATCACCGCCGACATCGGCACATATCCCGATGTCAGGCCCTTGGCCAGCGCCATCATGTCCGGCTCTAGTTCCATCGTCTGACTGGCGAACCACTGGCCGGTGCGCCCGAACCCGGTGATCACCTCGTCGGCAACGAACAGGATATCGTGCCGGCGGCAGATCTCCTGAATATGCTTGAAATAGCCTGCCGGCGGAACGATCACGCCGCCTGCCCCCTGAATCGGCTCGGCGACGAAGGCGGCGACGTTGGAGGCGCCGATCTCGATGATCTTGTCCTCGAGCCAGCTTGCCGCGTTGGCGGCGAATTCGGCCTCGTCCTGATTGCCCTGGTGAAGGAAGCCGTAGGGCGGCCTGATATGGGCGAAACCGGGCTCGTTGGCGGCCTGGTCGTGCATGCCCTTCAACCCGCCGAGGCTGGCGGACATGATGGTGCTGCCGTGATAGCCGAACTCGCGGCTGATGATCACCCGCTTTTCCGGCTTGCCCTCGAGCGCCC
This sequence comes from Rhodospirillaceae bacterium, assembly GCA_011522725.1. GTDB lineage: Bacteria > Pseudomonadota > Alphaproteobacteria > Puniceispirillales > Puniceispirillaceae > UBA8309. Next base: position 20,819 of record WTIL01000057.1, read on the forward strand.
AGTAATGACGGACCATGCGGATGATGGTGTCGTTCGCCTCGGACCCGGAATTGGCGTAGAAGACGTTGCTCAGCCCGTCCGGGGTGATCTCGGCGAGCTTCGCCGACAACTCCGCCACCGGCTGGTTACTGGTCCGGAAGAAATTGTTGTAATAGGGCAGCTTCGCCATCTGGGTTGCCGCCGCCTCGACCAGTTCGGGCCGGCCATATCCGACATTCACGCACCACAGCCCGGCCATGCCGTCGAGGATACGGTTCCCGTCACTGTCGTAGATGTAATGGCCCTCGGCATGGGTGATGATCCGCGCGCCCTTCTGGCGCAGATCTCCGTAATCCGTGAACGGCGCCATGTGATGCGCCGAATCCAAGGCCTGCCATTCGTTGGTGGAAATCTCGTCAAAAGTCATGTTGGCACCGTCGGGTTGTTTTCGGGCCCTTGCCCGGCATGTTGACGTTCCGGAGACCGTCATCTTGACCTTGATCCCCGAGATTGGCTGAGCCTACCTTGTGTATACCTTTCGCGCAAACATCCGCGTGCGAACACGTCTGACAGAAACGGAAGATCAATGGCCGAAACCAGCATCTACGAGACCAGCTATGCGCAGCGGCCGCGCTATCCGCGGCCCGACGAGGTTCCGCAGACCGATATCGCCATTATCGGCGGCGGCCTGACCGGCATTTCGGCGGCGCTGACGCTGGCCGAGGCGGGGCGCCGCGTCACCGTTCTCGAGGCCGGGCGGGTCGGCGCCGGCGGATCCGGCCGCAACGGCGGCCATCTGTGCCAGGGCTGGTCCAGCGATTTCGCCAAGATCAGCCGGCAGCTGTCGGCCGAGGATGCGGATATCGCCTGGCAGACCGGCATGGAGGCAGTCGATCTCGTCACGTCACGAATCGAGGCCTACGGCATCGATTGCGAGGTCCGGTTCGGCTATCTGCATGCGGCGCTTCACGGCCGCCAGATGCGCGATCTCGACGCCGAGCAGGCGGAATGGGAGGCCCGCGGCTATAATCATTTCACACGGCTTGAAGGGCAGGATGCGATGTCGGCCCATATCGGCAGCACCGCCTATGTCGGGGCGTTGCACGATACCGGCTGCGGCCATATCCAGCCGCTGAAATATCTTCACGGGCTCGCCGCCGCCGCATCCGCCGCCGGGGCGGTCATCTGCGAGGACTCACCCGTGCGCAGCATCCGCCGCGGCAAGACCAAGACGCTTGTCCTTGGTGACGGCACCGAGATCACCGCGCCGACGGTTCTGCTGTGCGGCAACGCCTATCTGGCCGATGTCGGGCTACCGGAAATGAAGGCAAGGCTGGCGCCGGTCACGTCTTCCGTCCTTGCGACAAGGCCGCTGTCGGAAAATCTGGTGAAACAGCTGCTGCCCACCGGCGCGGCGGTCGCCGACTGCAACGCGGCGCTGAACTATTACCGTATCGATGCCGACAACAGGATGGTTTTCGGCGGACGGGCCAGCTATTCCAATGTCCAGTTCGGCGATGTCGAGGCCGACCTGCGCCGCCGCATGGCAGAAGTGTTCCCGATCCTGGCCGGGACAGAGGCCGAACAGGTCTGGTCGGGGCGGATCGGCATCACCGTCAACCGCATCCCCCATTACGGGCGCACCGACGATGATATCTATTTCGTGCAGGGATTTTCCGGCCACGGGGTGGCGCTGTCCGGGCTGTCCGGCAAGATCATGGCCGAGGCGGTGATCGGCGATTCAAAGCGCTTCGACGTGATGAGCAGCCTTCGCCACATGCCGTTTCCGGGCGGTCCGCTGCGCACGCCGGCGCTGGCGCTTGGCATGGCCTGGTTCAAGCTGCGCGACAGGCTGAAGCTCTAGAGCCTGCCGACCGGACTGACCGGCGCGCCGCGCTTCTTCGCGATCACAGCAATCCAGTCGAAGGCCATGCTTGCCGCCGCGATGGCGGTGATTTCGGCATGGTCATAGGCCGGCGACACCTCGACAAGATCCATCCCGACGAGATTCAGCGGCTCAAGCCCGCGGATGAATTCCAGCCCCTGCCAGCTTGCCAGCCCACCAGCGACAGGCGTGCCGGTGCCCGGCGCAAAGGCCGGGTCCAGCCCGTCGATATCGAAGGACAGATAGACCGGCGCGTCGCCGGCGCGTTCGCGAACCACATCCATCGCGGCGTCGATACCGTTGCGATGAACCCACGGGCTGGTCAGGATTTCGAAACCGTGGTCGCTGTCATTATAGGTGCGCAGCCCAACCTGGGTGGAACGCGCCACATCGATGATCCCCTCGGCGGCGGCGCGGGCGAACATCGTTCCATGGTCGAAACGGCTGCCGTCGTCAGGCCAGGTGTCGCAATGCGCGTCGAACTGGACCAGCGCCACCGGTCCGTGTTTTTTCGCATGCGCCTTCAGCAGCGGGTAAGCGACCGAATGGTCACCGCCCAGGCTGAGCATCATCGCACCGGAATCAAGAATGCCGTCGGCGTGGGATTCAATCGCGTCAAACACACCGGTCGGGTGATGCGGGTCGATGAAAGCGTCGCCGTAATCCACAACCGACAAGCTATCGAACGGGTCGAAGCCGAAGGGGAAATGCTTCAGCTCGGCAAGCTGCACCGATCCGGCCCGGATGGCGCGCGGGCCGAGCCGGCAACCCGGGCGGTAGGTCACGGCGTTGTCATAGGGGATGCCGCTGACGACGATGTCGGCGCCGGCAAGGTCCCGGCTGTAGCGGCGGCGGGCAAAGCTCACCGCGCCTCCGTAGGTCATTTCCTGCCAGGTGCCGCGCCCGTCCGCATCGCGGAATGCCTGGTCGCCGCGCCCGCCCTGTCCGTTCGATCTGTCAAGACTCATGGCCTGATCCTCCGGTCGCGGCGGCCGCCTTCCGGCCGGCGCTGTTGCGGTAAATGATGGCACTGGCGATGACCACGCTTGCCGCCACAAGCAGGATCATGATGGTCGCCAGCGCGTTGATCTCGGGCGTCACGCCGAGACGGACCTTGGAAAAGACGACGATCGGCAGGGTCGAGCTTCCCGGGCCGCTGACAAAGCTGGCGATGACCAGATCGTCGAAGCTGAGCGTAAAGGCAAGGAGCCATGCCGCGATCACCGCCGGCGCGATCACCGGCAGGGTGATTGAGAAAAAGATATAGGGCTGCCGCGCACCGAGGTCGGCGGCCGCTTCCTCGATCGACATGTCGAAATCCCGAAGCCGCGACTGAACCACCACCGCGGCGAAACACATGCCAAAAGTGGTGTGGGCGATGATGATGGTGTCGATGCCGCGTCCCGCCGGCCAGCCAAGCAGGCCTTCCATGGCGATGAACAGCAGCAGCAGCGACAGGCCGGTCACCACCTCTGGCATCACCAGCGGCATGCTGGCGAGCGCGCTCAGCAGAAGCCGGAACCGGAAATTGCCGAGCCGCACGAAAGCCAGCGCGATCAGCACCCCGAAGACGGTGGACAGCGTCGCTGCGTTCACCGCCACCCAGAGCGACTTGCCGAGCGCCTCGAGCACGGCGTCATTCTCGAGAAGCTCGCCATACCATTTGGTCGAGAAACCGGCCCAGACCGATACAAGGCGGCTGCTGTTGAAGCTGTAGATCACCATCACCGTGACCGGCACATAGAGAATGCCGAAGCCGATGATGCCGAGCCACAATGCCGGCCATGAGATGCCGCGGGTCATGCCGCGCCTCCCCGACCGGCGTCCTCGGCACGGTCGAGCGCCGTCTCGCGGCCGTCCTGGTAACGGGCATAGATTATCGGCAGCGCCAGAATGGCCAGCAGCAGCATGGCGATGGCCGAGGCCACCGGCCAGTCACGGTTGCGGAAGAATTCGGTCCAAAGGACCTTGCCGATCATCACCTGTTCCGGCCCGCCGAGAAGCGCCGGAATGACGAATTCGCCGACCGCCGGAATGAACACGAGAAGGCTGCCGGCGATGATCCCCGGGACAGTCAGCGGCAGGACGATGGTCCGGAACACCTCGACCCGCGAGGCGCCGAGATCGGCCGCCGCGTCGAGGAGGTCGTCATCAAGCCGGATCATCACCGCATAGAGCGGCAGGATCATCAGCGGCAGATAGGTCAGCAGCATGCCCATATAGATGGAGAAATCGGTCTGCATCATGCGAATGGGGGCTTCGATCAGGCCGAGCTGCAACAGCATGCTGTTGATGAAGCCGTTGGTGTTCAGCAGCCCGATCAGCGCATAGATCCGCAGCAGGCTGGAGGTCCAGAACGGCAGCATCACCAGCACCAAAAGGATCGCCCGGTGGCTGGGGCTGGAACGCGCGATCCACCAGGCCATCGGATAGGCGAAGAGGAGGCAGATCAGCGTCGAGAAAAAGGCGAGCCGCACGCTGTTGCCGGCAGGCCGCAGGTAATCCTGCGAATATTCGACCAGAAGCCCGTAATTCTCGAGATTGAAATTGGTGAAGAACCCGTCCTCGCCAAACCCCCAGAGCGGGGCAAAGGGCGGGATGCCGCGCCGCGGCTCGGTAAAGGATGTCTGCGCCACCTCGACGAGCGGCAGGGCAAAGAAGACGACAAGCCACAGCAGCGGCAGCCACACCACGAGCCGGCGGCCATGGCGTGTCAGGAAATGCCGGACCGCCGCCATGCCGTCAGTCCCGAAGCAGCACGACGTCGGCCGGATCGAAGGCGGCGTAACCCGTCTCTTCCCATTCCAGCGCCGGCTCGCCGCGCCGCATGTTCGGCTGCGTCAGCTTCAGCAGCACACCACCCGGGCCGGCCACGCGGTAGTTCGAGGCGACACCGGTGAAGGCCATGTCCTCGACCATCACTTTCACCTCGTTCACGCCGCCGCCGGATTCCCGCGAAAGGCTGATCTTTTCCGGCCGGATTGCCATGCGCACGTCATCGCCCGCGGCAAACCCGCCGGGATCGACAGCGGTGACCGGGATGGGGCCGTCAATCTGCAGCATGCCGCCCTTGGCGGATTTTACCTTGCCCTCAAGGAAGCTGACCGTGCCCAGGAAGTCGGCGATGAAACTGTTTTTCGGGCGGTCATACAGGGTGCGGGGTGAATCCACCTGCACCAGCTTGCCGGCATCCATGACGCCGATCCGGCTTGCCAGCGTCATCGCCTCTTCCTGGTCGTGGGTCACGACGATGAATGTCGTTTCAAGCCGCTCCTGAATGTCGACAAGCTCGAACTGCGTGTCCTCGCGGAGTTTCTTGTCGAGCGCGGCAAGCGGCTCGTCGAGAAGAAGCAGCTTCGGCCGGCGCGCGAGGGCGCGGGCAAGGGCCACCCGCTGGCGCTGGCCGCCCGACAGCTGGTGCGGCTTGCGGCCGCCCATGCCGGACAGCCTGACAAGCCGCAGCAGTTCGGTCACCCGGCTCTCGATCTCGGCGCGCGGCAAACCGGCGCGCTTCAGGCCGTAGGCGATGTTGCTGTCGACCGTCATATGCGGGAACAGCGCGTAATTCTGGAACATGATGTTGACCGGACGCGTCGCCGGCGGCACACGCGACATGTCGATGCCGTCGATTTCGATGCTGCCTGAATCGACGCTCTCGAACCCGGCCAGCATGCGAAGAAGCGTGGTCTTGCCGCATCCTGACGCGCCGAGAAGGCAGAACAGCTCGCCCTTGTCGATGTCGAGCGAAAGATCGTCAACCGCCACCACATCGCCGAACCGGCGGGTGACGTTGCTGATCCTGATGAATGGTGATCCGGTCAAAGCTGGGCAACCTGTGTCTGGCGGTTACCGGCAGGCAGGCTGCCCGCCTCTGTAAGGACCCGCCGCCATTCGGGCATGAACGGCGGCGGGCAATTGTTCTACAGGCGTCGGAGCCGATCAGCCGCCGGCGCTGAAGCGCGACCAGACGCGGGTGACAGCGCGGTCCAGACGGGCGTCATAGACCGGCACCACGAACAGGTTCTTCTGCGCTTCGGCTGTCGGATAGATGCCCGGATGCTCGAGAATTTCCGGATCGATATCCGACTTCGCGCCCTCGCTGCCGCTGGCGTACCAGACATAGTTCACATTCGACGCTGCCACGTCGGGACGAAGCATGTAGTCGATGAACTTGTAGGCATTGTCCAGATTCTTGGCATCGGCCGGGATGGCGAAATGGTCGAACCAGAGGTTGGTGCCCTCTTTCGGGATGTAATATTCGATGGTGTGGCCGTTCTCGGCTTCCTCGGCGCGGTAGGCGGCCTGGAATGCATCACCCGACCACATGATGGCAGCGCAGATGTCACCATTCGCGATGTCATTGATCGACTGGCTGGAATGGATGTAGCGCAGATGCGGACGGACCGCGTTCAGGATCTCGCCGGCCTTCTCGAAATCACCGGCCTCGGTGCTGGTGCCGTCGCCGCCCATATAGGCGATCACGTTCGGCAGCACGTCTGTCGGCGCATCAAGGATCACGACGCCGCAATCCTCGAGCTTCGAGGCGTATTTCGGGTCAAGCACCAGGGCCCAGCTGTCCGTCGGGGCGTCAGCGCCGAGCCGCTCTTCGATCATCGCCACATTATAGGCCACACCGGTGGTGCCCCACATATAGACCGCACCGGCATTGCCGACACCGATCTGGTCGTTGGCGAAGTTCTGCACCTGCATGTCCTGCTGGCTGTAATTGCCGAGCTTTGCCAGGTCGAGATCCTGATAGGCGCCCGCCTCGCGGCCGCGCGCCAGAAAATCGCCCGTCGGCACGACGACGTCATAGCCCGAAGAGCCGGCCAGCATCTTGGCCTCGAGAACCTCGTTCGAGTCGTACATGTCATAGGTGACCTTGATGCCGGTCTCCGCCTCGAAATTGGCGATGGTGTCCTCGGCGATATAGTCCGACCAGTTATAGACATTCAGCTCGTTCGCAACCGCGGAGCCTGCCGTCAGTCCCAGCGCCGCGGCAGCGGCGATGATCGATGTCTTGCGGATATGTGTCATGGGGGCCCTCCCTTGTTAAAGCCGGGGTGATTGTGAGGCGGACCGTTCGAACACGGCGCGCCGGAATCACCCGCTATTCCCTTGGCGCGAGTATGCGGCTCGCTTTCAAATCAAGTCAACCGGAACCGTGGCCTGCCGCGCGCCCCGGCTACCCGTCCAGACGACGCTCCAGCCAGTCGCGGAAACCGTAATATTTGCCCACCATCGGCAGGAACCACGGCGTCTTGCGAAAACCCGGGAACGCATCCAGCCTGCGGCCGGAAAAGGCGCTTGGCCGGTTCAGGCTGCCGGCCGCCATCAGACCGGCGCGGTGGCCAAGCCAGCTCATCATCACCACGCCGCTTCCATGGCAGCCAAGCGCGTGGAACACGCCGGGAAGCGTCTCCGGCCGGCTCTCGCCGACATGGGGAACGCCGTCGCGAAGATAGGCGACATTGCCCCACCAGCCATGCGACAGCTTCACCCCGTCAAGCTGCGGAAACACCCGCAGCAGGCGCGATCGCAGGAACGCCGCCCCGGCCGCCGGGTCATGTTTGAGATAACGCGCCCGGCCGCCGAACAGCACCCGCTTGCGGTCCGGCGATGGCCGGAAATAGTAGAGAAGCCGCTTGGTGTCGGCGATCATCCGGTGCGTCGGGAACAGCTCGGTCACACATTCGGCGCCAAGCTCCTCGGTCGCGATCTGGTAGGACGGCACCGGCACCACACGGCGCTGGTGCCAGGGGCTGAGGTCGCCGGAATAGCCGTTGGTGGCGATGATGACCGCCCCGGCGCGGATGGCATGCTCGCTTGTCTCGACCTCGAGGCCGGTTCCCGACCGCGTGATCGCACCGGCCCGGATGCCGCCGAACAGGCTGACGCCGGCCGCCTCGGCAACCGAAAGAACGCCGTGATGGAGCTTTGCCGGGTGCACGGCGCCGCTGCGGTCGAGCAGCATGCCGCCATGATAGAAATCCGAGGCGAGATGGTCATGCGTCCGATCGGCAGGCACCATGCTGGCACCTGAATCCGCAATATCGTTCAGACGCGCCACCTCCTCCGCCTGTTTCAGCCAGGCGGCACGGGTATGGGCCCCGACAAAGCGGCCGCAGCGCTGATACATGGCGTCGATCTTCTCGTCACGGATGAACCCTTCGAACCAGCCGTATGATTCGGCGGCTTCGGCAAGCATCTCGTCGGCGGTGGCGGGATCGAGGCTGGCATGTTTGCCAACATTCACCCCGCCGGACACCATGCCGCCATTGCGGGTCGAGGCGCCAAGGCCGAGCGGCCCGGCCTCGAGAACGACAACCTCGCTTCCAGCCCGTGAAAGGGTGATGGCGGCGTGAAGGCCCGCATAGCCCGAACCCACAACAACCACGTCGGCGCGCTCCGGCAGGGCCTCGGCCGGAAGCCCGGCACCGGCGTCGCGGGGCACCGCATCCCACCAGTAGGGATCGGTCCTGAAGCCTTCCGCGAAAATACTGTCAGACATCCCTACACCCATCCCAGTTCGATCTGTTTCTCGAAGGCAATGGCCGCGTTGCGCATCAGCATTGCCACCGTGACCGGGCCGACCCCGCCCGGTACGGGCGTCGTCCAGCTGGCGATATCGGCGACGGCGCCGGTATCGGCATCGCCGACAATGCGGCTGCTGCCGTCCGCATCCGTCACCTGGTTGATGCCGATGTCGATGACGGCGGCGCCGGGCTTGACCATGTCTGCGGTCAGCAGGCCCGGCACCCCGACGGCGACAAGAACGACGTCGGCACGCCGTGTGTGCGCGGCGACAGAACGTGTCATATGGTGGCAGACGGTGACGGTCGCGCCCTCGGCCATCAGCATGAAGGCAGCCGGCTTTCCGACAATTTCGGAATGGCCGACGACGACGACCTCCATCCCCTCGATCTTCATGCCGGTGGCCCTGATCATCTCGACCGAGGCAGCGGCCGTACAGGGCGCCAGCGCCATCTGGTTGTAGACAATGTTGCCGATCGAGGCCGGGTTCATGCCCTCGACATCCTTCAGCGGGTGGATCGCCGACTGCAGCGAGCGCACATTGATATGATCCGGAACTGGCCGCTGCAGAATGACCCCCAGCACGTCCGGATCATCATTCATCGCGACGAGACGTGCCTTGCATTCATCCTGCGTCAGGTCGGCCGGCCAGTGCTGCTCGTCGAACGGCAGGCCGACGGCGGCGGCGGCACGCGCCTGTCCGCGAATATAGACGGCGATCTCCTCGACCTCGCCGATCCCGACCGAGACGAGGCGCCCGACCTTGCGGCGGGTCGCAAGCCGCGCGATATCAGCCGCCACCTCGTCCAGAATGCGCTTGCGGATATCGGCGCCATACAGCAACCGCGGATCACGATTCATGCCTGTCTGCCCTCCCCCGGCGAACTGGCGGCATTATATGGAGACGCCTCGGAGAAGGCGACGGATTTCTGGTTTCGGGACAGTCGCCGATAGCCCTCGCAAACTCCTGCATACATCCTGCAAACCCTTGGCTTTACAGTGCATGGGTTAGCGTCTATAACCGGCGCGTTTTACGCAGCCTGACATATGTGTTGTTCGGGGGGAGTATCCGGCGGCGCAACGGCTCACAACCAACCTCTGTTAAAAGGAAGTCTTCATGCTTACCACAGCCGTCCTTCCGATCAGCCTCGGCATTGCAGGCCTGATCGCGGCCTTCCTTGTCTATGCACGAATTCTGCAGACCCCCGCCGGCGAAGGCCGGGTCAAGGAGATCGCCGACGAGATCCATCTCGGCGCGATGGTCTTCATGGCCAGCGAGTACAAGCGTCTCGCGGTATTCTGCATCATCTGTATTGTCGCCCTGTATGCGAGCCTCGGTTCCGATACGGCACTTGCCTTTACGCTCGGCGCGCTCTGCTCGGGCACGGCCGGCTATATCGGCATGTACACCGCCACCAAGGCGAATGTCCGTACCGCCGTTGCCGCCAACAGCAAGGGCGCTGCCGAAGCGCTGAACGTCGCCTTCTTCGGCGGCTCGATCATGGGCCTGACCGTCGCGTCGATGGGCCTGTTCGGCATCGGCATCCTGTACCACTTCATGGGTGGCACCGCGCACGGCATCGAGGCCATCGAGGGCTTCGCCATGGGCGGCTCCTCGGTTGCCCTGTTCAGCCGCGTCGGTGGCGGCATCTTCACCAAGTCGGCTGACGTCGGCGCCGACCTGGTCGGCAAGGTCGAGGCCGGCATCCCCGAGGATGACCCGCGCAACCCGGCCGTCATCGCCGACAATGTCGGTGACAATGTCGGCGACGTTGCCGGCATGGGATCGGACATCTTCGAATCCTATTGCGGTTCGATGATCGCCTCGATCGCCCTTGCCGCGTCGATGTCGATGGCTTCCGTCGAAATGCTTGGCGGCGACCGCGCCGTGCTTCAGTTCATGCCGCTGGTTCTTGCATCCACCGGCCTGGTCTGTTCGCTTCTTGGCATCCTGTCGGTCCGCATGTTTGCCAACAAGAGCCCTGATGTGGCGCTTCGCTTCGGCACCATCGGTTCCGCTGTGATCTTCATCGCGGCAGCCTATTTCGTGATCACCAGCATGGGCGCTTCCGCCGGTGTCTGGGGCGCGGTTCTCGTCGGCGCGATCGGCGGCATCGTCGTCGGACTCGTCACCGAGTACTACACCGGTGGCGCACCTGTCCGTAAGATCGCCAAGGACGGCGAGACCGGCCCGGCAACCATCATGATCAGCGGCCTTGCCGTTGGCATGCAGTCGGTTGCGGTTCCGGTCCTGACCATCGCCGCGATCATCTTCTTCGCCAACATGTTCGCCGGCCTCTACGGCGTGGGCATGGCGGCTGTCGGCATGCTGGCCACGGTCGGCATCACCATGGCAATCGACGCCTACGGCCCGGTTGCCGACAATGCCGGCGGCATTGCCGAAATGGCCGAGATGGGTCCCGAGACCCGCGAGATCACCGACTCGCTCGACGAGGTCGGCAACTCCACCGCAGCCATCGGCAAGGGCTTTGCCATCAGCGCCGCGGCACTCGCCGCACTGGCCCTGATCAGCGCCTATATCGCCAAGGTCAGCAATGGTGACCCTGACTTCGTTCTCGCGATCAACGACCCGATGGTTCTCGTCGGCATGTTCATCGGCGGCGTCTTCCCGTTCATCGTCAGCGCGATGACCATGACCGCTGTCGGCGACGCGGCCTTCGACATGATCGTCGAGGTTCGCCGCCAGTTCAAAGAGATCCCGGGCCTTCTCGAAGGCAAGGCCAAGCCGGACACCGCACGCTGCGTCGACATCGCGACCCGCGCCGCGCTGCGCCGGATGATCCTTCCGGGTTCGCTCGCCGTCCTGGCGCCTGTCGTCATCGGTTTCGGCCTCGGGCCGAAGGCGCTCGGCGGCATGCTCGGCGGCGCGCTGATCTGCTGCGTGATGATGGCACTGATGATGGCGAATGCCGGTGGTGCCTGGGACAACGCCAAGAAGTACGTCGAAAAGGGCAACCTTGGCGGCAAGGGCTCGGACGTCCACAAGGCGGCCGTTGTCGGCGACACCGTCGGCGACCCGCTGAAAGACACCTCGGGCCCGTCAATGAACATCCTGATCAATGTGATGGCCATTGTCAGCCTGGTGATTGCCCCGCTGCTGATCGGCTGATCACAGCGACATCAAAGAAACACGAAACCGGCCTGCGCCCGCAGGCCGGTTTTCTTTTGAGCCGGTTTTCCTATGGGCCGGTTTTCTTATGGGCTGGTTCTTCTACTGGCTCTTTCCGCCAGACCGTCACAGCCTGATCGTCAGGACGGTCTGCGACGGCTTTGGCACCAGCCTCTGCATGTAACCGGCATTGATCGCACCACACAAAAAGGGCCGGCCTGCATCGGCAGACCGGCCCTGTC
>WTIL01000001.1 GCA_011522725.1 Rhodospirillaceae bacterium
ATTAAAGGCATCCATGATCATGATTGCCGATGAATAATGCGAAATGCCTAAAAAATAGGCTGATTGGCGCATAGGACGGATGAAGGCGTGCGGCATGGCGCGCCTGGCCGTTCGGCCATGGACAATCTCGTCTTTTGAGAGGAGGAATGAAGCTGGAGCGGCTGACCAGACTCGAACTGGCCCTAAGAGCTTGGAAGGCTCTTGTGCTACCACTACACCACAGCCGCGTCGCTTCGCGCATCTTTTGCCACCAACGGCGACGGGGGTCCAGAAAATTCTTGGTGTGGTAAAGCCCCCTGCCGGCATTGCGGTGAGGTAGCAGTTTGTGCCATGGGTGGGAGATGACCGCAAAGACACCCGCCCGCATCCCCGCCAACAGCATCAGCATCAACAATCGCGACCTGCGGCGGCTGTGGCTGGCGGCGAACCGGCTGGTGGACCCGCCCTCCGGCCCGCTGAATGCCGCCGGCATCATGCAGATCATCCGCGATCTGGGGTTCCTGCAGATCGACACGGTGCGCAATGTGGTGCGGGCGCAGGACCATATCCTGTGGTCGCGCAACCGCAACTACCGCGAACGCATGCTCTGGCCGCTATTGCAACAGCGGCTGCTGTTCGAGCATTTCACCCATGACGCCTCGCTGATCCCGGTGGAGACCTATCCCCTCTGGCAGCGCCAGTTCCGGCGGCTCGGCGCGCGTGCCGCGAACGCCGCCTGGTACCGGTCCGGCATGGATCAGGGCGAGATCGAAGCGCTGCGCGACCGTATCGCCGCCGAGGGGCCGCTTTCCACCCACGCCTTCGACAGCGCCGCCGAAAGCCGCGAGATGTGGGCCCGCAAACCGCACAAGAAGGCGCTGGAACAGATGTGGTATGCCGGGGTGCTGGCCACCTCCATGCGGCGCAATTTCGTCAAATATTACGATCTCGGCGAGCGGGTGTTCCCGCCGCTGCCGCCGGACGCGCCGGACGAGGCCGCCGCCGGCGCGGCGCTGTGCGAACTGGCGATGCAGCGGCTGTGGGTGGCGAGCCCCGGCGAGATCCGCAAATTCTGGGAAGCGCTGCCGCCTGCCGAGGTGACGGCATGGGCCCGCGGCTCGGACCTTGTGCCGGTGCGTATCGAGAGCGCCGACGGCAAATGGCAGGAGGCGTTCGCGCTTCCCGATATCGAGGCGCGGCTTGCCGCCATCCCGCCGCCGGCATCGCAGCTGCGGATCATCAACCCGTTCGACCCGGCGATCCGCGACCGCGCGCGGCTGAAACGCATCTTCGGCTTCGATTATACCAACGAGATGTTCGTCCCTGCCGCGAAACGCCGCTGGGGCTATTACGTCTATCCGCTGCTGGAAGGGGACAGCTTTGTCGGCCGGATCGAGGCCAAGGGTGACCGGCAGGGCGGCACGCTGCGGGTCACCGGCTTCTGGGCCGAGGACGGCGTGCGATGGGGCAAGGGGCGCGCGGACAGGCTGCGGCTGGAGCTGGAGCGCTTCGCCCGGCTCGCCGGGCTGACACCGGCGCCGTTCAGCCCGTCGACAGCTTCATAAGGCGGCTGCCGGCGGAAGCTACCCCGCCTTTTTCATCTTCACCGCTTTCGGCTTCGGGGCCTTCGCGGCCGGGCGCGGGGCGACATCGACCCAGCCCGCCAGGTTGGCGGCGGCCAGCTCCTCGATCACCTTCATCCCGTCGTCGCTGTCATTCAGGCAGGGGATATAGGTCAGCGTCTCGCCGCCGGCCTCATGGAACTCCTCTTCCAGCTCGTTGCCGAGCTCGTCCAGCGTCTCCAGGCAGTCGGCGACGAATCCCGGGGCCAGCACCATCACATGCTTGTGGCCATCCTCGGCCATCTCGGTCACCGCCTCGTCGGTATAGGGCATCAGCCATGGCTCGGAGCCGAAGCGCGACTGGAAGGTGGCGTGGAAGCTCTCCTTGTCCCATCCCAGCTCCTCGCGCAGCAGGCGGGCCGTCTTCATGCAGTGGCAGTGATAGGGGTCGCCCGACATGTGATAGCGCTTGGGAATGCCGTGGAAGGAGATCACCAGCGCGTCCGGCTTGCCGTGTTCGGCCACGGCCGTGCGCACGGAATTGGCCAGCGCCGAGATGTAGGTCGGGTTGTCGTGCCATGGCGGCACGGTGCGGATCGCCGGCTGCCAGCGCAAATCCAGCATCCATTTGAACAGCTCGTCATTCACCGTCGCCGTGGTCGAGGCGGCAT
>WTIL01000023.1 GCA_011522725.1 Rhodospirillaceae bacterium
TGTTCACGCGGGATCCCCGGCCCGTCATCGGCGATGTCGATGACACCAAGCCTGCCGGCGCGCCAGATATCGATGCTGATCCTGGCGGCGCCTGCATTCGCGGCGTTACGGGCGAGATTGAGCAGGATCCGTGACATCATCGTACGGTCGAGGCGAACCTCCTCCGGTCCGTCATAGCGCACTTCGATTCCGGCGCTCTCGGCGATTTCCCCGACAAGCTCCTGCATGGCGAATCGCACAGGTTCGGCGGCCGGGGTCTCGGCAAGGTAGTCCATCATCGACTGGCACAGCGCCACCGACTGCTCAAGCGAGCGGACGATATGCGGCGCCATCCTGCGGACCCGCGGGTCTTCCGATGCGAGGATCGTATCCGCCACAAGGGTCGCCGAACTCAGAACATTGCGAATGTCGTGATTGATCTTCGCCACCGCCTCGCCGATGTCGGCAAGCCGTTCGCGCTGGCGAAGCGCCAGCAGCGTATTGCGCTGCAATGTTTCAAGGGCCCGCGCCGCGGCGACAAACTCGCGCGAGCGCAAGAGCTCGTCCGCAATCGGGCTCGCTACCGAGGGATCGTCGCTGAAAGCGTTGATCGAATCGACAAGCGCCTGAAGCGGCGCGCCGTAATGGCGATGAAGAAACATCCGCAGCGCCGACAGTCCGGCAAAAATCACCACAGTCAGCATCAGCAGCGAGCCGGAGAACATCATCCGCAGCGGGTCGCGGAAATCCGAGGGATCCACGATCACAAAACCGGGTCCGCCGGTCCCGAGGCCGGTCACGGCAAGCGGCTCTACCGGCAGTCCGGCGACCAGCCGCGCCACGCAGTCGAACTCGGCGGCAAGAGAGGGTTGTCCGAGGTCAAACACAGTCATGCCATGGCCCGCCGCCATTTCGGCAGGGACAAGCGCATGCGCGGCAAGCGAGAGCTTCTGGTAGAAGGCCGGTGTACTGGCAAAAAGCGAGACCAGCACCGCGAGCGCGAAGGCGCCGGCAAGTATGGCAAACTGTGGTCGCAGGTGACGTATCAGGTCGGGTCCCGTTCCGCACTTATGGATAGTATAGGCCGGTTCATTCTTGGCGGGCCGGAATTCCGCCTTATGGCACAGGCGCCGGGCATCGCCAAGCCTGCGGGGCCGATTGGCACGCAAGTCCGATAAGACATTGACAGTAGGCCGCTTCAGCCCTACAACCCCATCCAGTTTCTGACAACCAATTCAGTGTCGAGGGAGCGTCATCATGAAACGCACCTACCAGCCGAGTGTTCTCGTTCGCAAGCGCCGTCACGGTTTCCGGTCGCGCATGGCAACTGTTGGCGGCCGCCGCGTTCTGCGCGCGCGCCGGGCAAAGGGCCGTTCGCGCCTGTCTGCCTGATCTTCGGATGACGCCGCGGTGACCGCTCTGGTCAGCATCCCGTCGCGCGCCGGTTTTCTGGCGGCACGAGACAGCGGCGTCAAAGCGGTGGCGGCAGGCTTTGTCCTGCAGGCCGCGCCCACCGGCCGCGATGACTGGCGGCTTGGCCTCACAGCTTCGAAAAAGACTGGCAACGCCGTGCGCCGCAACCGGGCACGGCGGCGTCTTCGTGCGCTTGCGCGTACCGAACTGGCCAAGCGTGCCCGTCCCGGCATCGATTATGTGATCATCGCCCGCCAAGGCACCGCCGAGCGGCCGTGGGATGATCTTGTCGCCGACCTCCACAAATCCCTTGGATATCTTCATCGCGGCATAGAGCGCGCCGGTGACAGCGCAGGCGATCAGGGCAGCGGCGGAAAGACCGGCTGATGGCACACCAGGCAAAGAACCCGCGCGGCCTCGGCAGGTTTGCCTCCATGGTGCTTGCGGCGCCGCTGATCGCCCTTATCTGGCTCTATCGCATGCTGATTTCGCCGCTTCTGGGGGCGAACTGCCGTCATTTGCCGACCTGCTCGGACTATGCGCGCGAGGCGTTGATGCGTCATGGGCCCTTGCGTGGCGGGTGGTTTACGCTAAAACGTATCTCGCGTTGCCATCCTTGGGCAGAACCGGCATTCGATCCGGTTCCCGGGCTGGACGAAGACCGCCGTCCGGAAGCCGGGCGGCAGCCATAGGCAAAGGCATTTGTGACAACTGGTGCGCCGGCGCGCGCAGGGACCCGACGAATGAATCCGGAAAACCGTAATATGATCCTCGCCATCACGCTGTCGATGGCCGTTCTGTTTGGCTGGCAGATGTTTGTCGTCGGCCCGGAACTGGAAAAGGAAGCTGCGATGCAGCAGGCCATCGCCGAGCAGGAGGCCGCCGCCGCTGCCGCTTCCGGTGATGCGCCGCAGGTTGATCCGGATGCTGTCGCGGGAAGCGCAGGCGCCGCCGCCACCGGCCAGCTGTCTGCCAGCGAAGCCGCGCCTGCCGTGGAGGCGCCGCGGATCGTCATCGACGCGCCGCTGGTCTCAGGCTCGATCTCGCTCGCCGGTCTCCGCGTCGACGACATCATGCTCAAGGCCTATCAGCAGACCCAGGATCCTGATTCGGAAAACATCCAGTTTCTTCTGAAGACAAGCACCGCGGCGCCGTTCTTCGCAGAATTCGGCTGGGCTTCGGCAGATGCCGCCCAGCCAATGCCGAAATCGGACAGTGTCTGGACCGCGAGCTCGATGGTCCTGTCGCCGGGATCGCCGGTGACGCTGACCTGGGAAAATGGCAACGGCCTGACATTCCGCCGCCAGCTGTCGATCAATGATGATTACATGATCACCGTCGATGACAGCGTGGAAAGCGCGCTGTCGGCGCCGCTGACGCTGTTCCCCTATGGTCTGGTGCGCCGCCACGGCACGCCGGCGACGACCGGCATCTACATCCTTCACGAAGGTGCTCTCGGCGTGTTCGACGAGACCCTGCGTGAAGAAGATTACGACGACATGCGCGATGCCGATGGCGGCGTCAGCGAAATCAGGCCTGAAATGCCAGGCGGCTGGATCGGCTTTACCGACAAATACTGGCTTGCCGCGCTGTTGCCCGACCAGTCCGCGAACATGAATTTCGCCTTCAAGTCGCTGGCCGGCCCTTCGGACCGTTATCAGGTCGACTACATCGCGAGCGAGGCGAGCGTGCTGCCGGCAGGCGGTGTCGTATCCAGCCAGACACGGCTGTTCGCCGGCGCAAAGAAGGTCTCGCTTCTTGATGGCTATGCCGACGAGCTCGGCATCGCGAATTTTGATCTGGCGATCGATTTCGGCTGGTTCTACTTTCTGACCAAGCCGTTCTTCTATGCGATCAACTGGCTGAACAGCCTGCTTGGCAATTTCGGCCTTGCGGTGCTTGCCTTCACCATCGTGGTGAAACTCGTTTTCTTCCCGCTGGCCAACAAATCCTACCGGTCGATGGGCAAGATGCGGGTGCTGTCGCCGAAGATTCAGGAAATCCGCGAGCGTCATGCCGATGACCGGATGGCGATGAACCAGGCGATGATGGCCCTGTACAAGGAAGAGAAGGTCAATCCGGCGGCCGGCTGTCTTCCGGTGCTGCTGCAGATTCCGGTGTTCTTCGCGCTCTACAAGGTGCTTTTCGTCACCATCGAGATGCGCCATGCGCCCTTCTTCGGATGGATCACCGACCTGTCGGCGCCCGACCCGACATCGGTGTTCAACCTGTTCGGCCTGATGCCGTTCTCGGTCGATTTCCTGCCGCCCTTCCTGCAGCTCGGCGCCTGGCCGATCATGATGGGCCTGTCGATGTGGCTGCAGATGCGCCTGAACCCGACCCCGCCGGACCCGGTACAGGCACGGATCTTCCAGTTCATGCCGATCATCTTCACCTTCCTTCTGGCCACATTCCCGGCCGGTCTGGTGATCTACTGGACCTGGAACAACATGCTTTCGATGGCGCAGCAATGGTACATCCTTCGCAGCATTCAGAAGGAGAGCTGACCGCCGCCGAGCTCGAGGCGGGACGGCTCCTGTTTGCCGGCAGCTGCGATTTCATCGCCGCCGCCAACAACATGCATGTCCTGCCGCCTGAAGGGCTGCCCGAAATCTGTTTCGCCGGCCGCTCCAATGTCGGCAAGTCGTCGCTGATCAACGCGCTGACCGGACGCAAGGCGCTGGCCCGCACATCGCAGACACCGGGGCGCACGCGCCAGCTTATTTTCTTCGACCTGGCGAGCCGGCTGCAGCTTGTCGACCTTCCGGGCTATGGCTATGCCTCGGCGCCGAAGACCGATATCAAGGCCTGGACAACGCTGACCCGCAAGTTTCTTGCCGGACGCGCCTCGCTGCAGCGGGTATTCCTGTTGATTGATTGCCGCCGCGGGATCGGCAGCGCCGATGCCGAGATCATGAAGCTGCTGGATGCCAGCGCGGTGTCGTGGGCGGTGGTGATGACCAAGGCCGACAAGCTCAAACAGGGCGCGCTCGAGAAGGTGTGCGATGCCACGGCGAAGACGGTCAACCGCCACGTTGCGGCGTTCCCGCAGCTGTTCGTGACGTCCTCGGAAAAGGGCGAGGGCATCGCCGGCCTGCGTGCGCATCTTGCCGGAATGGCGCTTCCCAAGGCCGGGTCGCGCTGACGCTGCGGCGAAGAAGACTTGCACATCCCCGCGGCTTGCCGATATTTTGGCGCGGCTAGCTTGGCGCTGCAGGCATGTCTGCCCGGCAGCCGGAAAGGCATCATGATGGACGACAATATTTCAACGCTGCAGTCAGATCTGCTCGAGAAAACCGGCATGCTTGTCGAGGCGTTGCCGTTCATGCGCCGCTATTCCGATCAGACGCTGGTCGTCAAGTTCGGCGGCCATGCGATGGGCGAGGCCGATTATGTCAGCGCCTTTGCCGCCGATATCGCGCTTCTCGACCAGGTCGGGGCCCGTCCGGTCGTCGTTCATGGCGGTGGTCCGCAGATCGGCGCCATGCTCAAGAAGCTGCAGATCGAATCAAAGTTCATCGACGGCCTGAGGGTGACCGACGAGGCCACCATTTCGGTGGTCGAGATGGTTCTGGCAGGCGGCATCAACAAGGCGCTGGTCGCCGCCATTGCCCAGGCCGGCGGCCGTGCCGTCGGCATTTCCGGCAAGGATGGCGGGCTGATCACCGCGCGCAAGCTGATGGCCACAGCCAAGACCGAGGGCAGTGCCATCGAGGAAGCCATCGACCTCGGCTTCGTCGGCGAGCCCGACCATGTCGATACAGGCGTTCTCGACGCGCTGAACGCGGCAAAGCTGATCCCGGTCGTGGCCCCTGTCGGAAGCGACGGCAGCGGCGAGACCTATAACATCAATGCTGATACGGCTGCCGGCGCGATCGCCGCGGCGCTTGGCGCGACCCGCATGCTGATGCTGACCGATGTCGCCGGCGTGCTCGACAGCGACGGCAATCTCATCACCGACCTGACGGTCAGCCAGGCAGAGGCGCTGATTCGTGACGGCACCGTGTCCGGCGGCATGATCCCGAAGGTCGAAACCTGTATCAATGCGGTTCTAGGGGGAGCGGAAGCCGCGGTGATCATGGACGGGCGGGCGCCGCACGCGCTTCTCGTCGAACTGTTCACCGAACACGGCATGGGAACCATGATCCGGGCCGACTGACGGCGCCCGCCCCAGACCCCGAGAAAGGCAAGTTTTTCATGTCACCAGAGTCCAAGTCGCCGACCGGCTTTCCCACCGACAGCATCAATGACTGGGTGTTTGATCTCGACAACACCATCTATCCGGCACGGTCGAACCTGTTCGTGCGGGTGGCGGTGCGGATCACCGAATTCGTGGCGCGGCATTTCGATGTTCCGCATGACGAGGCGAAAGTGATCCAGAAGGACCTGTTCCACCGTTATGGCACGACCATGCGCGGGCTGATGGTCGAGCAGGGGCTGACCCCCGAGGAATATCTTCATTTCGTTCATGATATCGATGTCAGCGATCTTCCCGTCGAGACCGAGCTCGACGCGATGCTGGCAGCGCTGCCCGGGCGCAAGCATATCTTCACCAACGGCACCGTCCCGCATGCCGAAAATATCCTCAATGCCTATGGCATCCGGCATCATTTCGACCAGATTTTCGACATTGTCGGGGCCGATTTCGTGCCAAAGCCGGAACAGGCCGCGTTCGACAGTTTCATCAGCACCACCGGCATCGATCCGACCGGCGCGGTGATGATCGAGGATATGGCGCGCAATCTCGAGCCGGCGCACGCCCTCGGCATGCGCACGGTGTGGCTCGTCAGCGATCATGACTGGGCGGCGACCGGCGCGGACGAACCATATGTTCATTTCATCGCCGATGATCTGAAGAGCTTTCTTTCGACCCTTGCCATTCAGGCCTGAAAGGTCGATATCTGCACAAGGACAACAACAGGTGCGCGGCAAGGCGTGCCTGTCATCATGCCAGCATAAACGGAGACCAGCATGGATATGGCGCAACTGGAACAGGACATCAACGCAGCCTGGGAAGACCGCGATTCGATCAGCGCAGCGACCACCGGCGCGGTGCGTGACGCGGTCAATGCGGCGCTCGGCATGCTGGATGACGGCAGCGCCCGCGTGGCGGAACCGCGCGGCGATCATCAATGGCATGTGAACCAGTGGCTGAAAAAGGCCGTTCTGCTGTCATTCCGGCTGAACGACATGGCGGTGATCCCTTCAGGCACGAACTATCCGGAAAGCGGCGAGGCGTCCTGGTGGGACAAGGTGCCGTCGAAATTCGCCGGCTGGGGCGAGGCGGAATTCCGTGATGCCGGCTTCCGCGCCGTGCCGGGCTGTGTCGTCCGCCATTCCGCGCATATCGCCGCCGGCGCCGTGCTGATGCCAAGCTTCGTCAATCTCGGCGCCCATGTCGGCAGCGGCACCATGGTCGATACATGGGCGACAGTCGGATCCTGCGCGCAGATCGGCAAGAATGTCCATCTGTCGGGCGGCGCAGGTATCGGCGGTGTTCTCGAACCGCTTCAGGCCGGCCCGGTGATCATCGAGGATGACTGTTTCATCGGCGCCCGTTCCGAAGTTGTCGAAGGCGTGGTCGTCGAGCAGGGCGCGGTTCTTTCGATGGGCGTCTTCATCGGCGCCTCGACCAAGATTGTCGATCGTGTCACCGGCGAGGTGCATATGGGCCGCGTGCCCGCCTATTCGGTGGTCGTCCCGGGAACGCTTCCCGGCAAGCCCCTTGCCGACGGGTCCCCGGGGCCGTCGCTTTCCTGCGCCGTGATCATCAAGCAGGTGGACGAGAAGACCCGGTCGAAGACGTCGGTCAACGAACTGCTGCGCGACTGATGGGTGCCGGGCCGTCGCATGCCGTCGATCTGGCGCAGCGGCTGATCCGCTGCCCGTCGGTCACGCCGCATGAAGGCGGCGCGCTCGACCTTCTCGAGGCCGAGCTGACAGCGCTCGGCTTTGCCTGCACGCGCCTTCCCTTTGGCGAGGGCGATGAACGCATCGACAATCTCTTCGCCCGCATCGGCGATGGCGGGCCGCATCTGTGCTTTGCCGGCCATACGGATGTGGTTCCGGTCGGCGACGAGGCCGCCTGGACGCATGGCGCTTTCGATGCCGAGATTGCCGACGGGCGTCTCTATGGCCGTGGTGCCGCCGACATGAAAGGCGGAATCGCCGCCTTTGTCGCCGCCGCCGCGCGGGTTCTGGAAACCGGTACCGGCGGATCGATCAGCCTGATGATCACCGGCGATGAAGAGGGCGATGCCGTCAACGGCACGGTGAAAATGGTGGAATGGGCCGCTGCCAACGGGCAGCAGCCGGATGCCTGCATCGTCGGCGAGCCGACCAACCCGAACGCGCTCGGCGATGTGATCAAGAACGGCCGCCGTGGCAGCCTGTCCGGCCATCTGACGGTGACCGGCCGTCAGGGCCATGTCGCCTATCCGCATCTGGCGGACAATCCGGTGACGCGGCTTCTGGCCATGCTGGCACCGGTGAACGGATGCGAGCTTGATGGCGGCACACCCCATTTCGATCCGTCGACGGCGCATGTGACGACGATCGATGTCGGCAACCCGGCGACCAATGTCATTCCGGCGCGCGCCGAGGCGAAATTCAACATCCGCTTCAACACCGAACACAGCGCCGACGGGCTGATCGGCTGGCTCGAGGAGCATTTCGGGCGGGTCGGCGGCGACTGGGCCGTCAGCTGGAAAGCCAACGCGCACCCGTTCCTGACCGACCCCGGCACCCTGACCGGCCTGCTGGCGGATGCTGCCGAGGCGGTGACAGGCCGGCGGCCGCAGTTGTCCACCGGCGGCGGCACCTCGGATGCGCGCTTCATCACCACTCTCTGCCCGGTGGCGGAATTCGGCCTTGTCGGCCAGACCATGCATCAGGTCGACGAGAATGTGGCGACGGCCGATATCGACGGGCTCAGCATGATCTACGAGGATTTCATGGCGCGGTTCTTCGGCGGGGCGAACTCATGACCGGGACCGATGATTCGCTGAGTGCGGCGCGGCTGACCGATCTGGTGAAACGCACGCTGATGGTGATGTTCGGGCGGCGCCCGGTCAGCGGCACCTACACTCTCGACGCGCCGGCTGTCTGGCAGGCGATCTGGGCGTCGATGATCTTCACCGTGATCGTGATGATCTATCCGGCGATCACCAACGGCCTGATGGTGCTTTTCACGCGCCTGACCGTCCAGCTTCTGGCCGTCGTGGTGACGGTGCTGATCTTTATCAGGATCCTGAACAATTCCGGGCTGTCGAACCGGATCTTCGCCTATCTGGTGCCCTTCCTGTGGGTCGGGAATGTGCACCGGCTGTTTGGCGGCGCTGTCGAGAACGTCATCATCATCACCGAGGACCTGACCTACTCGATCCTGCTGTTCGGCCTGTTCTTCTGGACGGTTTACTGGCTGTGGCGCATTGGCCGCGACCAACTG
Organism: Rhodospirillaceae bacterium; assembly: GCA_011522725.1. Taxonomy (GTDB): domain Bacteria; phylum Pseudomonadota; class Alphaproteobacteria; order Puniceispirillales; family Puniceispirillaceae; genus UBA8309. Next base: position 8,840 of record WTIL01000023.1, read on the forward strand.
GGCCGGGACGGCTGGTACGCCACCGGACTCATTTTCCTGTCGATTGTCATCGATACGGGCCTTCAGGTGTTCCTGATGTCACGGGTTCAGATCCCGGTCGGATAAGTCACCCCGGTCAGATACAGCCCCTCCGGCGGGGCGGTCGGCCCGGCGGCCGAACGGTCCTTCGCGGCCAGCGCCGCCGCCACATCTTCACTGGTCCATTTTCCCGCGCCGACCAGCGCCAGCGTGCCGACGATGTTGCGCACCTGATGGTGAAGGAAGGAGCGCGCCGCGGCATGGATATGGAGTTCCTCGCCCTGCGGTTCGATCCGCAATTCGTCGAGCGTGCGCACCGGACTGTCCGCCTGGCACTGGCTGGCACGGAAGCTGGTGAAATCATGCCGTCCGACAAGAAGCGCCGCCGCCGCCTGCATGGCGCCGGGGTCCAGTGCGCCGCCGCGATGATGCCAGACCCGGCCATGGTCGAGCGCCGGCGGCTGGCGCCGCGGCAGCAGGCGGTATAGATAGCGCCGCCCGGTCGCGGAAAAGCGGGCATGCGCCTCGCTATCCACCTCGCGTGCTTCGATAATGCTCACCGGGTGATCGCCGGTCAGCGCGTTCAGCGCCTCCATCACCCGGTTGGCATCGAATTTGTCGGGAACGTCCAGATGCGCCACCTGGCCGGTGGCATGGACGCCGGAATCTGTCCGGCCGGCGCCCTGTACCAGAATGTCGCCGCCGGTCAGTTCGGCCGCCGCCTCTTCCAGCACCTGCTGGACCGACAGGCCGGTGACCTGGCGCTGCCAGCCGACAAAGGGGGTGCCGTCATACTCGATGGTGATGAAGATGCGGCGGGTCATTCGCCGCCCTCCGGCGTGGCGGTGATCAGGCTTCCTTGCCGGACCGGCGTCCCGTTCAGGAAATCACGCGCCGGCATCGCCCGCCCGCCGGCAGGCTGCAGCATATCGAGAATGATCTCGCCATCTCCGGCGGCGATGCGCATTCCGCCGTCCGCATCAAGGCCCAGATAGGTGCCGGCCGCTGCCTGAGACGCCGCATCGGTGCCGGTCCGCGCATCGCGAACCCGGATCCGGCCTTTCGGCCCGTTGAACCAGGCCCCGGGAACCGGGGTAAAGGCACGGATCTGCCGGTCGATTTCGGCGGCGCTCCGCTGCCAGTCGATCTCGGCCTCGGCCGGGGTGATCTTGCGGGCATAGATGGCGGCGGCCTCATCCTGCGGGGCGGCATGGTCCAGAATGCCGGGAAGGGCATCGACGGTGTCGCCGAGAAGGTCGGCATTGATCGCTGCCAGCCTGTCGTGAAGCGTTCCGGCAGTGTCATGCGGCCCGATGGCGCAGCTGCGGCTGGCAAGCACCGGACCGGTATCCAGCCCCTCTTCCATCAGCATGGCACAGATGCCGGTCTCGGCATCGCCGGCCTCGATCGCCCGCTGGATGGGGGCGGCACCGCGCCAGCGCGGCAGCAGCGAGGCATGGCCGTTGATACAGCCATAGCGCGGCATCGCCAGCACATTGGCGGGAAGCAGCAGACCATAGGCGACGACGACAAACAGGTCGGCATCCAGCGCCGCCAGCGCCGCCGCGTCGGCGTCGTTCTTCAGGCTGGCCGGATGCCGGGTCTCGAGGCCGCGCGCGGCGGCATGGGCGGCAAGTGGCTGCGGTGTCTCGCGCATGCCGCGGCCCGACCGGCGCGGTGGCTGTGTGTAGACGGCGAGGATGTCATGCGAGCCGGCGAGCCTGTCCAGCGCCGGAACGGCGAAATCGGGGCTCCCCATGAACACGATACGCAGGCGCGCCATGGCGTCAGCCACGGCCTGATGACGCGGCGGACTGGCGAAGCTCCTTCAGCGCCTTGCGGACGATCATGTCACGCTTCAGCCGCGACAGATGATCGATGAAAAGCACCCCGTCCAGATGATCGATCTCGTGCTGGACACAGGCCGCCAGCAGCCCCTCGCAATGCAGCATCTGTTCATTGCCGTCGGTATCGAGATAGCGCACATCGACGCTTGCCGGGCGCTCCACCTCGGCGGTCTGGTGCGGAATCGAAAGGCAGCCCTCTTCCAGAACCGAGCGGTCGTCGGACCGGGCGACGATCTCGGGATTGATCATCTTGTAGAGTTCCGGCGCCTCGTCGCGACCGCAATCCATCACGATCACCCGTTCCGAGATATTGACCTGCGGCGCGGCGAGCCCGATCCCGGGCGCGTCATACATGGTCTCGGCCATGTCATCGAGAAGCCGGCGGGTGCCATCGGTGATCTCGGTCACCGGTGCCGCGACCTTGCGAAGCACCGGGTCGGGGATCAGGATGATGGGAATCAGCGCCATGGGTTGCGAGCCTGCCTGTCTCGGGATCAAGGCTTTTGAAGTAGGTCAAGGCGCTCCGGCAGTCAAGTTGCAGTCGTGCCGCCGCCATGCCAGACTCGGCGCCAACGCACCCCCGACCCAGAGGGCACCCATGGCCATCGATACCCTTCTCCTGCTTCTTCTGCTTGCCGCTGTCGTCATCCTGATCATGCGCCAGATGCGGGCAAAGGGCGGCACCGGTGATGCCGAGGCGCTTGCCGAGCTGCGCGGCCAGCTGGCAACGCTGGCGACCCAGTCCGGCGCCTTGCAGCAGACCGTGGCGTCGGCCATGCAGGAAAGCGAAGGGCGGCTCGGCACACGGCTTGAGCAATCGCTCCGCGATCAGAACGAGCGCACCAACCGTTCGCTGACCGGCATGGCGGAAAAGCTTGCGGTGATCGAAAAGGCGAACGAGCATATCTCGGCCCTGTCGGGGCAGGTCACCGACCTCCAGAACATCCTGTCCAACAAGCAGGCGCGTGGTTCCTTCGGCGAAGTGCAACTGGAAAACCTGGTGCGCGACGCGCTTCCCGATTCGGCCTATTCCTTCCAGCACACGCTTGGCAACGGGCGGCGGGTGGACTGTTTCATCGAAATGCCATCTCCGCCGGGATCGATCTGCATCGATTCGAAATTTCCGCTGGAATCCTACCGCGCGCTGGCGGCGGCCGCCGATGAGGCGGCGCGCACGGCGGCGCGGCGGGCGATGGAAGGTGACGTGAAGAAACATATCGGTGACATCGCCGAGCGCTACATCATCCCCGGCGAGACAGCCGGCAGCGCCATCATGTTCCTGCCGTCCGAGGCCGTCCATGCCGAGATCAACTTGCAGCTTCCCAAGCTGGTCGAGGAAAGCCGGCGCAAGCGCGTCTATATGGCTGGGCCGGACAATCTGATGCTGCTGCTGCACACGGTGCGCGCCATCCTTCGCGACGCCCGCATGCATGAGGCGGCCGGCAAGATTCAGGCCGAGGTGGATACGATGATGCAGGATGTCGGCAGGCTGGATGAACGGGTCCGCAAGCTGGCATCACATTTCGGGCAGGTGGAAAAGGATATCGACGACATCCAGACATCGACCCGCAAGATCACCTCGCGCGGCAACAGGATCACCCAGATCGATGTCGGAGAGGAGGAGGCGCCGCGTCCCGGGCTTCCTGTCGAACCTGACTGACCTGTCAGTCGCCGCCGATGCGCGAGCGCGCTTTCAGCGCCTGAGCCAGCGTCCCGTCGTCAAGGAAATCGAGCTCGCCGCCTACTGGCACGCCATGCGCAAGCCGGGTCACCTCCAGCGGCAGCGATGACAGCCTTTCGTGAAGATAATGCGCTGTCGTCTGGCCCTCGACCGTTGCCGGAAGCGCCAGGATCACCTCGCTGACCCCGTCAGCGGCGCGGCTGACCAGCCGCTCGATATTCAGTTCGGCCGGGCCGCGCCCGTCGATCGCGCTCAGCGTTCCGCCAAGAATGTGATAAAGGCCGCGAAACGCCGCCGCGCGTTCCATCGCCCAGAGGTCGCCCACATCCTCGACGACGCAGATCACCTGCCTGTCACGCTGCGGATCGCGGCACAGGCGGCATGTGTCACCGGTATCCAGATTGCCGCAATCGGCGCAGTTGCGCACCGCGCGCGCCACCTGGCCCAGATCATCGGCCAGCGGCAGCATCAGCGTCTCGCGATTCTGCAGCAGATGCAGAACGGCGCGCCGCGCCGACCGCGGGCCGAGCCCGGGAAGCCGGGCCAGCCGGCGAATCAGGGTATCGAGCTGCGCGTCCACGGCACCCGTGCTCAGAAGGGAAGCGACATGCCGGGCGGCAGCGGCAGCCCGCCGGTGATGTCTTTCATCTTCGCGGCCATGGCCGCGTCGGCCTCGGCGCGGGCATTGTTGGCGGCAAGGCAGATCATGTCCTCGAGCATGCCGATATCCTCGGCGTCGACGGCGGACGGATCAATCTTCACGCCGCGCATCTCGCCCTTGCCGGTCACGGTCACCTGCACCGCGCCGCCGCCAACCGCAGCGGAAAACTCGGTGTCGGCCATTTCCTGCTGAAGCGCTTCCATGCGCGACTGCATTTCCTGGACCTTCTTCATCATGCCGGCCATGTTGCGCATCATTGCGACGGTTCCTCGTCCTGTTGCCCGGCGGGTCTGACGGATTCGATCTCGGCCCCCGGGAAGGTCTCGAAAATCGATTTGATAACGGGTGTCTCGGCCAGATCGTCGCGCTGCTTTTGCCGTGCCGCCTGGCGTTCCTCGCTGATGGTCCGGCCGCCTGCGCCGTCCGAAAGGCTGACCATCCAGCGGGTGTCGGTCCAGCGGGTAAGCTGGCGCGCCATGTCGCCCGGCAGGGTCTCCGGGGCGCCGTCGGTCAGGTTGATCTCGAGCAGCCCCGGCTGCATCCGCACAAGCCGGACATGGGTGCGGATCAGGGCCGCCAGCAGCGGCTCGTCATGCGCATCGGCAAGTTCGCTGATGTCGAGAAGCGTCGTCGGCTGCGCCGCCGCGCGGGTTTCCGGCGCGGCATCGGGTGTTGCAACCGGCGGCGCTGTCACCGGCTGTGGCGGAACGGGCGCAGTCGGCTCGCCATGCCCGGCCGCCATCATTGCTGGTGGCGGGTCTGCCGGTGGAGTTGCCGGCGGGTCGGCCGGCGAAGCATCTGGTGTGGCCGGCGCCGTTTGCTGTGGCGCGGCCGGGGCGGAATCGGCGAGCTTGCGGACGATTTCACCGGGTGTCGGCATATTCGCAAGATGCGCCAGCCGGATCACCAGCATTTCCGCCGCCGCCCCCGGCTGCGGTGCCGATGTGACCTCGCCATGCCCCTTCAGCAGCATCTGCCAGGCCCGTCCGAGGCGGGCGATCCCAAGCTCGGCAAGTTCTGACACAGGCGCCTTCTCAACCTCGAGAAGCGCCTCGAGGCTGCCCCCCGCCGCCTTCAGGCTGGCGCGGTGCACAAGGTCCAGAAGATCGGCAATGACCATTTCCGGTTCGGCCCCGTTCGCCATGGCGGAAGCCAGCGCGGCCAGCGCCCCGGCAGCGTCGCCTTTCAGGGCGGCACCAAGGATTGTGATGGAATCCTGCCGTCCTGGGCGGCCGAGCATGTCGGCGATGCTGTCCGGGCTGAGCTTGTCGGCTGTCATCGCCGCCGCCTGGTCGAGAAGCGACAGCGCGTCGCGGACCGAGCCTTCTGCGGCGCGGGCGATGGCGGTGACGGCCTCGGCCTCGGCGTTGATGTTCTCGCGCTCGCAGATCCTTGTCAGATGGCCGGCAAGCTCGTCAGCCGGCACCCGCCTCAGATCGAACCTCTGGCATCGTGACAGGATGGTGACCGGGACTTTGCGGATCTCGGTGGTGGCGAAAATGAACTTTACATTGTCCGGCGGTTCCTCAAGCGTCTTCAGCAGCGCGTTGAAGGCGCTCTTCGACATCATGTGGACCTCGTCGATGATATAGATCTTGAAGCGGGCCGAGACCGGGCGGTACCCGACCCCCTCGATGATTTCGCGCGCGTCGTCGACACCCGTATGGCTTGCCGCGTCGATTTCCAGAACATCCACATGGCGGCCGGCGCCAATGGCCTGGCATGGCTCGCAGGTCCCGCACGGCTCCAGCGTGGCCTCGCCGTTTCCGTCCTCGCCGATGCAGTTCAGGCCCCGGGCCAGCAGGCGTGCCGTCGAGGTCTTGCCCACACCGCGGACACCGGTCAGGACAAAGGCATGGGCGAGGCGGCCGAGCGTAAGGGCATTGCCAAGCGTCCGGACCAGCGCTTCCTGGCCGATCAGCTCGGAAAACCGGTCTGGCCGGTACTTGCGTGCCAGTACCCGATAGCCGTTTGGATTTTGCTCGCTCATGATGACTGAAACCTACAGCACAGGACGCCGATTTGCCACTGGTAACTGGCGGTTTCGGGCGGTGCCGGAAGCAGATTGTGCGGGGATGATAGCGGAAGACTGGACGACCCGCGCGAAGCCGACCCTGGCTGCTTCCTCTCGGACCTGACCGGTTAGACCGACAGCGCGTCCGCCCAGCCTCCCTGCCCTCTATATGGAGCAAAGAGCAGGGCCGAACAAGCCATTTGTGAAGAGGCGGGACTGCCCTGCCAGAGGCGGGATCAGTCGCGGCTGCGAAGCGGGCTTGCCGGGTAGGTGCCCAGAATCGTCACCTCGCCGTCCTGGCAATAGAAGCGCAATTCGTCCATCGCCAGCTGCATGTCGGGTGAATCGATATGACCTTCGACATCCACATAGAATTGCGCATTGTGATGCGAGCCCGGGCGGATATAGCTTTCCAGCTTGGTCAGGTTGATGCCGTTGGTGGCAAAGCCGCCAAGCGACTTGTACAGGGCTGCCGGCACGCTGCGGACGGTGAATACCATGGTGGTGATCATCGCCTCGCCATTCACCGGCGGTGTGATATCTGTCCGCGACATGACGAGAAAGCGCGTGGTGTTGTGCTCGGCATCCTCGGCCGAGGGGACGAGGACATCAAGGTCATAGATCTCGCCGGCAAGGGCCGAGGCGATGGCGCCGACACTCTTGTCGCCGCGTGCGGCGATATCCTTGGCCGCACCGGCGGTGTCGGGGTGGATCACAGGCTGCAGGCCGAGCGCGCGCAGCCGCTCGCGGCATTGCGCCAGACCCTGGGCATGGCTGTGGACCTCGACCAGATCTTCGAGTGTGGCGCCGCGCGGCGCCAGCAACTGGTGGTTCACCCGCTGGAAATGCTCGCCATTGATATAGAGGCCCGAGCCCGGAAGAAGATGATGGATGTCGGCGACACGGCCTGCGATCGAATTTTCGACCGGCACCATTGCCAGCTCGGCACGGCCTTCCTGAACGGCGAGGATCATATCCTCGAACGACCGGCAGGGCAGGACCTCCATCTCCGGCTTCACAGCCTGGCAGGCCATGTGCGAATAGGCGCCGAGCACCCCCTGGAAGGCAATGATGTTGCTGCTGTCGGTCATGTTGCGAAGGTCCGTCGCGGTTGTGCCCCGCCATGCCGGCGGAACCAGTTGATTGGCGCGCGAGTATCGGGTCGCGCCATGCGGCTGTCAATCTCGGCTGTTCACCCGCCCGTCGCAGCGAACAGCCTGGCACGCGTGGCCTCGAGGTCTTCCGGCGTGTCGACCCCGGCAGGCGCCTCGTCGACGGCGGCGACCGCGATGTGCATGCCGGCTTCAAGGGCGCGCAGCTGCTCCAGCCTTTCGGATTGTTCCAGCGGCGAGGGCGGCAGTGTCACGAACCGTTCCAGCGCCTGCCGGCGCCATCCATAGACCCCGACATGATGCCATTTCGGTGCATCGCCATGGGGAACAGCAGAACGGCTGAAATAGAGGGCGCGCCCCACATCACCGGCCTCGTTCCAGCTGACGACGGCTTTTACCACCTGCTTGCGGGTGGCCTCTTCCTGGCTCGCCGGGGTGACGAGCGTCGTCAGGTCGGCACCGCTGGCGGTTGCGGTGCGCAACAGGATCGACGGGATCGTCTCGTCCATTTCCGGAAGATCACCCTGAAGGTTCAGCACAAGGTTGTACTGGCCGTCCGGATCGATCAGCGAGACGGCTTCGAATGTTCTGTCCGAACCGGAGGGATGATCGGCGCGGGTCAGCACCGCCTCTCCGCCCGCATTGCGGACCACCGAGGCGATCTCCGCATCGTCCGTGGCCACCCAGACGGGTGCGACGGCCGCAGCCATCGCGCGCTCCCACACATGGCAGATCATCGGCTTGCCGGCGATGTCGGCAAGCGGTTTTCCGGGAAGGCGGTTCGCGGCCATGCGGGCCGGAATGATGATAACGGGCGAGGCTTTCGTGCTCATGATGCGGCAATTCATCACATAATCGGTCATTTGCCTAGGCAAAAGCCGCAAATAAGCTGAAGGAGCACTTGAGGATAGCGGTCAATTTCGCTAAGAAATGCGCATCGGCAGGGCGGTCGCCCGGCCACCAGCCGAACTGTGTGAGGGGGAGCTCCCGTTCGGGAGAAACAAGCATGGACGAACTTGGTCTTAATAAGCTGTTTGCCGGCATTCTTGTCGCCGGCCTGATGCTGATGGCAGGTATCAAACTTGCCGATGTTCTGGTGCCGCATAGCGAGCTGACCCAGAACGCCTATGTCATTGAGGTTCCAGAGGGCGGCACTGCTGTTGCCGAGGCGCCCAAGGCGACCGGCCCGGAGCCGATCTTTGCGCTTCTGGCCAGTGCCGACGCGATCGCCGGCGAGAAGCTGGCAAAGAAATGCACGGCTTGCCACGTGTTTGACCAGGGCGGCGCCAACAAGGTTGGCCCGGCGCTGTGGAACATCGTCAACGCCGACAAGGGCGCTGTCGACGGCTTCTCCTATTCTGGTGCGCTGGTCGATTTTGGCGGCCAGTGGGATTATGCGGCGCTCAATGCGTTCCTGTACAAGCCCAAGGCCTACATCTCGGGAACGAAGATGAACTTTGCCGGCCTGAAAAAGCCGTCTGACCGGGCGAACATGATCGCCTATCTGCGCCAGCAGGCCGACGCGCCGGCCGCGCTCCCGACGGATGCCGAAATCGCCGCCGAAAGCGGCAGCTGATCCCGGTGACGGGTCAGGATCAAAACCGCGTTCACAGCCAGCTCGACAATGTCGCGCTGGCTGATTTTCTTTACGGCCTTCCTGCTGTCAGCCGGCCGATCATTCGCGAATGGTTCCGCAGCGGTCATGATGTCGAATGGAAGGCGGATGATTCGCCTGTAACGATGGCCGACAAATCCGTCGAGCTGGCGCTTCGCGAAGCGCTGGCAGCGCAGTTTCCCGATGACGATATTCTTGGCGAGGAGCATGCCGACCAGCGTGGCACCAGCGGCTATGGCTGGGTCATCGACCCGATCGACGGCACGCGTGCCTTTATTTGCGGGCGCCCGGTTTTCGGCACGTTGATCGGGCTGGTCCGTGACGGTGTGCCGCTTGCCGGGTTCATCGATATGCCGATGCTTGATGAATGCTATGTCGCCGTCGGCGGCGCGGCGACGATGAACCGGGCGCCGATCCGCACCAGCAGGGTGACGGAGCTGTCGCGCGCCCGAATCGCCACGACCTCGCCGGAAGCGCTGAAACCGGACAGCCTCGATGCCTTCAACAGGCTGAGCGCCGCCTCTGCCACAAGCACCTATGGCGGCGACTGCCACAATTACGCACTCCTGGCGGCCGGCCATGTCGATATTGTTCTCGAGGACGGGCTGGCCACGCACGACATCATGGGTGTCGTCGAGGTGATCCGCGCGGCTGGCGGCATTGTCACCGACAAGACGGGCGCTGCCGTCACGATGCAGGGAACCGACAGCCTGCTGGCGGCATCGACGCCCGAGCTTCACGCGGCCGCGCTTGCGCTGGCTGGCAAGTCCGGTTGAGCCAAAGGAGGTGGTCTCATGACCAGGATCGGCCATGATCAGAATCGGCCCATGATCAGAATCGGATTTTACGGCACAGCCAGCGATATCGCCCAGTGGGAGGAGTCTCTCGACGGCCGGTTGCCGCCTTTCGAGATTGTCGAGCTGATGAGCGACGCCGGCGCGTCCTGCGATGTGGCGCTTGTCTGGGCACCGCCCCGTGATGCCTTCACCCGCTGTCCGAACCTGCGCGGCATCATCATGCAGGGCCAGGGCGTCGACCACATGATGCGCGACGACACGGTGCCGCGCGACATCCCGCTGGTACGGCTGATCGATCCCGACATGGCGAATGCGCTGAGCCACTGGGCCATCCTGAACGCGCTGGATTTCTGGCGTGACGGCGCGGCCTATCGCGACCAGGAGCAGCGCCGCGTCTGGCAGCATATCCCGCAGCGCCCTGCCACAGGCGCGAAGATCGGCATTCTGGGGATCGGTGCCATCGGCAATGTCATTGCCCGGCGGTTCGCCGCGCTCGGCTTCGAGGTGCGCGGCTACGCCCGCACGCCGCGCTCGATCGAGGGGGTGGCGACCTTCGCCGGCAGTGACCAGCTTGCCGCATTTGCCGACGGTCTCGACATTGTCGTGTCGGTCCTGCCGCTGACGCCGGAAACCACCGGGATCATGAATGCCGGCTTCTTCGGCATGCTGGCCGACGGCGCCTTCATCATCAATGGCGGGCGTGGCCCGCAGGTGGATGATGACGATCTGCTGGCGGCGCTGGACTCAGGCAAGCTCGGCGGCGCGGCGCTTGATGTGTTCGCGGTGGAGCCGCTGCCGCAGGATCATCCTTTCTGGACACATCCCAAGGTGCGGGTCTGGCCGCATGTGGCGGCACAGACCAATGCCACCTCGGCGGCCGAACAGGTGGCCGCCGCCATCACCGCGATGATGGACGGCAGCGAGCCTGCGAACCGTGTCGACTGGTCACGCGGCTACTGACACGGCAACCGTCGCCGCCTAGCGGCCGGCCAGCCTCTCGATATAGGTGAACAGCGCGCGAAGCCCCATCGCCTCGCCGCCCTTCGGGCGTCCCGGACGGCCACCAAGATTCCAGGCCATCACATCGATATGGGCCCAGTTGGTCTGTTTTCCGGCAAAGCGTCGCAGGAACAGCGCGGCGGTGATCGCCCCGCCATATCCCGATGCGCCGGTGCTCGACATGGCGGCGTGGCCGCCGTCGAGATGGCGCTCATAGGCATCGAAGAGCGGCAGCCGCCACAGCGGGTCCGCCGCGTCGTTCGAGGCCCTGATGATCTGTGCGGCCGTGTCGTCGTCATTCGCGAACAGCGCCGGAAGCTCGGTGCCGAGCGCCACCCGCGCGGCGCCCGTCAGGGTCGCGAAATCGATCATGAAATCCGGTTCCTCCTCGCAGGCGAGGGTGATGGCGTCGGCAAGCACCAGCCTGCCCTCGGCATCAGTGTTGCCGACCTCGACCGGAATGCCGGCGCGGGTGTCGATGACGTCGAGCGGCCGCATCGATTTCGCCGAAACCGCGTTCTCTGCCGTCGGCACCAGAACCCGCAGGCGGACCGGCATGCCGGCAGTCATCAGCGCCGCCGCCAGGCCAAGAACGGTGGCCGCTCCGCCCATGTCCTTCTTCATGATTTCCATCGCCTTCGACGGCTTCAGATCCAGCCCGCCCGAATCAAAGCTGATGCCCTTGCCGATCAGGGTGACCGACGGGCCGCTGTCGCCCCAGCGCATGTCGATCAGCCGCGGCCCGACCTCGGCGGCGCGGCCGACGGTATTGATTGCCGGAAAGTCCTTTTCCAGTGCCGCGCCGCTGGTGACCTCGATCGCGGCGCCGAATCGCCCGGCAAGGTCGCGGGCTGCCGCCTCAATGTCGGCCGGGGTCATGTGGTTGGCCGGCGCGTTGATCAGATCGCGGCACAGGGCGGTGCCGGTGGCAAGGCCGGTGATCCGGCTGCGCTCCGTCTCGGTCAGCGATGACGGAAAGACGAGGCAGCTTGTTTCTGCGCCGTCGCCCGGACGGTAGGCATCGAAGCTGTATTGCGACAAGGCCCAGCCAAGACAGACCATGCCAAGGTCGATGCCGTCGGCATCCGCATCCTCGATCCGCCAGACCGCTGCCGGAAGCGATGAAGCCACGCGGGCCGCGTCCCAGAGCGGCATGTCCGCATCCATGACGGCGATCGCGCCGCCATCTTCGCCATCGGCCGGGGGAAGCAGCATCGCCTTTCCCGCCTTCGCGACAAAGCCGCTCGCCGCGATCCAGTCGCACGTTGCCTGCGCGGCGTCCCTGGTCCATCTGTCGAATCCGTCAGCCGTCATCACACGCAGGGGCCGCGCGGCCTCGTCATGCGCGACAAGGCCGAGTGTTTCCGCATCGGCAAGGGGAAAGGATGTCATGTCGTATCATTCCTAGCTGTGTTGTCATCGGGCATCGCCATGGCTCGGACATGCCGCATCCGCATCATCAGCGTGATGCCGCGCAGTCCGAGATATATCGTAAAGGCCGCAAGAAGGCCATTCAGCCCGTAGCCTCCGGCCACCAGTACCGCCAGCAGGAACCCGGCAAAGGCCAGGATCATCGCGTTCCGCATCTCGCGGCTCCGCGTGGCGCCGATGAAAATGCCGTCCATCTGGAAGGCCATGAAGGCCACTGGAGCCAGCAGCGCCACCCAGTGCCAGTGCGCCAGCGTCATGGCGGCAAGGTCGGCCTGCGATGTCAGCGTGGCGATGATCAGCGGGCCGCCTGCCCATGCGAGGATGCTGATCAGCAGCGCCGATATGCCGGCAAGGATGTTGGTACGCCGCACCACCTGATCCAGCATCGGCAGGTTGCGCCTGCCGATCGCCTCGCCGACAAGCGCCTCGGCGGCATGCGCATAGCCGTCGAGCCCGAAGCTGATCAGACTGAACATCACCAGCACCAGCTGTGCCGTGGCCAGCGACAGATCGCCGATCGTCGCGGCGTTGTTCAGCAGCACCGCCTCGCTGAGAAGGATCAGCACTGTGCGGATCATGATGTCGCCGCCAATGACGAAAAACCGCCGGAAAGCCGCCGGATCGAACCATGCCGGCCTGAACCGGAACACGCGGCGCGCGATTCCCGCAAGAAGGTCGCGCCATTGCCAGCGGATCAGCACCAGCGTCAGGACAAGGCCGGTCCATTGCGCCGCCACCGAGGCCAGCGCCACACCCTCGATCGCCATGCCCAGCCCGAGGACGAACAGGATATTCAGGGCAAGGTTGGTGACGTTGATGAAGATGATCTGAACCAGAACAAGCCGCATATGCTGGCGGCCGAACAGGCAGCCGAGAAGCACCATGTTGGCAAAGGCCGCCGGCACCGCCAGCAACCTGATCCCGACATATTGCTGCATCAGCGCCTCGACCGCCGGGCTGGCCGCGAGCAAAACCCCGGTGAGCGCCAGCACCAGCGGTGTCGCAAGAACAAAACCGGTGCCGAGGCAAAGCGCCAGCACAAGGCCGCGCACCATATGGTGCTCAATGGCCGTCGCATCACCCCGCCCGTGCGCCTGCGCGACAAGGCCGGTGGTGCCCATCCGCAGGAAGCCGAGCCCGAAATAGATGAAATTGAAAACAAGGCTGCCGAGCGCGACGCCGCCGACGAAGCTCGCATCTTCCAGCCGGCCCATCATCGCGGTATCGGCGGCGCCGACGAGCGGAAAGGTGATGTTGGCGAGCAACACCGGCCAGGAGATTGTCCAGATATGGCGCCAGCTTGCCTGCTGTTGCCATGATTGGCCCTGGCGTGCGTCGGCGGTGGCTGTCATCTGATACAGAATCCCAGGAAAGCGGGGCGGCGAATCTTGGTTCAGGCTATGTGACGACGCCTCGGATGCCTATAGAAAACAGCGATAAAAAATGCTTTAACCGACGGGCGGTCGGCCGGCAGCCAGTCTGGCGGTCGGCAAGCCTGCCACCCAGAGGATCGTGCGTGACCGTGCCATTCAAAAAGCAAGCGCTGCTGATGGTCCTGGCATTTCTTGCCCTGGCCGTCCTGACCGGTCACCAGACCGTTCCGCCGATGGACCGTGATGAATCACGCTTTGCACAGGCCAGCCGCCAGATGGTCGAGAGCGGCGACCTTGTCACCATCAGGTTCCAGGACGAGTTGCGCGCCAAGAAACCGGCGGGAATATACTGGCTGCAATCGGCTTCGGCGGCGCTGTTCGGCACTGACGACATCGCCTCCTACCGGCTGCCGAGCCTGCTGGCGATGCTGCTCACTGTCATTGGCACCTATCGCGTGGCGCGAACGCTTTACAAGCGGCCACGGGCGCTGCTTGCGGCGGCGGCCTGTGGCGGCTCGCTGCTGGTGTTCGCCGAGGCGCATCTGGCGAAGACGGATTCAGTGCTGATGCTGCTCTGCCTGATGCAGCAATGGGGGCTGATGCGGATCTACCAGGCCTGGCAGCATGGCAGGCGGCTGTCCTACAATTCCTATCTCTGGGTGTGGCTGCCGATGGCGGCGGCGATTCTGGTCAAGGGCCCGGTGGCGCCGCTTCTGGCGCTTACCACGGTGGCGGCCCTGTCGATCTGGCACCGCAATGCCGGATGGCTGCGCATGCTGCGGGCCGGACGGGGCTTTCTGATTCTTGCCGGGGTGACGCTTCCCTGGGCCATCCTTGTCACGCTGGCCACCGACGGCGCCTTTCTCGACATCGCCTTCCGTGGCGACTTCGTCGCCAAGGTGAAGTCAGGACAGGAATCGCACGGCGCGCCTGTCGGGACCTATCTTCTTCTGGCCGGAATCCTGCTCTGGCCGCTGAGCCTGCTGATCCCGCGCGCCGCAACGCAGCTGCCGTTGTTGCTGCAGCATGTCGAAAGCCGCTTCCTGCTGGCCTGGGTGGTTCCGTTCTGGCTGCTGATCGAATTCGTGCCGACAAAGCTGCCGCATTATCCGATGCCCGTGGTGCCGGCGCTTGTCGTGCTGCTGGTCTGCGCCGTCGACGCGCCGCTCGCCGGGCTTGCCGAGGGCGGCTTGCGGCCGGTGGCGCGTCGCTGGCTGGCGCTGGGGACAGAAGGGTTCGCCATGGCCTGTGGCCCGCTGATGGCGGCGGCGGTGATCTGGGCGGCGCTGACCTATGGCGGGGTGACGGGTGGCCGGGCCTTTGCCTTTGCGATGCTGGCGGCGCTGATGGCCGGGCTTGCCGGGTGGCAGGCGCTCTTGTGGCACCGTCATGGCGGCATCGCGCCTTTGTCGCGTATGCTGGCGGCAGGCATCCTGTTCAACATGATTATCGTCGCCGGGCTGATCCCTTCGCTGTCGCGGGTTCATCTGGCGCGTGCCATCGAGGCCGAAATCGCCGTTGCCGGACCGCAACCAGCGGCGATGGCCGCTGCCGGCATTCACGAACCTTCGCTGGTGTTCGAATTCGGACAGGATCTGCTTCTGGTAGACGGCGGCGAGGCGGCGCTGTTTCTTGCCGAGGCGCCCGACGGTCTCGCCATTGTCGAGCGGGACCAGCAGCAGGCTTTTCTCGATATGGCGGCCAGCGTGGGGCTGTCGCTTGCCACCCCGCGGCAGGTCGAGGGGTTCAACATGTCAAAGGGCAAGAATGTGCTAATCTTCCTTTACCGCGCCGACGGGTTTGACCGGAACGGTATCAATGGGTAAAGAGACGCAGGTGCCAACGCTCTTCCGAGTTTTTCTTCATGACCGCTAAATCGGCAAAGACCAGTCCGGCGTCCGGGATCGAGATCTCGATTCTTGTTCCGGTGATGAATGAATCCGGCAATATCGCGCCGCTTGTCGATGAAATCTGCGCCGCGCTGGCGGGGCGGTCTTTCGAGATCATCTATGTCGACGACGCCAGCAATGACGACAGCCCGGCGGAGCTTGCGGCGACGGCTGCGCGCGTTCCGCAATTGCGTGTACTTCGCCACGAGGCCCGTGCCGGGCAGAGCGCCGCCATCCGGTCGGCGCTGCTGGCGTCGCGCGGCAGGCTGATCGGCGTGCTGGACGGCGACGGCCAGAATGTGCCGGCTGACTTTCCCGCGCTCGAGGCGGCGCTTGTCGCGCAATGTCCCGCCGATGGCCAGACAGTCGGCATGGCAGCCGGCATCCGGGCCAAACGCAAGGACAATCAGGCCCGGCTTCTGGCATCGCGCGCGGCGCGCTGGATCCGGCGCACGCTTCTTGCCGATACGCACCCCGACAGTGGCTGCGGCATCAAGGTGCTGCACAGGTCCCTGTTCCTGCAGTTGCCCTTCTTCAACCACATGCACCGGTTCATGCCGAGCCTTGTCAGGCGGCATGGCGGGCTGGTGATAGGGGTGGATGTGGCGCACAGGCCGCGCGTTCGCGGCACGTCGAAATACCGCATTCTCGACCGGCTTCTTGTCGGGATCAGTGATATCTTCGGGGTCATCTGGCTGCTTCGCCGGGCCCCGCGCCAGGGGCGGGTAACCGAACTCGCGCCTGCGGCAGACACGGACGGAACTGCGTCATGATTGCGTTACTTTCAGCCCAGATTGAGGCCGGCGCGCGCGCCTTCGCCACGCTGCTTGTCAACCTGCTGCCCTTCCTTCCCGACAGCCTTGTGACAAATCCCGAACAGATCATGATTGTGGTCGGCTTCGCCGGTCAGGGCCTGTTCGCGATGCGATTCATCATCCAGTGGCTGTCATCCGAGAAGCAGGCGAAATCCGTGATTCCGGTGGCCTTCTGGTATTTTTCCATCGGCGGCGGCGGCGTGCTTCTGCTCTATGCCATCTGGCGGCAGGATCCGGTCATTATCTGCGGGCAGGGTCTCGGCCTGTTCATCTATCTGCGGAATCTCTATTTCATCCGCCGTGACAGCGGCAAGGCCGAAGCGTCTTCGCAGGAATAGCCGCCGCCTTGTGCCGGGCTAGAGGCTCGTCTCGCCGAGTTCCATCACAATGTCCCATTGGGCCGCGCTGACCGGGGTGACCGACAGGCGCGCCTGGCGCACCAGTGCCATATCGGCGAGCCGCTCGTCTCCCTTGATCTCGGCGAGCGTGACCGGCCGCGCCATCGGCTTGACCGCCTTCACGGTGACCATGCCGAAGCGCCCGCTGGCATCGGTCGGATCGGGATGATAGGTCTCGCAGACCTCGACGATGCCGACAATCTGCTTCTCATTGACCGAATGATAGAAGAAGGCGAGGTCACCGATCTCCATCGCTTTCATGTTGTTCGATGCCTGGTGGTTGCGAACCCCGTCCCAGCCCTCGCCGTCCTCGCCCCTGGCAAGCTGGTCGTTCCACGACCATGTCGAGGGTTCGGATTTCATCAGCCAGTAATTCATCCTGTCCTTCCTATTCCGATCCGGCCGGCCGTGCCAGCAATGACGCGACCACATCGCCAAGCGGCGCGCCGCCATTCACGACCCGGTCGACACCATTGGTGATCGGAAGCTCCACGCCTGTCTCGCGGCCCCGCGCGGCAAGTGCCGCCACCGTGTTCCGGCCTTCGGCAAGGCGCGCATCGGGTGTCTCGCCCCGCCCCAGCGCCAGCCCGTAGGCCATGTTGCGTGAATGTGGCCCGGCGCAGGACAGCGCAAGGTCGCCCGCCCCGGACAGCCCGTAGATGGTTTCGGCATCCGCGCCTTCGGCGGCGGCGAACCGCGCCATCTCGGCAAGTCCGCGGGTGATGATCGCCGCACGCGCGTTGTCGCCGAGGCCGAGGCCTATGGCGCAGCCGGCGGCGATCGCGATGACATTCTTCATGGTGCCGCCGATCGCCACGCCAAGCGGGTCGTCGCTGGCATAGACGCGCAGCTGGCTGGCCCGGAATGACTGCTGGACCATTTCAACAGCCGCACTGTCCGTCCCGGCCGCCACCACCGCGGCAGGAAGGCCGCGCATCACCTCGTCGGCGAAGCTCGGGCCCGACAGCAGGACAGACGGCCTGCCGGGCGCCATCGCATGAGCCAGCTCGGGCATCAGCCGTGCCCCGTCCGCTGTCATCGCCATGCCCTTGGCGCAGAGAACCAGCGGCGCCTCTGTTCCGGTACGGCGGTGGGCTGTCTCGATCGTCGCGGCGGTGGCGCCAACCGGAACCACCAGCAGGACGAGGTCGGCCTCGTCCAGAATGGCGGGGTCGGTGCTGGCGGCAATCGGCCCCACAGGGGGGATGTCGGCAAGCTGGCGGCAGCGCCCCTCGGCAAGCAACCTCACCGTGGCCTCGTCCCGGACCAGCACCGCGACGTCATTGCCGGCGTCATGAAGCGCTGCGGCGAGCGCGCTTCCCCAGCTGCCGCCGCCGATGACACGAACGCGTCTCATGCCCGCACCCCGCGGCCGGGAGGCGGTGCGGCATCCGGATCGAGCGGCCAGCGCGGACGCGGTGCGAAATCCAGATCGTCGGGCCGTTCCTTCCTCTCAAGCGCGGCCCAGGCGATCATCGCGGCATTGTCGGTGCACAGCCATGCCGGTGGCACGCTGAGGGCAAAACCGGCCTTGCCGGCCTCTGTTTCCAGCCGCGTGAAAATGGCCTTGTTGGCGGCGACGCCGCCGGCAATCACCAGCGTGGCGGGGCCATGCGCATCGGCGAACCTGGCCATTGCCCGTCTGGCGCGGTCGGCAAGGCAGTCGGCAATGGCGGCCTGCAGCGCGGCTGCCAGATCGGCAATGCCGGCCTCGCCGTCGCCCGCCTCGATGGCGGCGAGCCTTGTCGCCACCGCCGTTTTCAGGCCGGAGAATGAAAAGTGGCAGTGATCGGCGCCTCGCAACGGGCGCGGCAGCTGCACCAGCCCGGCCTTTCCGTTCGCCGCAATACGTTCGATGGCGGGCCCGCCCGGATAGCCAAGGCCCATGATCTTGGCGCTTTTGTCGAAAGCCTCGCCGGCGGCATCATCCATGGTGGTGCCGTATCGCTCATAGATCCCCGGCGCATGCACGGCCAGAAGCTGTGTATGCCCGCCCGATACCAGCAGAAGAAGATAGGGAAAGCCGACCTTGTCGACGAGCCGCGGGCTGAGGGCATGGCCTTCCAGATGATTCACCGCGTAATAGGGAATGCCGCGTGCCGTGGCGATGGCCTTGGCGGCCACTGTGCCGACGACGACCCCGCCGATCAGACCCGGCCCGCCGGTCGCGGCGACCCCGTCGAGATCACCCATGGTCACACCGGCCTTTTCCATCGCCCCCCCGATCACACTGTCGATGGCATCAAGATGGGCGCGCGCGGCAATTTCGGGCACAACACCGCCATGCGCGGCATGCACCTCCATCTGCGAGGCGATCTCGCTGGCAAGGATGGTGCCGTCGCTTTTCACGAGCGCCGCTGCTGTCTCGTCGCAGCTGCTCTCGATTCCGAGCATGAGGAATGTGTCGTTCATGGCCTGCCCGTGCTTGTGCCGCTGGATGTGCCGTTCCGGCCGGGCCGATCATAGGCGATTGTCATGATGATGACCATCGGCACTATGACGACTGCCCGGGACAATTGGTCTTGCTGCCGCGCCGGCTTTTTGCTTTGCAACCGTTGCGGCCGGGCATTAGAACTTGGCGCTATGACGACAGCGCCCGACATCTTTGCAAACGCCCCGCTTGTGCTGGCCAGCCGCGCCTCGGCGCTGGCGATGGCGCAGTCCGAGATTGTCCGCGACGGGCTGGCTCCGCTGAACACCGAAATCCGGGGCATGACCACGCGCGGCGACCGCATCCTTGACCGCTCGCTTGCCGATGCCGGCGGCAAGGGCCTGTTCGTCAAGGAGCTTGAGCGCCGTCTTCTCGACGGCGAGTGCGATGCCGCCGTCCATTCGATGAAGGATATGGAAACCGTCTTTGCCGAGGGCACCCGGATCGTCGCGGTCCTGCCGCGCGAGGACCGGCGCGACGCGCTGGTCGGCGGCTATGAAAGCCTTGATGCGCTGCCTCATGGCGCGGTTGTCGGCACCGCCTCGGTCCGCCGCAAGGCGATCCTGCTGAAGCGCCGGCCCGACCTGCGGATCGAGCTTCTTCGCGGCAATGTGAACACGCGCCTCGCGGCCCTTGCCGAGGGCCGTTATGACGCCATCATCTTGGCCATGGCCGGGCTGCGGCGCCTCGGGCTTGATGTCGATCATGTGCCGATCGACCCTTCGGTGATGCCGCCGGCGGCGGCGCAGGGGGCGATCGCCATTCAGGTGCGCTCCGGCGATGACGCCCGCAGTCGTGCGGTGGCGGCGGCCTGTGCCGCGCTGAACTGTGCCGACAGCGCTGCCGAAGTAACGGCCGAGCGCGCGCTGCTGGGCCATCTGGACGGATCCTGCCACACCCCGATCGCGGCAAGCGCGCATATGGGTGATGACGGCAGGCTGTCGATCAGCGCGATGATCCTGAGCCCGGACGGCAGCGCCGCGCATAGCGGTGATGCAGCGGCCCCGGCGGATGCGGCGGAACGGCTTGGCCGCGACCTTGCCGCCGAGCTTCTGGAGGCTGCCGGCGGACGCGACTTCCTCGCCTAGGCCCGGCTGTTGGGGTAGGGTGTCGGGACCATGCGGAAATTCATCCTGACTGTCAGACCGGAACCGGACGGGGCGCTTGATGTGGCCACGCTTGCGAGGCGCAATGTGCCTGCCTTGTCCGCCCCGCTGATGGCACCCTCCTACCATGCCCCGGAAATGCTGGCATCAGGCAAATTCAGCGGCGTCATCCTCACCAGCCGCCATGCCGTCACCGGACTCTGCGCCGCCACAGGCGGCAAGCTGGATGACAGGATCGCCGGATTGCCCGCCTTTGCCGTCGGCCGCGCCACCGGGCGCGCCGCGCGCAAGGCCGGGTTCCGGAATGTCACCATCGGCCATGGCGGCGGTGCCGGGCTTGTGCCGCTGATCACCGAAGCGGCCCCGCGTCTGGACGGGCCGCTCCTGTGGCCGGCGGCGGTGCATCGCGGATTCGACATGGTGGCGGCGCTGGACGGCATTGCCGATGTCGTCACCATGCCCGTCTATGAAATGCGCGAGACCAAAACTTTGCCCGATGATGCGGTTGCCGCGATCGCCGGCGGTAACGTGCTTGGCGTGATCCTGATGTCGGCCCGGTCGGCGCGGCTGTTTCGTGAACGCCTGCTGGCGCTGGGTCAGGACCGGGCGGTTGCCTCCATGGCGCTGATCGCCGGAAGCGATGCCATCGTGGCGGCAGCTGGTGACAGCTGGGCTGAAACTTTCGTTTCGAAACGTCCGGCGCGCGCACGGCTTTTAGCCATCGCCTCTTTGCTCTATGATCGCCGGACGCGGTCATAAGGCCGCCAAACCAGTTCTGGCAGACCATGACATCACGCAAACCCCCGGCTGAAGATCAGGATATTATCGAGGGTGTCGCCGTCGAAAAGCAGGATGGCGCCAAGGCATCCGGCCGTGCTGGTCCGCGCCGCCGCGCTGCGCGCAAGGGGGCGCCGGAAGCCAAGCCGGAACCCAAGCCGGAATCTGCGCCGGAATCCGGATCTGCCGAGGCGACCGGGGCTGCAGCTCCGCGCGGCCGGAATGATGCCCGTGCGCCTGCCGCCACATCGCGCATGCCGGTGGTCGTTGCGGGTCTCGCCCTTGTGGTCGCCGGTGCTGCTTTCGGGCTGCAGCAATGGCAGGCCGGCACGGTTGAATCCGGTCTTCGCGCCGAAATCGACGATCTGTCGGCGCGGCTTGCCGCCGCCGAGCAGGCCATAACCGATGCCGCCGCCGCCGAAGCGTCATTGCGTGAGGAGATTGGCGGGATCGTCTCCGGCATGCCGGCTGACCTGAAACAGGATCTTGGCGAACTCGCCGCGCGGGTCACCGATCTTGAAAGCGGGTTGTCCGATGTCGAGACGTCGCGCGCCGCACCCGCCGCCATTGGCGATCCGGCGCTGGTTCTGGCCCAGTCGGGCATGAGCGTTGCCGCTGCGATGATTGCCGACAGCCTTGCCGGCGCCGATCCGTCCCGCTGGCTGCCTGTTCTCAGTGAATTGCGGGCTGCCGGGCTGGCTGTCGGCGATATCGAGGCGCTTCGCATCGCCATGTCGCCGCTGCCGCCTTCGCGCGAGCGGCTTGTCGGTGAAGCAATAGCGATGATCGCAGAACTGCGCGGCGTCGCTGGTGATGGCGAGGATGGCGGCTGGTGGTCGGCGGCGACAGGCAGGCTGTCTGGCTTTGTCACGCTGCGCCGCAAGGAAGATGTCTCGACCCCGCAGGAAGCCACTCAGGACAATGCCCCGCTTGCCGCGTTCGAACGCGCGCTCGCCGCCGGACGGCTTGCCGATGCCATTGACGCCGGCAGCCAGATCGAGACCGATATGCCGGCGCTCGCCGCCTGGATCGCGGCGGCGGAGCGGCGTGCGACGCTGGACGACATGCTCGCAAGGTTCGGCGCTGAAATGGCGGCGCGGCTGGCGCGTGCCGGAAAGGCCGGCTGATGTTCGCGCGGCTTGTCGGTCTTGTCATTCTTGTGATTCTGGCGGCGGCGCTGGCCAGCTGGCTTGGCGCGCAGCCCGGCATGCTGGCCTTCGAGTGGCTTGGCTGGCAGGTCGAGATGCGGACCAGCCTTGCGGTCGCCCTTCTTGTCGTGCTTGCCCTGCTGCTGCTGTTTGTCGACAGGCTGTTTCGCGGCCTTCTGGGATTGCCGGCATGGTTCGGGCGCAATCTGGCGCGCCGCCGCACAGAGTCCGGGCACCGGGCACTGGCGCTCGGGCTGATGGCGGTGTCGGCCGGCGAGCCTGACGAGGCGCGGCGCCAGGCGTCACGTGCCCAGCGCCTTCTTGCCGCGCCGCAGCTGACCGATCTTCTTTCGGCGCAGGCGGCGCATCTGTCGGGTGACCATCAGGCGGCGGACAGGTATTTCACGTCACTGACGCGCGACAAGGACACGGCGTTCCTGGGGCATGTCGGGCTGGCGCGGCTGGCGCTGGAAAAGGATGACCCGGACGCGGCGCTGGCCGCCGCGCGCACGGCGCTCGACATTCGCCCGAAATCGGCACTGGCCGCACGGCAGGTGATGATCCTCGAGGCCGAGCGCGGCAACTGGGCGGCGGCCCTGCCGGCGCTGTCGGTGGTGATGGCGGCAGGCGATGCCGATGACGAGACAGGCATGCTCCTCAGCCGCCAGAAGGCGGCCCTGTCCTATCTCGAGGCGCTGGATGACAGCGCGGGAAGCGATACATCGCTGCGACGGCGCGCCCGGATCGGCAAGGCGCAGGACGCGCTGGCGGTCATGCCCGGATTCTGGCCGGCGGCGCTGTTGCTTGCCGATCTGCACGAGCAGGCCGGCAGTCCGAAAAAGGCGGTAAAGCCGCTTGAAACGGCGTTCCGGAACATGCCGCATGAATTGCTGGCAATGCGGCTGCGGACCCTGTGGGGGGTGAATGAGGGCACGGCGGCGGGGCGGCTGATGCGGCTGATCCCCGATGACGGCGCGCTGGCCGCCGAAGGCAGGCGCGTGGTGGCCGCCGTCGCGCTGGAAAACGGGCTTGTCGGGGAAGCGCGCCGCCTTATCGACGAGATTGACCCGGCGATGCGCGATGCGGCGGCCTGGCGGCTGGTCGCAAGGCTTGCCGCAGAGGGCGAGGCACCCGACGGCGCCGCCGAAAACGATGCGCTGCGCGAGGCGGGCGAGGCGCCGCGCCCCCGCCGCTGGCAATGTACGAGCTGTCAGCTGGTGCATGAGGCATGGCAGCCGCATTGCGGCGGCTGTGCCGGGTTCGCGACGCTTGAATGGCGGCGTCCGGACGGCATCACGCCGCTGATCAGCTCCGCCGACGAGACCGATTGAACCCTGCGGTAATTGCGGTTATAACGCCTGCCAATGCCCGCTTAGTTAAATGGTATAACAGGTCATTCGTAATGATTAGTTGGGGGTTCGATTCCCTCAGCGGGCACCACTCGATCCATCAAATGATGTGCTAACACGCTGTAATCGAAGCATTGTTGTTGTTTC
>WTIL01000052.1 GCA_011522725.1 Rhodospirillaceae bacterium
TGGCCTTACCCTTGAAGAGTTTCATTTTGTACCTCCGTTAACGAAAAGGTACGGACGAGCCGCCATGCCATTAGCGACATAATGACCCACCCGTCACGCAGTAACCATATTGAGACAAACAGGCCCGGCGCAATTGCTAAGGACCCCGTTTGCAGCCGCATCACCAGAACCAAGTTTTTATTATTTATTAACAATTGGTTATGGCGTGAAAAACAGTTTTATCAATTCAGCAAGATTCAGATACCGATTTTGGCAAAATTCGATTTTTATCGTTTTTTTTCAATATTTTATAAAATAGGAATGAAAAAGTCCCGATTCCGGCCGGAACCTGTGTTTTGCCTCGCGCCGGCATCCGCAAACCCCGGTTTCCGGCCCACCGGGGCAATGGTTGAAGAGGTCATGTATGCCTGAACTGGAAGCAGTCGTGTGGCGGCGGCGTTCCGTGCGGTGGGGATGGCTCCCGGCATCGGCGGGCGGGCTGCCCGAGGATCATTGACAGTCTGCCCCGAAATCGCCTACTTCCTGCCGTTATGTAATGTATCTGTCTTATATCGACGTTAGTTTGGACGGCTCGGGACAGAACAAAGGCTGGCAGGAATGCAGAGCTCGCAAACCGCACATCCGATATTCACCTTCGCCGACGGCGAAATGGGCCCTATTTCCAATACGCTGATCCGGTCCATCGAGCGGTTCAGCGGCCAGCCGAAGATTCGCAAGCTCTATTTCGACTATGTCGAGGAAGACCGGCCCTATGCCAGTTTCTGGGCGGATGCGCTGGACAAGCTGAGCATCAAGATCGACCTGCAGCGCGACGCCGGCGCAATGATTCCCCGCACCGGCCCCACCCTTGTCGTCGCCAACCATCCCTATGGTGTCATCGACGGTCTTGTGCTCTGCGCGCTGATGGCCGAAGTCCGGTCCGACTACAAGATCATCACACACCGTGTGCTGAAACAGGCACCCGCGACGATGGACAAGATCCTGCCGATCGATTTCGACGAGACCGAGGCGGCACTCGCCACCAATATCGAGACCCGCCAGCAGGCTGCCGAATATCTGAAGCAGGGCGGTGCCGTGATCATTTTCCCAGCGGGCGCTATCTCGCTCGCGCCGAACCTTGTCGGCGATGCCTATGACAAGGAATGGAAGACCTTCGCGGCGAAACTCGCCACACAGCCGGATACGGTCACCGTGCCGTTCCTGTTCGACGGGCAGAACTCGCTGCTGTTCCAGGCTGCCCGCAAGATCAGCCTGACGCTTGCCTACTCGCTGATGTTCCGCGAAATCTGCAAGCTGATGGGCACCACGGTGTCGCTGACAATGCGTCCGCCGGTCCACGCCAAGGACCTGAAGGCGCTTGGCAACCGCAAGGCCATTACACAATGCCTTCGCGACCGCACCTACGGCATCATCTAGGTCTTGTTTTCGGCGTCGCCGTCCCTGGCAGTGTCCTTGGCAGCATCCTTCCTAGGGGATTTGGACGCACTGGTGCGCGGGTTGCGCGTCACCAATTTCAGAAACACCATCACAAAGATCACCATCGCGACATAGAGGATGATCACCTCGGGGTTGTCCTGCATGCTTTCGTGAAGCGAGTCGTTCAGGCAGACGAAATCACGCCGGAATTCGCCAACGGAGTCGTTCGCCGACAGAATCTCGCAGGTGTTCGGGCTGTCTGCTTGTGATGTTGATGTCATGTCAGCGCACTCCCAGCTGGTCGCTCAGAAGAACATCCTTGAGGATCATGAGCGTGAAATATCCCGCATTCACCATCACAATGAAGCTGATGGCAAAACGGATTTCGGGCTGCAGCGCGTCATCGAGAAGACGTTTGAAAAAGCCGCGCCCCAGCAGGATCGTGAATTCGATCACATAGAGCGAAATCACCCCTGCATTCAGGAACAGCACGGTGGCCACACCGCTGTGCCGCCCGACCGCGACGCTGCACCCGGCGACAATCATGGCGAGCGCCGTTGCCGAGGCCAGCGAGCCGGCGCGGCTCGTGACCAGCATCGGAACACGCTGCAGGAACGAGGTCGGCTGCGTTGCCGCCATGCGGAACAGGGCAAACATGCCACCAAGATGAACGGCAAAGATCAGCGCGAGCTTGGCCCGCGCCAGCTCGTCAAACTGGCCGAAAATATAACCGGCTTCCTGAAACCCCGTCATCAAACCATGCCTGCCGTCATTATCCAGACTGGGCAGATGGGGGCTTCGGGCCACGACGTCAATCACCCGGCGATGCGGCGTCTGTGCCGCCCGACCGGACCCAGCAGCCGGCAACATGGTCATTGACCATGCCGATCCCCTGCATGAAGGCGTAGATGATGGTGGAACCGACAAAGCGGAACCCCCGGCGTTTCATGTCTTTCGAGATGCTGTCGCTGAGCGGGGTAGAGGCCGGCATTTCACCAAGGTCGGCGAAGTGGTTGACCTGCGGGCGGCCATCGACGAATCCCCAGAGATAGGCATCGAAACTGCCCTGCTCGTCCTGAATGTCGAGAATGGCGCGGGCATTGCCGCGGGTGCTGTAGATTTTCAGCCTGTTGCGGACGATCCCCGCATCCTCGCGAAGCGCCTCGAGGTCCGCATCAGTCATGGCAGCGACCCGGCGCAGGTCAAAGTCATGAAAGGCCGCCTTGTAGCCGGCGCGCTTCCTGAGCACCACGTCCCAGCTGAGCCCGGCCTGCGCACCCTCGAGCGTGAGCATCTCGAACAGATGCCTGTCGTCATGGACCGGCACGCCCCACTCGGTGTCGTGGTAATGGGCGAGGATTTCCTGGCCCGGACGGTTGCCGAAACAGCGTGGCAACCCGTCCGGCGAGATCAGATCGTCCGTCATCCCGCCTCCTATGCGCCGCCGGCCAGCAATGTACGCGCCAGCAATGTGCCGCCCGAGATCAGCATAAGGCCGATCAGCACCCGTGGATAAAGGGCGTCCGGCATCCGCCTGAACAGCATCAGGCCGATGACCGCGCCGAACATGCTCGCCGGAAGGACAAGCGCGAGATTGTAGAGCACCTGCGGCGTGAACACCCCTTCAAGAGCAAGCAACACCGTCGCCACCAGAAGGATCACCATGCTGAAGGGCTGCATGATGCCGCGCTGCACCGCCTTCGGCCAGGGACGAAGCGCCAGCCACATCGACGGCAGCGCGCCCGACAACCCGGCCATCGCGCCAAGCACGCCGCCGACAAACCCGATCCCCGCTTCGACGAGGGTCCAGTTCCCCTCGATGGCGGGCAGGGTGCGGCGAAAGGCGAAATAGCCGCCATAAAGCAGCAGCATGCCGCCGACGAGAAGCGACAGCAGCCGCGTGTCGATCAAGCCAAGAAGCACCGTCCCGATCGGAATGCCGGCAAATGCCGGCAGGATGAACAGGGCCAGCCTGCGCCTGTCGATGCTGTGGCGCACCTGCCAGACACCCGGCACACCGGTGACAAGGCTGCAGACAAGGGCGATGGCCACCGCCTGTTGCGGGGGCATGACCTGCAGCAGCCAGCCAAGCGAGAACAGCGCGGTCCCGAACCCGGCAAGGCCGTTCACGAAACCGCCGCTGAGGCCCGCGGCGAGGAGGAAGACAAGAAGCATGTCCATGGAAAAGGCACGATGTCCGGATGGTGATATCGGCCAGAGCCTACGCCCAAAGCGAGGCTGCCGGAACCCCCCTGTTTTGCTGTTGCCCGCCGTCGGCGAACACGTCAAAGTCAGCGGGTTATGAAAGCTGATTACATCATTATCGGCGGTGGCTCGGCCGGATGTGTGCTGGCGGCGCGCCTCAGCGAGGACCCCGCGGTTTCCGTCATCCTGCTCGAAGCCGGCGGCGAGGACCGCAATCCCCTCATTCATGTTCCCGCCGGCTATATCAAGACGATGGTCAACCCGGCGATGAACTGGATGTTCGAGACCGAACCGCACGAAGCCAGCAACAACCGCCGGATCAAACAACCGCGCGGCAAGGTGCTCGGCGGATCATCCTCGATCAACGCCATGCTCTATGTACGCGGCCAGGCGGCCGATTATGACGGCTGGGCACAACGTGGCAATCTGGGCTGGAGCTTCCGCGATGTGCTGCCCTATTTCCGCCGCGCCGAACATTGCGAATTCTCCCGTGACGACGACGAGTTCCACGCCAAGGGCGGCCCGCTCAATGTCAGCGGGTTGCGCAACGGGTACGAGGCGCTGGACCTGCTGATCGAGGCGGCAAAGAGCTGCGGCTACCCGCACAATCCCGACTATAACGGCGCCAGCCAGGACGGCTTCGGCTATTATCAGGTAACGCAGAAAAACGGCATGCGCTTCTCGGCCAAGAAGGCCTATCTGGAAGATGCCCGCAAGCGGCCGAACCTGCGTGTCATCACCCATGCCCATGTCACCGGCCTCACCCTCGAGGGCGAGGCCGGCGGCACGCAGCGCGCCACCGGCGTTACCTTCCGCAGACGTGGAAGCGAACAGGCAATCCACGCCGGGCGCGAGGTCATTCTGTCGGCCGGCGCCATCCAGTCACCGCAGATCCTGGAGCTGTCGGGGATCGGCGATCCTGACCTGCTGGCATCGCACGGCATCGCTGTGCGGCATGCGCTTGCCGGTGTCGGCGAGAATTTCCACGACCATTATATCTCGCGGCTGTCATGGCGGCTGAAGAGCGATATCTCGATCAACAAGCTGGCCCACGGGTTCGGTCTGGTCAGCGAGGTGATGCGCTACCTTCTGACCCGGCGCGGCGTGCTGTCGATGCCGGCCGGCATGCTGAGCGGCTTTGTGCGAAGCCGCGAGGGCCTTGCCGGACCGGACATCCAGTATCACATCGCCAATGCCAGCTTCGCCAATCCGGAAAAGCGCCAGTTCGACACTTTCCCCGGCATCACGTTCGGGCCCTGCATGTTGCGACCCGAAAGCCGCGGATCGATCCATATCGCCGGTCCGGACCCGATGAAGGCCCCGCTGATCCAGCCGAACTATCTGACTGCGGACGAGGATTGCCGGGTCCATGTCGCCGCCATGAAGATCGCCCGCGATATCATGCAGAGCGATGTCATGGCACCGCATGTGATGCACGAGATGCAGCCCGGCCCGGATGCCGGTGACGACGACGCGCTGCTGGCGCATGCAAGGGCCACCGGAGTGACGCTCTATCACCCTGTCTCGACCTGCCGTATGGGGCCGTCGGCGCAGCAGGGCGACGTGGTCGATCCGCGTCTGCGGGTCCACGGCATTGACGGGTTGCGCGTTGTCGATGCCTCGATCATGCCGGCCCTTGTGTCCGGCAACACCAACGCCCCGACCATCATGATCGCCGAAAAGGCGTCAGACATGATCCGCGAGGACGCCGCATGACCAGATCGAACATCGCCCCGGAACTTGTTGCCGACATGACCGGCTGGCGCCGCGATTTCCACCGGCATCCGGAACTGGGCTTTGACGAGCACCGCACATCGGCGCGTGTCGCCGAACTGCTGCGGGAATTCGGGCTGGAGGTCCATACGGGTGTCGGCGGCACCGGTGTCGTCGGCGTCTTGCAGCGTGGCAACGGCGAGGCCAGCGTCGCCTTCCGGGCGGATATGGACGCGCTGCCGATCACCGAGACAGGCAATCCCGAATGGCGTTCCACCCATGACGGCGTGATGCATGCCTGCGGTCATGACGGGCACAGCAGCATGCTGCTCGGCGCCGCGGCGCATCTGGCACGGCATGGTGATTTCAACGGGCGCGCCATCTTCATCTTCCAGCCCAATGAAGAACACGGGCTTGGCGCCGCGGCGATGATTGATGACGGGCTGTTCACCCGCTTCGAGGCGGATGCCGTCTTCGCGATGCACAATATCCCCGGCATGCCGGCTGGAAATTTCGCCACAAGGGCCGGCGCCATGACCGCCAGCGAGAGCCTGTTCGAGATCACCATCAGGGCACGCGGCGGCCATGCCGCGATGCCGCATATGGGCGTGGATGCCATCTATGTCGGCGCGCAGCTTGTCACCGCACTTCAGGGGATCGTCTCGCGCAACCTTGACCCGGCGCGCAACGGTGTCGTCTCGGTCACCGAATTCATCACCGACGGCCGCCGCAATGTGCTCCCCGGAACCGCTGTCCTGAAGGGGGATGCCAGGGCACTCGGCGATGATACCAACACCGCTATCGAGGCTGCCATGCGCCGGATCTGTGCCGGCATCGCATCAACCCACAATGTGGAGATCGAGGTCGCTTACGACACGGTGTTTCCCGCCCTCGCCAATCATCACGAGGCGGCAGGCGCGGCCGTGGCGGCAGCCCGCGCCGTCGCAGGCGAGGACCAGGTGAACCCGGCCTGTGATCCGAAACTGTTTTCCGAGGATTTCGCCCATATGGCCCGCGTGGTGCCCGCATGCTTCATGCTGATCGGCAACGGCACAGAAGGCGCGTCAGCACGGCCCCTTCATGCCAGCGACTATGATTTCAACGACGAAATCCTCGGCAACGGCGCGGCCTGGATCGCCACGCTTGCCGAACAGATGCTGGTATCGGACTAGCCGTCCTCGGCGAGATCAAGCGCCAGGATCAAATCATCGACATTCAGATTGTCGCCAATCTTGACGGCGACCTCGCGAACCGTACCGCGCGCTTCGGCCGACAGGACATTCTCCATCTTCATCGCCTCGATGATAGCGACGTCCTGACCTTCGACAACTTCGTCCCCGACCTCGACAAGGATACGGGTGATCTGGCCCGGCATCGGCGCGGTGATCTCGTCGGCACCAGCGCCCTCGGCGGCTACCGGCATATGATCCAGCATCGGCTCGAACCGCGCCGGAAGCACTGTCAGCGCAAGCCGTGCCGCCCCATGTGTCAGCACCACCTTGTGACCCGAATGGCGGATCTGGACGGCGACGGGTTCCTCGTTGATCGTACCGTCAAACAGATAGACCGGTGCCTGAAGCAGGCCGAGAAGGGTGAACCCCTTGCCGTCAACCGTCAGCTTGGCGCTGCGGTTTGAGACATGGCCAAGCTCGACCATGCGGCGGGTGCCGTCTTGGCTGATCACGACAAAGCCGGTATCCGGATCGCCGGCATGCCGTTCCTCCATCTGCAGGGCGACGATGGCGGTGCCGAGGGCGACAAGCCTTGCCGCGGCAGCATCGGACGGTGGTCCGGCCACGAAGTCGCCTTCGAACTCGGCATCGATGAAGCCGGTCGTCAGGTCGCCGCTGCGGAAGGACCCGTTTTCCAGAACCGCCGACAGGAACTGGCGGTTGCTGACGATGCCGTCGATCTCGTAATGGTCGAGCGCCAGATGCAGCCTGTCGATGGCAGCCTCGCGGGTGGGCGCGTGGGCGACCAGCTTGGCAATCATCGGGTCGTAATACATCGAGATCTCGCCGCCCTCATCGACACCGGAATCCACGCGCACGCCCTCGCCTGCAGGCTCGCGATAGCGCACCAGCTGGCCGATGGAGGGAAGGAAGCCTCGCGCCGGGTCCTCGGCATAGACTCGCGCCTCGACGGCCCAGCCGTCGGCCTTGATGTCATCCTGCGTCAGGCCCAGCTCTTCGCCGGCGGCGATGCGGATCATCTTCTCGACAAGGTCGAGCCCGTAGACCATCTCGGTCACCGGATGTTCAACCTGAAGGCGGGTGTTCATCTCGAGGAAATAGAAATCCTGGTCGGCACCGACGATGAATTCGACCGTGCCGGCAGAGCGGTAACCGACGGCACGCGCCAGCTCGACCGCCTGCTCGCCCATGGCGGCGCGCGTCTCCGGCGAGATAAAGGGGCTCGGCGCCTCCTCGACCACCTTCTGGTGGCGGCGCTGGATCGAGCATTCGCGCTCGCCGACATAGACGATGTTGCCGTGCTGGTCGGCCAGAAGCTGGATTTCGATATGGCGCGGCTGAACCACGAATTTCTCGATGAAGACGCGGCTGTCGCCAAAGGCGGTCTGCGCCTCGGACATGGCGGCCCGCATCCCGTCGGGAAGATCGTCGGCGCTTTCAATGACGCGCATGCCCTTGCCGCCGCCGCCTGCCGACGCCTTGACCATGACCGGATAACCGATCTCGGCCGCGGCCTTCAGCCCGACCTCGACGTCATCAACCTCACCCTCGGTTCCGGGCACGGTCGAGACACCGGCGGATTTGGCCAGCGCCTTGGATTCGATCTTGTCGCCCATCACCGCGATGGCCTTGGTGCCCGGACCAATGAAGACAAGGCCGGCCGCCTCGACTTCGGCGACAAATCCCGCATTCTCGGACAGGAAACCAAAGCCGGGATGGATCGCCTCGGCACCCGTCTCCTTCGCCGCCGCGATGATGCGCTCGCCGCGAAGATAGCTGTCGGCCGAAGCCGCGCCGCCGATGTGAACGGCCTCGTCGGCCATCATCACATGCGGGGTGCCGGCGTCGGCGTCGGAATAGACAGCGACGGTGGCGATCCCCATGCGCCTTGCTGTGCGCATGATCCGGCAGGCGATTTCGCCACGGTTGGCAATCAGGATTTTCTTGAACATGAAACGGTCCCTGTATCGCGGTGCTTCTGGGTCACATTCGGGTCAGAGCGGCAGATTGTCGTGCTTGCGCGGCGGGTTCTCGAGCTGCTTGTCGGCCAGCATCGAAAGCGCCCGCGAGATCCGCCTGCGCGAATTGCGCGGCATGATGATGTCGTCGAGATAGCCGCGCCCGGCGGCAACGAACGGGTTGGCGAATTTCTCGCGATACTCGTCGGTCTTGGCGGCCAGCTTTTCCGGATCGGCGGCATCCTCGCGGAAGATGATCCGCGCCGCGCCTTCCGGTCCCATCACCGCGATCTCGGCGCTCGGCCAGGCGTAATTCACATCGCCACGAAGATGCTTCGACGCCATCACGTCATAGGCGCCGCCATAGGCCTTGCGGGTGATCAGCGTCACCTTCGGCACCGTCGCCTCGGCATAGGCAAACAGCAGCTTCGCGCCATTCGAGATGATGCCGCCGGTTTCCTGCGCCAGTCCCGGCATGAAGCCCGGCACATCGACGAGGGTTACCAGCGGAATGTTGAAGGCATCGCAGAAGCGCACGAACCGCGCCGCCTTGCGCGAGGCGTTGATGTCGAGACAGCCTGCCAGAACCATCGGCTGGTTGCCGACAATGCCCACGGTGCGGCCGTCGATCCGGCCGAAGCCGACAATGATGTTCGCGGCGAAATTCTCGTGGATTTCGAAGAACTCGCCATTGTCGACGATCTCAAGCACCACCCGGCGCATGTCATAGGGCGTGTTGGCATTGTCGGGAATGATCGCGTCGAGCACCGAGGACGGCCGGTCGATCGGGTCGTGGCATGGAACAACCGGCGCCGGTTCGCGGTTCGACAGCGGCAGATAGGACATCAGCGCGCGGGTGCGCATCAGCATCTCGACATCATTCTCGAACGCGCCATGGGCGACACCCGATGTGCGGCTGTGCATCTTCGCCCCGCCCAGCTCTTCGGCGGTCAGGTCCTCGTGGGTCACCGTCTTCACCACATCCGGCCCGGTGACGAACATGTAGCTCGACCCCTCGACCATGAAGATGAAATCGGTGATGGCGGGCGAATAGACGGCGCCGCCGGCGCAAGGGCCCATGATCAGCGAGATCTGCGGCACCACGCCCGATGCCAGCACGTTGCGCTGGAACACCTCGGCATAGCCGCCAAGCGAGGCGACGCCTTCCTGGATGCGCGCGCCGCCGGAATCATTCAACCCGATCAGGGGAATGCCGGTCTTGATCGCCTGATCCATGATCTTGCAGATTTTTGCCGCATGCGTTTCCGACAATGACCCGCCGAGAACGGTGAAATCCTGCGAATAGACAAAGACGGGACGTCCGGCGATGGTGCCGTATCCGGTGACGACGCCATCGCCCGGGACTTTCTGGTCTTCCATGCCGAAATCATGGCAGCGATGCTCGACGAACATGTCCCATTCCTCGAACGAGGCATCGTCGACAAGAAGGGTGATCCGTTCGCGGGCTGTCAGCTTGCCCTTGCCATGCTGGGTATCGATCCGTCGCTGGCCACCGCCAAGCCGGGCTTGCGCCCGTTTGGCCTCGAGTTCGGCAAGAATATCGGTCATCTGGGCGTCTCGGAAAAAACTTCGGAACTGCCGCCAACATACCGGATGCCGGCGCGGCGGATCAATGGATTTCCCGTGTCGGCGGCTTAGATGCCCTGCGGGCGGAGCGCGCTCTTCCTGGCCTTGTTCCAGTAGCGGAAGAAACGGCCGAGGTCCGGCGTGTTTGCCAGAGTCACAAAGGGCGTCTCCTCGATCTCGACAATCTCGAGGTCCGGCGCGGCGCGGCGGATGGCACCGATCTCGGCACGCAGCGCCGGGTCGGGCGATGACGGTACCAGCACGCGGCCGGCACCCGCCTGCGCGGCGAGGCGCGGCAGCACCTCCTCCGCCCGGCCCTCATGGATGTCGAGGCTGCGGGATTCGGACATCTCGGCAAGGGTTTCGTAGATGAAGAGCTGGCGCTTGATGCCGACATGGCTCGCCGCGAGGCGGTCCCGGTCCCAGATGAAGACCGTGGCGGCATCCGGGCCACCGGCGGCAAACACCGGGTGCGTCAGGCGCAACGCCCCTTCGTGAAGCCAGACAAGATCAGCCATGCGGACCTCCCATATACGGGAACAGCAGCTCGCTCAGACGTTCATAGGACTGGTCGAGAACCAGATTATGCCGCGGGATGGTGTTGATGTCCGGCCCGCAATATTTCGCGACATTCTCGAGATTGAAGATATAGGGCTTGTTCGAGAAGGTGCTGGCGATCCACTGCCATGACAGGTTGTTGCTTGCCGGATCGGCATCGACCAGATGCTCGAGGAAGAACCGCGCGCCGGCCTGCCATGACACCCGCCGCCAGTGCACCGTATAGGACGCCAGATACATGCGGGCGTGGTTGTGAAGATAGCCCGTCTCGACAAGCGTCGCGATGAACTGGTCAATGCAGGCGACGCCGGTTTCGCCGGCGGCGATATCCGCCGGCAGCTCGGCATCATATTCGGCGGCGTCGAACCCGGTCTTGTAGGATTCGACATCGGTCCAGACGCGCTCCGGATGCGCCAGATAGATCCGCTGCCAGTAATCGCGCCAGGCCAGCTCCTGAATGAATTTCTCCGCCTGTTTCGGATCAGCGACGGATGCCAGCGCCGCGTTGCGCACCTCGTCGAGGCTCAGAACGCCGTGGCGGATATAGGGTGACAGCCTCGTGACCGCGCCATCGAGATGGTTGCGGCTGGCGGCATAGGCCCTCGGGTCGACCTTGGCGAGCACGGCCTCGGCAGCCTTTCTGCCGCCTGCGGCGATATCGGGAACCGCCGATGCGGCCTCATCACGGCCCGACAGGGCCGCCAGATGAGCCAGCATCGCCGCGCGGTCGGCGAATCTGGTCGGAAGGGGAATTGTCTCGTTCATGCCCGGCAGATGGGCATGGCAAGGCGCATTGTCCAGTCCTGGCGTCAGCCGGTGGCGAGGATAATCTTTGGCGGAGCGCGGCCCTGGTCAATATCGATGAAGGCCTGCGCGCCATCATCCAGCGGACGGATCTCGGTCCAGCCTTCTCCGGTCACCTTGCCGCCGGTCAAAAGGTCGAGCGCAGTCGCGAAATCCTGATGCCGGTAGCAATAGGCTCCGAAGAACCCGATCTCCTGAAGCGTCAGGCGGCGGGTGTCGAGGCCCGGCTCGTTGTCCTGCAAGCCGACATGGACAATCACACCGCCCGGGCGCGCCATCGCCGATGCTGCGGCGCGGGTCGCGCCCATGCCGACACAGTCGATCACCAGGTCGACCGAGCCGTCTTCCGGTGTCTCCTCGCGCGGATCATAGCTTCCGGCGATGCCGATATTGTCCAGCATGCCGCGGCGGAGAGCGTTGGTCTCGGCGATGCGCGGCCGCGCGAAGCCTTTCGCGGCTAGCACCTGCGCGACGAGCACGCCGATGGCGCCGCCGCCAAGGATGACGATCCGCGAATCCGCTGTTGCGCCGGCACCGGCAGCAATCTCGACAGCACGCACCGCCACCGCCGTCGGTTCGGCCAGCGCCGCCTCGGAAAAGGACAGATGGTCGGCAAGCACAGTCAGGTTGACGTCAGGCACCATCACCTGTTCGGCAAAAGCTCCGGGATAGCGCATGCCGATCAGCTCGCGTGTGCCGCAAAGATGATGATTGCCGCTGTCGCAGGCAGGGCAGTCATGGCAGGTCATGAGCGGATTGACCGCCACCCGCCGTCCGGCGAGCGGTCCGGTCAGCGCCGTGCCGACTGCCTCATGCCCCAGAACGAGAGGCGGGATCCGTCGCTCGTCATGGCCGTGCCAGGCATGCATGTCGGACCCGCAGATTCCGCAGAAGGACAAATCGACAATGCTCTGCCCGCCCGCGGCGACAGGCGCCTCGACATCACGCAGCTCACTTGAATTCGTTCCGGTATAGACAAGCGCCTTCATTTCGCCGTGAACCCCCCGTCAACCATCAGGATCTGCCCGGTCACATAGACCGCGGCATCGGAACAGAGAAACAGCAACGGCCCGTCGATATCCTCGAGCCTGCCATTCCGGCCGATACATGTCTGCGCCGCATTGCGGGCAGCGCGCGCCTCGTCGGCAAAAACCGCCGCCGTCAGCTCGGTCGGGAAAAAGCCCGGGCCGATGGCGTTGGTGTTGATGCCGTCGCCGGACCAGGCCTCGGCCATGGCCCGCGTCATCTGGCCGACACCGCCCTTCGACGCCCCGTAGGCAATGCCTGACGGAAAGGCCCTCGTCGTCTGCAACGATGCGAAATTGACAATGCGACCCCAGCCGCGTTCCTTCATTGCCGGAACCAACGCCTGGCTGATGAAGAAGGGCGCGCCGAGATTGAGCCATTGTGTCAGTTGCCAGTCATCCGGCGTGATATCCTCGGCAGGCTGGCGCAGGTTGACGCCGGCCGCGTGGACCAGAATGTCGGGTGCTCCAAACATCCCCGATGCCGCCTCGCACATGGCGGCGACTCCGGCCTCGTCCGAGAGATCGGCAGGAAGAGCGGCGCGGTTTCCGGCACCCTCGGCAACCCAGCTTTCCAGCGCGTCGGCACGGCGTGCCACCCCAATGACAGATGCACCCGCATCCGCCAGCACAGTGGCTGCGCGGCGGCCAAGACCCGAGCTCGCCCCGGTGACAAGCGCGACATGCCCGTCAAGGCTGAAAAGATTCTGCTGCCCCGGCACCATGCCGCGCGCGCCTTTATTCCGCGACCGATGCCATGAACCGTTCCTTGATCATCACAGGATCAAGCTCGATCACAGGCACCTTGATATTGCCGGACTCGCATTTCGAGACGATCACCGTTGTCTGCTCGGCGGCCAGCGCGGCCTCGACGGCGGCGGCCGTATCCTCGGCGGCGCATTCCACCACATGGTCACAGCCGCAGGCCCGTGCCACATCGGCAAGCGAGGTGCGCATGCCGGCATAGGTCGTCTGGTCGCCGGTCGAGCCGTAGCTGCCATTGTCGATGATCAGCAGGATGAAGTTCGGGACCTGGTTGTTGGCGATCGTCGGCAATGTGCCGAGATTCATCAGCACCGAGCCGTCGCCGTCGATGGCGATCACCTTTTTCGGCTGCGCCATGGCGAGGCCGAGGCCGATCGAGGAGGCGAGGCCCATCGTGCCAAGCATGTAGAAGTTCGTCGGCTGGTCGTCCAGAAGATGCATCTCCTGGCTTGGCAGGCCGATATTCGTTACCACCAGCTCGTCGGAGATCAGCGGGATCAGGGTTTTCAGTACGTCGCTGCGGATCATGGTCTCAATATCCCTTCCAGAAGCTGGCATCCATCAGCACGGCCACCGGCTTGCGGGCCATGTAGGCGTGGTTGAGAATCGCCGGCAATTCGTCGGCATCCTCTTCCTTGTGGAAA
Organism: Rhodospirillaceae bacterium; assembly: GCA_011522725.1. Classification (GTDB taxonomy): domain Bacteria; phylum Pseudomonadota; class Alphaproteobacteria; order Puniceispirillales; family Puniceispirillaceae; genus UBA8309. The sequence goes on from WTIL01000052.1 coordinate 13,869, forward strand.
TGGTAGGTCGGGATGCAGAGCTGATCGAGAAGCGCCTTGGTATGGACGGCCATCTCGACCTGGCAGGCCACCGGCTCGCCGATCTCGCCGCGATAGCTGATCAGCATCGGCAACGGAATGCGGTAATACTGGATCAGCGTGGCAAGCGAATTGATGGTCACGCCGATCGCGGTGTTCTGCATGATGATCGCCGGCCGTCGGCCGCCCATGAAGGCGCCGGCACACAGCCCCATCCCCTCATCCTCGCGGTTCGACGGGACATGGATCATCTTGTCGGACTGCTCGATCTTTTCTATCACCCCGGCAAGCTGCTTGCAGGGCACAGTGGTCACGAAACCGACATTGTTCTCGATCATCGCGTCCATGATGACATCATTCACTGACATCGGGTCACTATCCTCTCTCTTCGAATTGGCAGACTGCCGGCCGGTCAGGCCAGGTTCTCGCCCGGAAAATATTTGCGCAGCCGCGCGTCGCCTGCCCGGGCATGGGCCTCCATGCCCTCGAGACGGGAAATGCGGGCCGCCGCCTGGCCAACCTCGCGGTTGGCCTCGCGGGTCATGCGCTGCGTGGTCACGATCTTCATATATTTATGCACCGAAAGCCCGCCCGTATAGTGGGCCGCGCCCTTTGTCGGCAGAATGTGGTTGGTTCCCGAACATTTGTCGCCGTAGGTGACGGTGGTTTCCTCGCCGATGAACAACGAACCGTAATTTCGCAACGTCGCGGCATACCAGTCATCACGGGCGGTATGCACCTCTAGATGCTCGGCAGCATATTCGTCGGAAACGGCGACGGCCTCCTCGTCGCTGTCACACAGGATCACCTCACCGTAATCGCGCCATGCCGTGGTGGCGGCGCCGCGTGCCACTTCCGGCAGTGCGGCGATCAGGCCGTCCATGCGCGCCATCACCTCATCGGCCAGCTGCCGCGAGGTGGTGATCAGCCATGCAGGCGAGTCGGGCCCGTGCTCGGCCTGGCTGACGAGATCTTCGGCCACAATCTGCGGATCGGCGCTGTCGTCGGCAATCACGGCGATTTCGGTGGGGCCGGCGAACATGTCGATGCCGACGCGGCCATAGAGCATGCGCTTGGCCTCGGCGACGAAGCGGTTGCCCGGACCGACCAGAATGCGGGCCGGCTTGCCGGTGAACAGGCCGAAGGTCATCGCCGCGATGCCCTGCACCCCGCCAAGGGCAAGGATGGTGTCGGCACCGCACTGGTCCATCGCATAAAGGATGGCCGGGTTCGGCCCGGCATCACCGCGCGGCGCGGTACAGGCGACGATATGCTCGACACCGGCCACCCGCGCCGTGGCGATCGACATGATGGCCGAGGCCACATGCGCATAGCGCCCGCCCGGAACATAGCAGCCTGCCGTTTCGATCGGGATCAGCTTCTGGCCCGCCCAGAGACCCGGCGACAACTCGGTCTCGAATTCGGTGATCGACTTTTTCTGCGCTTCGGCAAAAGTGGTCACCCGGTCATAGGCAAAACGGATATCGTCCTTCAGCTGCTGGGAAATCTCGTCACCGGCGGCCGCGATGGCATCGGCCGGCACGACGATATCGCCGTGATATCCGTCGAGCTCGCGGCCATAGGCGATGGCGGCGTCCTCGCCGCCGGCCTCGATCTTCGCAAGCATTGCCTGGACAATCTCGCGGGTCTCGTCGGTTCCGGTCTGAGGAGTCTTGTCAGCGCGTTTCAGATAGGTCACGGCCATGTCGGATTTATTCTCCGTAAATCAAAGTTGGAAGCCACAGGGCAATTTGCGGGAAGACGAAGATCAGGACCAGGCCGATTACCTGAATGACCATGAACTGCATCATGCCGAGATAGATATCCTTCAGATCCCATTCGGGCACCACCCCTTTCAGGAAATAGGCGGATAGCGCCACCGGCGGGCTGAGCCATGCCGTCTGCAGGTTGACCGCGACAAGGATGCCGAACCAGACAAGGTTGACGTCGAGCTTGATCAGGACCGGGATCAGGATCGGCACGATGATCAGCACGATCGGCACCCACTCCAGCGGCCAGCCGAGCAGGAAGATCAGCGCCATGATGATCAGCAGGACCCAGGTGACCGAGATATCCCACGACAGCAGGAATTCGGTCAGCAGCATCGGCGTTCCAAGGCGCGAGAACACGGCGCCGAAGAAGTTGGACGCGGCGACGAGGAACAGGATCAGGACGGTGATCTCGAGGGTCTTGATCAGCGCGTCATAGAACATCTTCGCCGACAGCTTGCGATAGGCAATGGTCAGCAGCAGCGCGCCGAACGCCCCGCAACCGGCACCCTCGGTCGGGGTGGCCCAGCCGAACAGGATCGAGCCTAGCGCGAAGGCGACCAGCGCCGAGGGCGGAACCAGCCCCATGAAAAATTCGTACCAGAGGTCGGAGAAAAAGAATCCCGACGGCTTGTTGTCACGAACCCAGCGCGATCCGAAGAACATGACCGCCATCCAGGCCAGCGGAATGACCAGCGACGAGAACGGAAAATACCCGGCAAGCGATCCGGAGAACGCCATCACGATCAATGTGAAGAAGGTCACGATCGAACCGATCACCAGAATGGCCTCGAGCCAGTAATGGTCCGAGGTCAAGGGCTGGTCTTCCTCGCGCAGGGTCGGGCCGAGCGACGGGTTCAGCCAGCACCGGATCAGCGCGTAGGCGGCATACATGCCGGCGAGCATGATGCCGGGAATAATCGCCGCAGCGAACAGGTCGGTCACCGGAATCTGCAGCACCGGCCCCATCACGACAAGCATGATCGAGGGCGGTATCAGGATGCCGAGCGTGCCGCCGGCGGTGATTGTTCCGGCTGCCAGCCTTACGTCGTAGCCGGACCGGTTCATCGTTTTCGCCGCCATGATGCCGAGGATCGTCACCGAGGCGCCGACGATGCCGGTGGCCGCGGCGAAGATGGTCGATACGAACAGCACCGCGAGGTAAAGCGCGCCGCGGGTGCGCGAGAGCATCAGCTGCACCGAAGTGAACAGGCGTTCCATCAGGCCGGCCTGCTCCATCATGATGCCCATGAATACGAACAGCGGCACCGCGGCCAGCGTCTGCTCGAGCATCACATTGTTGAACTGCAACGTCTGGAGATAGAACACCATCTTGCCGCCGAAGCCCCACGCCCCGAAGGCGAAGGACAGGAAAATCAGCGTGAAGGAAATCGGGAAGCCGACGAAAATCGAGAACAGCATCACCGCGATCATGATGACGCCGATCATCGGCGGCGACACGCCGCCGGCGCCCTTGATGCCGCCGTCGAACGACTCGCCGAAGATCATTTCAAAGTTGAAAAACCCCGGGAACAGGCTGTTGCAGAAGATCATCCCGAGCACGACCACATAGACGGGAAGCAGGCGAAGCACCCATTTCTGGATGGATCCGGCACCAAGCTGGTGATAGGCGCGCAGGAATTCCGCCACGCCCTGAAGCAGCAGAAGCAGGGCACCGACAGGCATCGCCGTGCGGGCCGGCGCGAGCGGCGCCATCAGCGCCGTATCCATGGATCGTTCCCACGTCACCCATGCCTTGATGGTGTATTCCGTCGAGACCCAGAAGAAGAACAGCATCGCCGGGAAATAGAAGAGAAGGTAGAGCGCACCATCAACCAGCGCCTGGGTCCGGGGCGACCAGTTGCGGAACAGGAAATCGGCGCGGATATGGACCCCGCGCATCAGCGCATAACCGGCGCCCAGCATGAACATCGCGCCGGAGAACATCCGGCTTGTGTCGTAGGCCCAGTCGGTCGGCGCGATAAAGACCTTCCGCGCGACGACCTCGTAGATCATCGCGAAGATAACCGGAACAAGCATCAGGCAGGTCAGCTTGCCGACCCAGTTGTTCAGAATGTCGATATTGCCGACGATCAGACGCATCAGGGGATGCATGTCCGCGGGCGTGTCGCCGACCTTGCCGCTGCGACGTTCGGCGATCAGCTCGTCTGCAATCTCGAGCTTTTCGATCTCTGGTTCCTGTGCCATGGGATGCCCCCGCCGCGCTGCCGGTTCTGGATGGTTGTAAAAGTGACCAAAAAGGACGTGAACCGCAGCAAGCCGCGGTTCACGCCATGATAATTTACTTCAGGCTGTTGGCATATGCCATGCCAAGCTGAGCGTTCGAGCTCTGTGCACCCGACCAGAACGGAACCGCGATACGTGCGAAATCCTTCTGCGACTGCCAAACCTCGGCAAAGAACTCGTTTTCTGCGGAGTTCTTCTCGAGCAGCGCGTTCGCGGCATTCATGTATGCCGGGAAGTAGTCTGCCGGAGTGTCCTGAAGGATCACGCCATGCTTGGTGGTCAGCTCGTGGAGCGCCTGGCCGTTGTCATAGATACGCGCGGACATGCCCTTGATGAGAGATGCGTTCGCGGCAACCTCGAAGGCCTTCTTCTGATGGTCCGTCAGCGAGTTGTAGACGTCCTTGTTCAGATACATGTCGGCGTTAACCACGACCTGGTGCAGGCCCTGAAGATAGTAGTGCTTCAGTACCTTGTGGAAGCCGAAATCCATGTCAGGCTTCGGGCAGCACCATTCGGCCGCGTCGATCGTGCCCTTTTCCAGAGCCGGCAGGATGTCGCCGCCACCCATGGCAACCGATGCGACACCGATGTCCTTGTAGGTCTGGCCCGGCAGGCCCGGAGGCGTGCGGAAGCGGTACTTGCGGAAGTCTTCCATCGAGTTGATCGGCTCTTTGAACCAGCCAAGGGCCTCGGGGCCGACCGGCTGCAGCATGAAGCCCTTTACATTCATGCCCATCTCGTCCCAGAGACGGTCATAAAGCTCCTTGCCACCACCGAAGTGGAACCAGGAAACAAACGCGATGTTGTCGATACCGACACCGGCACCGGCAACAGGCGAGCCGAACAGCATGGCTGCCGGATGCTTGCCCGACCAGTAGTGGGTCCAGGCGAAACCGCCGTCAACAAGGCCCGCGTCAACAGCGTCGAGGGTCTCCTTGACGCCGACAACAGCGCCGGCCGGCAGGACTTCAAAGGTAACCTCGCCGCCGGTCAGGGCGGTAACGTCGTCCATGAAATCGCGAAGCATCTTCACTTCGGTGGTCTGCACGCCGATGACGGCCTGGACCTTGATGTGAACTTCCTTGGCCTGGGCCACGATCGGAGTCGCCATCATGGCGAGACCGACGCCGGCCGCGGCAAAGGCCGAGGTCAGTTTGGTGAGTTTTGACATGGATTCCTCCCTTGTCATTATGGTGCCTTCATTGATGTGATCTGACCCGGAAGCCACTGAAGGCCCCCCGGCATCCGGTTGAATGCCAGATCCCTGTTCCCGAAGGACCGCACCGGTGAATCCGGGCTTTTCGACCTTTCCGGGAATTCCTGTACCCCTGCGAAACAGGGATGAAACCAGCCTGATCATGCCGCGTCCTCCATGATGAGGTCCGACGCTTTCTCGCCGATCATGATGCTTGGCGCATTGGTGTTGCCCGAAGTGATGACGGGCATGATCGAGGCGTCTGCGACCCGCAAACCCTCGATGCCATGGACGCGGAGCCTTGAATCCACCACCGCCATCCTGTCCGGTCCCATCTTGCAGGTGCCGGTGGGGTGATAGATCGTCGTCGCGGTGTTGCGGACCCAGTCGAGAATGGCCTCGTCATCCATGTCGTCCACTGCCGGGCCGGGCGCATATTCCTCGGTGATCATGCTGCTCACCGGTTCCGCCCGGCATACGGCACGGGCGATCCGGACACCGGCGACGATCGTGTCGCAATCGGTCTTCGTCGCCAGATAGTTCGGATGGATCGCCACATAATCGTCCGGCGATGATGATTTCAGTTCGATATGGCCGGTGCTTTCCGGGCGGAGCTGCAGCACCGAAGCGGTGAAGGCCGAGAAGGGATGCGTGCCCTCTCCGGGCTTGTCGGCGCTGAAAGGCTGGAGGTGGAACTGGATATCCGGCGTCTCGAGTTCCGGGCGGGTCTTCAGGAACGCCGTGCCAAGGCTCGCCGCCATGGCCATCGGCCCGGAACGTTTCAGCGCATATTCCAGCGCGATGCCGACATATTGCAGCGGGTGCCGTGTCTCGCTGTTGATGGTGCTCGTCATCGTCTTGTAGACCGGGCGCGCCTGCAGATGGTCCTGCAGGTTCTTGCCGACGCCGGCCAGGTCGTGAACAACCTCGATGCCATGAGCTGAAAGTTCCGCGCCGGCGCCAATCCCGGACAGCATCAGGATGTGCGGCGAGCCGAGCGAGCCTGCGGACAGCACCACTTCGCGCCTTGCCCGCACCTCGATCTCTTCATTGCCGCGCCGCACGCGTATGCCGGCTGCGCGACGCCCTTCCATAACCAGTCCGAGGGTTTTCGCGCCGGTGAATATCTGCAGGTTCGACCTGCCTCTCGCCGGCTTCAGGAACGCGGTTGCGCTGCTGCAGCGCCGGCCGTTCCGCATGGTCATCTGGAAATGGCCGACGCCTTCCTGATCCTCACCATTGTAATCGTCATTACGTTTGTAACCGAGGCTGGCAGCCGCCTCGACCCAGGCATCGATCACTGGCCGCTGGACGCGGCTTTCCGACACATTCAGCGCGCCGCCCTTGCCGCGCACCGCCGAGGGTTCGCCTTCCCAGTTCTCGGCACGCCGGAACAGGGGCATCACGTCGTCCCACGCCCATCCCGGATTGCCGAGCTGGCGCCACTGGTCGAAATCCTGCGGCTGTCCGCGCACATAAAGAAGTCCGTTGATCGAGCTGCTTCCGCCCAGAACCTTGCCGCGGGGCCAGTTGATGGCGCGGCCGTTCAGTCCCGGGTCCGGCTCGGTGCGGTAGCACCAGTCCGTCGCGGGATTGCCCATTGTCTTGAAATAACCGACAGGAATGTGGATCCAGGGGTAGCTGTCCTTGCCGCCCGCCTCGAACAACGCAACGCTGTGCCGGCCATCCGCCGACAGCCGGTTTGCCAAGACGCAGCCCGCCGACCCTGCGCCGACGATTATGTAGTCGAATTCCACCCCCGTAGCCTCATAATGTTATTTTTTGAGACTTTTGTTCTCTTTTTTATTATTATTGGTGGAAATGATGCACGGGCTTGCCCTTAAAGCAAGCCCAAAACGACTTGCAGGCTGCAAGGGGTGGGGTCCTGATGAGTGAACATGTGCCGCCGAATTTACGTGCCATCCGCATTCTCGAAGTTCTGTCGGAAAGCCGCACAGCGCCAACGCCGACCGAGCTGAACGCAAGGCTCGGCTGGCCAAAGCAGACAATCCACCGGCTGTGCCAGACGCTGATCGAGGCCGGCATTCTGGAGAAGCACGACAAACGTCTCTACCCGGGACACCGGGCCAGCCTTCTGGCCACCGGCCTTGCCGACCGGACCGCGGGGCTTGTCGGGTGCCACCAGATTCTGCTGCAGCTTGCGCGCGATTCGGGTGAAACGGTGAATTTCGTCAGGCCGGAACCACGCGGCATGAATTATATCGATCGTGTCGAGACAAACTGGGCATTCAGGGTGGCGCTGCCGATCGGCACACAGGTGCCATTCCACTGCACGGCGAGCGGCAAGCTCTTCATGGCCAGCCTGCCGGCGGCCCGTCGGCGCGCTTTCCTTTCGAGCCTGCAGATGCATCCGCAGACACCGAATACATTCACTGATCCGGCGCTACTCGCAGACGAGCTCTCGGACATCAGACGGCGCGGTTTCAGCCTTGATCGGGAAGAATTTCACGAGGGAATGGTGGCCATCGCCGTGCCGGTGACCGATCCTCACGGGCGGTTCTACGCGGCGCTGGCCATCCACGGCCCGACGCAGCGGTTCAGCATTGATGACGCGCTGGACAAGCGCGACATGCTGCGGGACCAGGCGGCCCGAATGGGTGAATTGCTGTTCTCGCCGGCAACGGCCTAGGCCTTGTCACTTGCCGCCGCGGCGTGTCGGCGCGCCTCTTCAAGCGCCCGCACAGCCAGAACCGCAAGAAGGTAGTAGGTGGCGAACTGGTCCAGCAGCGCATCGGTAAGCGGGGTGTCATCCTCCGGGCTGTCATGCGTCACTGCCGTCTCCACTGGTTCACTCGGCCACGGCGACATTATCACCAGCGGACGCCCTTCGTGTACCGCCAAGATGACTGTCGAGGGCTGATGCCTCCGCCGCCGTCAGGACGAGTCCCAGTTTCGAGCGCCGCCACAATATGTCATCGGCGCTGGTCGCCCACTCACGGGTGACAAGCCAGTCGACCTCGCGGGCGTGAAGCGTGCCGCCGAAATGCTGTCCCAGATCTTCGCGCGACACCGCACCCTCAAGGATCATGAAGGCGTCCGTGCCATAGGCGGTGACAAGGCGCGTCGCCCATTCCGCGGTCAGAAATTCGAAGGCGCGCTGCAACCGCAAGACCAGCTCATGCCTGTCGCCAATGTCGAAATCACCGCCCGGAAGCGGCTCGCCCCCTGACCAGCTTTTGCCGAGAGCGGGAAAATAGGGATGAAGGCTGTCCATCACATGCTCGGCAAGGCGCCGATAGGTTGTGATCTTGCCTCCAAAGACATTGACCAGCGCCGCGGCACCACCCTCGTCCTCGCAGGTCAGAACATAGTCGCGGGTGGCAGCAGAGGCAGAGCTTGCCCCGTCGTCATAGAGCGGTCGCACGCCGGAAAATGTCGTGACGATGTCATCCCTCGAGATGCCGCTCCTGAAGAAGCTGCTGGCTGCCGCAATCAGGTAATCGCGCTCGGCATTGCTGCAGGCGGCAGCTCCGGCGTCACCCTCATGGTCGACATCGGTGGTGCCGATCAGCGTGAAATCACGCTCATAGGGAATGGCAAAGATGATCCGGCCGTCTTCCAGCTGCAGGAAATAGGGCTGATCATGATCGAACAGGCGGCGCACAATGATATGCGAGCCCCGCACCAGCCGCAGGCCATGGCGGTTGCCGCGCCGCATGTCACCGGTCAGGACATCACGCGCCCAGGGCCCGGCCGCATTGACGATGGCCCTGGCGGATACCGTTTCGCGCGTCCCGTCAGCACGTGACAGCTCGGCCTTCCAGACACCGCCGTCCCGCCGCGCGCCTTCGAAACGTGTCCGCGTTCTGATCGTCGCGCCGTGATCCTGTGCCGAGCGCGCATTCAGCACGACGAGACGCGAATCCTCGACCCAGCAATCGGAATATTCGAAGCCTTTGACAAAACGGTCCTGAAGCGGCGCGCCGGCCGGATGGGTGCGCAGGTCGAGCGCCCGGCAGGCCGGCAGGATCTCGCGACCGCCAAGATGGTCATAGACGAACAGGCCGATCCGCGTCAGCCAGGCCGGGCGCCTGCCGGCCAGGCCCGGGATGCAGGCCAGCACCCGGCCAAGCGACGATGTGTCCCGCGCATAGCGCAGGCCCGGCGTGACCGGCAGCACAAAGCGCAGTGGCCATGAGATATGCGGCATCATGCGGAGCAGGGTCTCGCGCTCCTGAAGCGCCTCGCGCACCATGCGGAAGTGGAAATATTCCAGATAGCGCAGGCCGCCATGGAACAGCTTTGTCGAGGCAGAGGAGGTCGCCTGCGCAAGGTCGTCCCTTTCGACAAGCAGGACCGACAGCCCGCGGCCGGCCGCGTCTCGCGCCACACCGCAGCCGTTGATGCCGCCACCGATGACCAGAAGATCGAAGCCCTGCTCGCCCATCAGCCGGAATCCCTCGTATCCCGTGCGACAACGACCCGGGTTCCGGCAGCCTGTGCGGCGGCCATGAACTGCGGCGGTGGCTGCCGGTCGGTGACCATCACGTCGATCTCGTCGATGCCGCAGATCCGCACCGGCGCGCGGCGCAGGAACTTGCCGGCATCGCAGACCAGAATCTTCTTTCTCGCATTCCTCAGTATGGCGCGGGCGACATCCACCTCGCGGCTGTCGAAATCGAGGATCGCCCCGTCATCATCCAGTGCCGAAGCGCCAACCACGGCGTAATCCACCTTATACCTCTCGATGAACTCCACCGCCGCGCCGCCGACCACGGCCCCGTCCTGCGCCCGCACTGTCCCGCCGACAAGAACAAGCTGCTTGCCGGGCGCGCGCGACATCATCTGCAGAATGTTCAGATTGTTTGTCAGCACCATCAGATTGTCATGGCCGAACAGGGCGTTGGCGACTGCCTCGGTGGTGGTGCCGATATTGATGGCAACCGCGGTGTTGTCCTCGATCAGGCCTGCCGCGGCCTGGCCTATGGCCTGCTTCGCCTTCATCGACAGCTTGCGGCGGGCGTCATATTCGATGTTTGCCACCGATACCGGACGGCGCGCCCCGCCATGGGTGCGCATCGCCATGCCCTGGTCGCAGAGCGCCGCAAGGTCGCGCCTGATCTGCTGCGTCGTCACGCCAAACTGGGCAGCAAGCGCCTCGACGCCCACCTCGCCCTCGGCGTGGATCTGCATCAGGATGTCCTGCCGGCGCCGGTTCAGTTTCGCCATGACGTTGCCTCGAAGGTTTATTTCTTCGACTTTCTAGCAGGTTTAATGTTCATTTGAACATCAGAAATGCGCCATTAATGGCATTTGGACGTGACAACAGGGGCGTGAAAATGGCTGTGTTCTGATATCATCCGCGGCACAGCCGCGATCACGCGCCCATCTGCGGGAGACCGACACCATGTCCCGAGACCTGTTCTGCCCGACCGGCAGGATCTACCGCGGCAATCTTCACGGCCACTGCACCCATTCGGATGGCCGGAACGAAGCCGCCGAGGTGGTGCGGCTTTATCGCGAGGCAGGCTATGATTTCACCTGCCTGTCGGACCATTACTGGACCGACCCGCGCTATTCCGCCGAGACCGTCTGCGACAGCTCGGGGCTGGACAGCGACGATTTCATCACCATCATCTCGGCCGAGCTTCATTGCCACGGCAAGCTTTATGACCAGGCGGGGCTCTGGCACATTCTGGCCAACGGGCTGCCCCTGGATTTTCCCATCGCAAGCGCGACCGAAACCGGCCCCGAACTTGTCAGCCGTGCTGTCGCCGCAGGCGCCTTTGTCAGCATCCCGCACCCCGAATGGTATGCGATGACCACTGAGGAGGCGCGCAGCCTTGCCGAGGCCGGAGCGCATGCCGTCGAAGCCTACAATCACTCGTCGGCCCTTGATGCCGGCCGGGGCGGCGGCATCGCCACCATCGACCAGCTGGCGAACGAAGGGTTCAGGACCGGCATCATCGCCACCGATGATTCGCATGATGTCCCGGCCGACGGTTTCGGCGGGTGGGTGATGGTTGCTGCAGAGGCGCTGAAGGCCGGCGCCATTATCAAGGCGCTGAAGGCCGGAGACTATTTCGCATCCTGCGGGCCGGCATTCACCTCCATCCGCCTTGATGGCACCATGCTTCACGTCACCTGCTCGCCGGTCGACCGCATCTTGGTCGCGGCAGGTGGACACCGCTCCTTCGCCACAAGCGGTGACGGCATGACCGAGGCCCGGATCGAGATCAGCAGGACCGATTTCGAGTTCTTCCGTGTGGTGCTGACCGACAGGGCCGGGAAGCAGGCCTGGTCGAATCACTACTGGATGGATGATCTGGGCCTTCGCTGACATGTCCGTTGCCGGAAGAGCCTGCATAACTTACATAAACCCCATGAGACCGAGTTTCCCGATACGCTGGAGCGCCGCATTGGTCGGCCTGCTCTGGCTGCTCGCCTTGCCGGCGCAGGCCGGCCCCCTCGCCGATGCCATCGACGAGATCGACGCGGATGTGCTGTTCCTGCGGCACGCCCTCGCACCGGGGTTCGGCGACCCTGCCAATTTCAGCATTCATGACTGCCGCACCCAGCGCAATCTGAGCCGGGCCGGTCGCGAACAGTCGCGCCGTATCGGTCAATATCTTCGAGACGAGGCGATCGGGATAGAGGTGATCCTGAGCAGTCGCTGGTGCCGCTGTGTCGAAACGGCGGCGGAACTAGGCCTCGGCCCGTTCACCACCCATGACGGGCTGAATTCCTTTTTCGACGGCCATGTCGACCGCGCCGAGACGATCCGCCTGCTTCGGGCCTATCTGGACAAGATGAATGCACCTTATGCGAACGGGCCGGTTACCCTGATGGTCACGCATCAGGTCGTGATCACGGCAATCACCGGCATCGCGCCGCAAAGCGGCGGCTTTGTTGCCTATAACAGCCGGACCGGGGCGGTGAAACGCGCCGGCACGCCCGTGCAGCCCTAGATATCGGGCATCGGCGCGAATTCGATTGACCCGCATCGCGGCTTTGATAGCGTCTCGTATAACTTCGGTTGGCGGGGAGCTGGGCCATGAACGAACAAAAACCTGCAGGCCGCAGCGGCCGTCGCGGGCGGCAGGCACGCGAAACCAGCGCCCCCGCACGCGAGGTCAATTACCGGAATCTGCGCAACCCGTTCCCGCCGATGAAGCTGTATTCGGACGATGCGATCGAGGCGATGCACGAAGCGGCGCTGACGGCGCTTGAGGATCTCGGCATGAAGATCCTGCTTCCCGAGGCGCGACGGATTTTCCGTGAAGGCGGCGCGAAGGTCGATGAATCATCGGAAATGGTCTGGATCGGTCGCGAGATCGTGGCCGCCGCGCTGGAAACCGCGCCGCGATCAATCCTGTGCCGCGCCGCACGCCGCGACCGCGACGTGTTGCTGGAGCCCGGCACGCTCGTCTTCCAGCCCGGGGCCGGCGCGCCGCACGCCACCGACCTGGAACGCGGGCGCCGTCCGGGCACCGGGCAGGATTTTCAGGAGCTGGTCAAGCTGACCCAGCATTTCGATGTGCTGCAGATGATGCCGCCGCTGATCGAGCCGCAGGACGTGCCGATGAATGTGCGGCATTACTTCACCATGGATTCGCAGCTCACAATGTCCGACAAGCTGCCCTTCATCTTCAGCCGCGGCACGCCTCAGGTGATCGAGAGCTTCGAGATCCTGCGTGACTTCCGTGGCCTGAGCGATGACGAATTTGCGGCAGAGAGCCATTGCTACACCATCATCAACACCAACTCGCCGCGCCAGATCGACATTCCGATGGCACAGGGGCTGATCGATTTCGCCCGCCACGGCCAGGTGTCGATCGTCACGCCATTCACCCTGATGGGGGCGATGGCGCCGATCACCGTCGAGGCGGCGATGACGCTCAGCCATGCCGAGGCGCTGGCGGCGATCACCCTGACACAGCTGGTGAACCCGGGCGCGCCTGTCTGCTATGGCACCTTCACCTCGAATGTGGATATGAAATCCGGTTCCCCGGCCTTCGGGACTCCGGAGCATTTCCGCGCCTCGCTCGTTGCCGGTCAGCTGGCGCGGCTCATCGATCTGCCGTGGCGCTGCGCCAGCGGGTCGGCGGCCAACATCAATGACGTTCAGGCGGCCAACGAGACACAGTTCGCGCTGTGGGGGTGCCTGATGGCAGGGTCGACCATCGTCATCCATGCCGCCGGCTGGCTCGAGGGCGGATTGACCGTGTCCTATGAAAAGCTGGTCACGGACATGGAAATCCTGCAAATGGTCGCCGAAATGTGCCACAAGGCGACGCCGGACGGCCCGGATGTCAGCCTCGGCGCGCTGGCGGAAATCAGCCCGGGCGGGCATTTCTTTGCCGCGGAGCACACAATGAGCCGCTACCAGACTGAGTTCTACGAGCCGCTTGTCGCTGACTGGTCGAATTTCGGCAGCTGGACCGAGAGTGGCGGCAGAACGGCAAGCGAGCGCGCCACCGACATCTGGAAGAGCATTCTGGCCAGTGAGCCTGATCTCGGCCATGATCCGGCACGCATAGAGGCGATGCGCAGCTTTGCCGCGCAACGGACGGCGGCAGGCGGCGCCTTGCCGGAAAGCTGATCCGCGATCCGCAAAGCGGTTCAAAAAAAACGGGCCGGCAGAGCCGACCCGTTCGCAGGGGAGGAACCATGAAGGTACGGTTTCATCCTGACCTGCCGTCATGTCATCAAAATGGTCTGAAAAAGGCCTTTTCAAGGCGTTCCTGCCATCCACTTGAAAGTGGATTTTCTTACCCCATATCAAACATGTAACGCCGAAACGGGTTACACAAAACCATCACGTAAACGCTGCCTTGCCATAACGGGAGGCGGCACCAGTCTCGCTTTGAAAAGGAGAAATGAGATGACCCTCTTTACCACGCCAATGGCACGCCAGTTCGTCGGCTTCGACACCCTGTTCGACGAGCTCAACCGCGTGTCCGAGCGCAAGGAATCGAATTACCCGGCCTACAATATCGCGAAGGATGATGACGAGCACTATCGCATCGAGGTCGCGCTTGCAGGGTTTTCCGCCGACGAGATCAGCATCCAGACCGAAAAGGGCGTGCTGACCATCGAGGCCGCGAAGGGTGAGGACACCGGCACCTATATCCACCAGGGGATCGCCAAGCGCGCTTTCTCGAAGATGTTCCGCCTTGCGGAATATATGAAAGTCGAGGACGCGCAGTTCGTCGACGGCATTCTGACCATCTTCCTGCAGCGCGAGATTCCGGAGGCCGACAAGCCCAAGCAGATCAGCATCAACGGCAAGCCGAGAAAGCTGATCAAGGCGGCCTGAAGCCACCCCTGAACAGCTGAAATCATGCGGGCGGCGGTCTTGTGACCGCCGCCTTTTTTGTCTGTCCGGAGGCAACTTCCGGGAATCGGTGAAATCACGTTACCAATATGCGGTGCAAGCACTGCATTTTTCCTCACGAACCTGGCCTTGGAAACATGAGGCTCGTCCGCAACCCATCATGGTCTGCCACACCCGACCTGCCATCCCATAGCCAAAGCAAGAAAAAGTGCCGTAACCTTGTCAAGGCAGAAACCCTTAAATAGGTTAAAAGCCATCTCCCGAAACTTTCGTCTAAGCAGTGGCGAACTGAGTAGGATCGCATCAGGGGTCATCGAGAATGAGTGGCAGAAAAGTAAAACCGGAAGAGCTGCGCTCGCGGCAATGGTTCAACAATCCCGACGATGCGGAGATGACGGCGCTTTATACCGAGCGTTACCTCAATTACGGCCTGACCCGCGAGGAACTGCGCGACGGGCGCCCGATCATCGCGCTGGCGCAGACCGGATCGGACCTGTCCCCCTGCAACAGGCATCATCTTGAACTGGCGAAGCGCGTACGAGACGGCATCATCGCCGCCGGCGGCCTTCCCATCGAAATTCCGGTTCATCCCATTCAGGAAACCGGCAAGCGGCCGACCGCCATGCTGGACCGCAACCTTGCCTATCTCAGCCTTGTCGAGACCCTGTACGGCTACCCGATCGACGGCGTCGTGCTGATGATCGGCTGCGACAAGACAACCCCGGCACTGCTGATGGCGGCCGCAACGGTCGATATTCCGGCCATCGCCCTGTCGGTCGGCCCGATGCTGAATGGCTGGCACGAGGGCAAGCGCACCGGGTCCGGCACCATCATCTGGAAGGCCCGGCAGATGATCGCCGCCGGCGAGATCGATGATGACGGCTTCCTCGACCTCGTCACCTCGTCGACGCCCTCGACCGGCTATTGCAATACCATGGGAACGGCGACGACGATGAATTCGCTTGCCGAGGGGCTGGGCATGCAGCTTCCCGGCTCGGCCGCCATTCCGGCACCCTACCGCGAGCGCGGACAGATGGCCTATTACACCGGCAACCGGATCGTCGACATGGTCTGGGATGATCTGAAACCCTCCGACATCATGACCCGTGCCGCCTTCGAGAACGCCATCGTCCTGAACTCGGCCATCGGCGGGTCGACGAACGCGCCGATTCATCTGAATGCGGTGGCACGGCATCTCGGCATCGAGCTGACCAACGACGACTGGCAGACGCATGGCCACAAGGTACCGCTTCTGGTGAACCTGCAGCCTGCCGGAGAATATCTGGGCGAGGACTATCACCGCGCCGGCGGCGTGCCGGCGGTGATCGGCGAACTGATGCGCCACAAGCTGCTGCCGCACCCGGATGCGGTGACGGCGAACGGGCAGTCGATCGGCGCCAACTGCCGGGACTGCGCCATCGCCAATACGGATGTGATTTTCAGCGTCGACGCGCCGATGAAGGCCGAGGCCGGCTTCATCAATCTCAGCGGCAACCTGTTCGACAGCGCGATCATGAAGACAAGTGTGATCAGCCCGTCCTTTGCCGAACGGTTCCTGTCGAACAAGGACGACCCGAACGCGTTCGAGGGCACGGCCTATGTCTTTGACGGGCCGGCCGATTTCCATGACCGGATCGATGACGAGGCGCTTGGCATGGACGGAACCGCCATCCTTGTGATGCGCGGGGCCGGGCCGATCGGCTATCCCGGCGGTGCCGAGGTCGTGAACATGCGCCCGCCGGCCTATCTCATCAAGCAGGGCATCGACGAGCTTCCCTGCATCGGCGACGGACGCCAGTCCGGCACATCGGGATCACCCTCGATCCTGAACGCATCGCCCGAGGCGGCCGACGGCGGCGGGCTGGCGCTGCTGCAGACAGGCGACCGCATCCGCGTCGACCTGAACAAATGCACGGTCGACATGCTTGTTTCCGGCGAAGAGCTCGAGGCACGCGCCCGCGCGCTGGTCGAGGGCGGCGGCTTCCCGATGCCGGAGAGCCAGTCACCATGGCAGCAGATTTTCCGTGACCGGGTCCGCCCGTTCGCCGAAGGCATGGTGCTGGACGGCGCCACCGATTTCCGCTCGATCGTCCGCACCCGCGGGCTGCCGCGCGACAACCACTGATCCCCTGATGACAGACTACAGACTGGAGAGCTGATTCATGAAACTTGTTCGATTTGGCGAGGCCGGCAGCGAGACGCCCGGCATGCTCGATGCCGACGGCACCATTCGCGACCTGTCCGGCCATGTGGCCGATATCACCGGCGCGACCCTCGACGCGGCCACGCTCGACCGGTTGCGCGGCCTTGATCCGGCGTCGCTGCCGGCCGTGGATGGCAATGTCCGTCTTGGCGCCTGCGTCGGCGGGATCGGCAAGTTCATGTGCATCGGCCTGAACTATTCCGACCATGCGGCCGAAACCGGTGCGGACATTCCCGAACATCCGATCCTGTTCATGAAGGCCACCTCGGCCGTCGTCGGCCCCAATGACATGGTGATGCTGCCGCGCCACTCGACGCACAGCGACTGGGAGGTCGAGCTCGGCGTCGTCATCGGCAAGCCCTGCAAATATGTCGGCGTCGAAGACGCGCTGGACTATGTCGCCGGCTATTTCGTGGCGAACGATGTATCAGAGCGTCACTTCCAGACACAGCTCACCGGACAGTGGACCAAGGGCAAGTCCTGCGACACCTTCGGTCCGATCGGACCATGGCTTGTCACCGCCGACGAAGTCGCAGACCCGCAGAATCTGGACATGTCGCTGGATGTGAACGGCAAGCGCATGCAGACCGGAAACACCTCGACGATGATCTTCAGCGTCGCCGAATGCATCTCGCATCTGTCGGAGCTGATGACGCTTCACCCGGGCGATGTCATCTCCACCGGCACGCCGCCGGGCGTCGGCATGGGCATCAAGCCCGAGCCGGTCTTTCTGAAGGAAGGCGATGTCATGGAAGTGGCTATCGAAGGCCTTGGCAAGCAGCGTCAGGAGGTCGGGCGGGACCCCGCCTGATACCGCCCATGACCAGCGGCGATTCTGCCGACATCCATCCGGCAAACATTGTTCTGGCCGATTGGGGCACCAGCAACCTGCGCCTGTGGGCGATGGACGCTGCCGGCCATATCCGTGCCGAACATCGCTCTGACAGGGGCATGGGGCAGCTCGACCGGGACGGGTTCGGACCGGAACTCGACCGCTGCCTTGCCGCAATGACGGTGCCGGCCGATACGCCGGTGCTGATCTGCGGCATGGCCGGCGCGGCTCAGGGATGGCACGAGGCGCCTTATCTGGACGCCCCGTGCGACCTGTCTGCAATCGCGGACGGCGCGGTACGGGTCGAGCATGGCGGGCGTGACATCCGCATACTCCCCGGCATCGCCCAGCGCGACCGCACAGCACCCGATGTCATGCGCGGTGAGGAAACAATCCTCTACGGCCTTGCACGGGCAGGCACAGGCGACGCCAGGGTCTGCCTTCCCGGCACCCATGCGAAATGGGCGCGCCTGTCACGCGGACATCTGGCCGGGTTCCGCACGATGATGACCGGCGAGATGTTCGCGCTTCTGGGCGAGGCATCGATCCTGCGCCATA
>WTIL01000112.1 GCA_011522725.1 Rhodospirillaceae bacterium
TACAGCGAGTGGAAGTTTGACTGGGAACCGCAGTTCCTCGACATGACCCGCGACTTCATCTTCCGGAACACTTTTGCCGATCTGGAATATGTCGTGAAAGAACTTGGCGAGGGCCATGGAACGAAATTCGAGTTCGAATGCTATGATCTCGGCCATCTCTACAATCTGGCCTGGCTGATCGACCAGGGATGGATGAAGCCGCCTTTCTTCGTGCAGATGGTATTCGGCGTTCTTGGCGGCGTCGGAGCCGATCTCGACAATCTGATGCATATGCACACCATCGCCGACAAGCTGTTCGGCGACGCGTATGAATGGTCTGTTCTGGCGGCGGGGCGTCACCAGATGCCGTTCGGCACGCAGGCGGCCATGCTTGGCGGCAATCTGCGGGTCGGGCTGGAGGACAGCCTCTATATCGGCCCCGGCAAACTTGCCGAGAGCAATGCCGACCAGGTGCGCAAGATCCGCGGGATCGTTGAAGCGCTGGGGCTGGAAGTGGCGACACCGGAACAGGCGCGAGAGCGGCTTGGCCTGAAAGGTGCCGACCAGGTCGGGTTCTGATCAGGATAGATAATTAGGGAAGGGGAGGAAGCCCATGCAGACAAAGATGTTGATTGGTGGAGAGCTGGTTGCCGGCGACGGCGCGGCGACACCGGTTCTGGATCCGGCGACCGGCAAGGAAGTCGCCAGCGTCAATGAGGCCAGCCCGGCACAGATCGAGGCGGCATGCGCCGCGGCAGGCGAGGCGTTCGAGAGTTTCGGCCAGACAACCCCGGCAGAGCGGTCTGCCATGCTGCTGGCCATCGCAGATGCCATCGAGGCGCATAATGACGAGCTGGCGGAACTGGAGAGCCTCGATTGCGGCAAGCCCTTTGCCGCGGCGCGCGACGACGAGATGCCGCTGACCATCGACACTTTCCGCTTCATGGCCGGCGCGGCCCGCACACAGGGCGGATCGGCAGCCGGAGAGTATGTCGAGGGACACACCTCGATGATCCGCAAGGACCCGATCGGGCCGGTGGCCTCGATCGCGCCGTGGAACTACCCGCTGATGATGGCGTCATGGAAGCTCGCTGCGCCGCTTGCCGCCGGATGCCCGGTGGTATTGAAGCCGTCGGAGATGACGCCGCTGGCGACCCTGAGGCTTGCCGAGATCCTGAATGGCATTCTCCCCGCCGGTGTGCTCAACGTCATTCACGGTGACGGCGCCGGGGTCGGCAACAGCCTGATCAACAATCCGGGCGTCGAGGGGATTTCGATCACCGGCTCGCCGGCCACCGGGATGGCGGCGATGAAGGCCGCCTCGCAACAGATTCGCCATGTGCATCTGGAACTCGGCGGCAAGGCGCCGGTGATCGTGTTCGGCGACGCCGATATCGATGCGGTCGTCGAAACCATTCATGGCGGTGCCTATTTCAATGCCGGACAGGATTGCGCGCAGCCATGCCGCATCATGGTCGAGGATTCGGTTTATGACCGGGTGGTGGCGGAAACCGCAGCCGCTGTTTCCAAGATCAAGACCGGCACACAGCATGACCCCGACACCGAAATGGGGCCGCTCATCTCTGCCGCGCATCGCGACCGTGTCGCCGGGTTCGTCGACCGGGCCCGGGTCACGGCGGAGATTGCCTGTGGTGGCTCCGCGCCGGATGGGGACGGTTTCTTCTATGCGCCGACTGTGGTCGCCAATGTGGACAATGATGCCGAGATCGCCTGTGACGAGGTGTTCGGGCCGGTCGTGACGATCTCGCGCTTCAGCGACGCCGACGAGGCGCTGCGGATCGCCAATGCGTCGCCCTACGGCCTCGCGTCATCTGTCTGGACCAGCGATGTCGGCCGGGCCATGAAGATGTGCGCGCGGCTGCGTTACGGCTTCACCTGGGTGAACACCCATGGCATGGCTTCGCCGGAAATGCCATGGGCCGCGATGAAGGGGTCGGGGACGGGATGCGATATGTCCGTCTATGCGCTGGACGCCTATACCAGCGTCCGCCACGTGATGATCGCGCACTGACATGGGCATGCTTGAAGGCAAGACGGCGCTCGTGACCGGCGGGCGTCAGGGCATTGGCCGCGGCATCGCCGACAGGTTCGCCGAGGAAGGTGCGACCGTAACCCTGACCGGGCGCGGTGCGCGTCCCGGCGATCTGCCGGCGCATTTCGGATGGTCCGGAACGGATGTGTCCGATGCGGTGGCCGTCGAGGCGCTGGCCGCCGGGTTCGACGGGCTTGATATCCTCGTGAACAATGCGGGGGTTCAGATCGAGAAGACGGTGACCGACACCAGCGACGATGACTGGGACCTTCTGATGGGTGCCAATGCCAAAGGGGTGTTCCAGATGTGCCGGGCGCTGATCCCGCGCATGGCAGCAGGCGGATCGATCATCAATATTGGCTCGATTTCAGGCCAGACGGCCGATCCCGGCCTCGCGCTCTACAATGCCTCCAAGGCGTTTGTTCACGGGCTGACGCGGTCCATCGCCGTCGACCACGGGCCCCATCTGCGATGCAACGCCATCTGCCCGGGCTGGATCATGACCGGCATGGCGGACGCCGCCTTTGCCGTTGCCACGAACCCTGACGTTGCCAAGGAAGATGCGCTGGCCCGGCATCCCGCCGGCAGATTCGGCCAGCCGTCCGATATCGCCGCGATGGCAGCTTGGCTTGCCTCGGACCAGTCCGGTTTTACCACCGGCCAGTGCTTCGTCGTCGATGGCGGCCTCACCGCGGCATCGCCGCTCAACCCGGGATTGTTCTGATGAGTGACTTTACCCAGACCGCCGTCATCGGCGCCGGTGTGATCGGCGCCAGCTGGACGGCCCTGTTCCTAGCTGCCGGCAAGGATGTGTGTGTGTTCGATCCGTCCGAGACAGCGCGCGCCGATGTCGAGGATTATGTCGCCAGGGCCTGGCCGACCCTGAAGGAAATCGGGCTGGCAGAAGACGGGCGTCGTGGCAGCCTGACATTCGCCGAGACACCGGAAGAGGCGACTGCCGGCGCGGATTTCGTGCAGGAAAACGTGCCCGAGCGGATCGATATCAAACTTGATCTCTATCGCCGCATCGAGCCGCACCTGAAGCCGGGCTGTATCGTCGCCTCCTCGGCCTCGGGCCTGATGGTCAAGGAGATGCAGGCTGGCTGGAAGGACCCTTCGAACTTCGTCCTTGGCCATCCGTTCAACCCGCCGCACCTGATCCCGCTGGTTGAAATCATCGGCAACGACAGGACGTCGCCGGACGCCGTCACGGCTGCCGAGCGGTTTTATGCCGAGGTCGGCAAGACAACCATCCGCGTAAACAAGGAAGTCCCGGGGCATGTCGCCAACAGGCTGCAGGCCGCGCTGTGGCGCGAGGCGCTGTATCTGGTACGGGAAGGTGTGGCCAGCGTCGAGGATGTCGACCGCGCCGTCTGGGCCGGGCCAGGGCTGCGCTGGGGCGCGATGGGCCCGCACATGCTGTTCAACCTTGGTGCCGGCGAGGGGGGCATGAAATCCTTCTGCGAGCGATATGCCGACAGCTTCCACCGGTGGTGGGACGATCTCGGCACGATGCAGCTCGACGCCGGGATCGGTGAGATTCTTGAAAAGGGCCTTGCTGACGAAGCGAATGGAAAGAGCGTCGAGGAACTCAGCGAGGAACGGAACGCCCTGATCACCGCCCATCTGAAGGCGGTAAAGGACCTGCGGTGAGCATGGCTGTGCGGTTCCTTATCAGGTTTATTGCCGTGCTGGCCTGCAGCATGAGCCTCGGCCCGGTTGCTGTGGCGGACAATGCCGAATTCGACCTTCAGCTCGAATATCGTGTGTCATGGAGCAACGCCGACATCGCCTCGGCCACCGCGAACTGGTCGTTTGGCGGTACCAGCTTTGAACTTGCGGCGACGAGCCGGACCCTCGGCATGACCGAGACTTTCCGGAAATACCGCGGCAAGGTCGAGATTTCCGGCAGGATCGAGAATGGACGGCACGCGCCTGACACATTGTACCTGTCCGGCATTTCCAAACGACGCACGCGCGAGGCGACGACCAGCTGGGACGGGGCCACGGGAGCCATCTCCACCACCCGGACCCCTGAGCTGGACCTGGAAAAAGTCTTCCCGCTGGAAGACCGGCATATCGAGGGCGCCATCGATCCGCTCAGCGCCATGCTGAACGCGCTTGCGAACCTGTCACGCACCGGAACATGCAGCGGCACGGAACGCGTCTATGACGGCTTGAGGACGTCGGAGATCACGTTGCATGACCTTGGCACGGCAGTGGTGGAGAAGGACCGGCCCTTCAGCTTTGAGGGCGAGGCGCGTGTCTGCGGTTTCACCGGCACACCGACCGGCGGACACCAGCGCAAGTCCCGATGGCGCGACAAGGAGCGCAAACCGGAAGATTTGCGGGTATTTGTGGCCGAGGTTCGGCCTGACCTGTTCATTCCGGTGAGAATGGAGGCGAAGTCCTTTCTTGGCACCGTCACATCGAGGCTGGTCATGCCGAGCCTGAGATATAGCGGGCGGGACGGCTAGTTCAGGCGGTCAGCCTGCATGTGACTGCAACTGCCAATCGCATATGAAGCCCTTTTGGAGAGCGGTGCGAGGACGGCAGGAGGGTTTCAGAAAACAGGCGGGGTTCAGCAATGCCCCGCACGCATACTGGAGAGCCAAGATGGCGCGACGTTCTAGAAAATCCCGGTCTGATGCCGCCGGACAAACCACCGCTCCTGCTTCGCCATTCATCAAGCGGTCGCTTCCCTTCTTCGACATTCTGGACGATGAAAAGATCGAGGCGCTGGAGCGCCAGGTCGACTGGCTGATCGAGGATGTCGGGATCGCGTTCAGGGACGACCCTGTCGCGCTGGATCTCTGGCGCGCCGAAGGGGCGAAGCTGGATGGTGACATCATCCGTGCCCCGGCCGACTGGATCCGTTCGCTCTGTGCGAAGGCGCCGAACAAATTCACGCAGATCGCGCGCAATCCCGAAAGATCGGTAGAGATCGGAGGGGACAATCAGGTCTTTGCGCCAATCTATGGCGCGCCCTTTGTCCGCGATCTCGAAGGCGGGCGGCGTTACGGTGACATCGCGTCATTCAACGACCTTGTCCGTCTGACCTATATGCTGCCATCCCTTCATCACGGCGGGTTTGTCACCTGCGAGCCGTGTGACGTGCCGGTGAACAAGCGTCATCTGGATATGCTGCTGGCGCATATGACGCTGTCCGACAAACCCCATCTCGGCGCCATCACGGAAATGAGCCGGGCCCAGGACAGTGTGGACATGGCCGAGATCGTCTTCGGCAAGGAGGTGATGGACGCGAACTGTGTCATCATGGGCAATGTGAACACCAACTCGCCATTGCTGGTGGACAAGGTGGTGACCGAGGCGGCGCGGGTCTATTCATCCCGTGGGCAGGGGATGGTTGTGGTGCCCTTTATCCTGTCGGGGGCCATGGGGCCGGTCTCGACAGCCGCGTCCGTGGCGCAGGCCATGGCCGAGGCGATGATGGTCTGTGCCTATATCCAGCTTCTTCGTCCCGGCGCGCCGTTCGTGCTTGGCAATTTCCTGTCTTCCATGTCTCTGAAATCCGGTGCGCCGACTTTCGGCATGCCGGAACCGGTGATCTCGAACTATGCCATCGGGCAGCTGGCGCGCCGCGCCGGCCTGCCGTTGCGATGCGGCGGGTCACTGACGGCATCGAAGATCGAGGATGCGCAGGCTGCCTATGAAAGCGCCGACTCGATGCATTCGACGATGCTGGCCGGGGCGAATTTTGTGCTGCATTCCGCCGGCTGGCTGGAAGGCGGCCTGTGCACCGGCTTCGAGAAGCTGGTGATGGATGCCGACCGGCTGGGAAGCTACCAGAAGATCCTCGCAAACGGTCTGGACACGTCCGAAGAGGCGCTTGCCGGTGATGCTTACACAGAGGTCGCGCCGGGTGGCCATTTCCTCGGCAGCGCGCACACCATGCGCAATTACCAGACCGCTTTCTACGAGCCGAAACTCAGCAATAGCGAGAATGTGGAAAGCTGGGAGGAGGCAGGCGCCGAGGATATGCGAAAGCGCGCCTTCAGCCGCTGGAAGAACATGTTGCAGGACTATCAGGCGCCGCCGATCGAGGAGTCCACCAAAGAAGCGCTCGAGGCGTTTGTGGCAAGGCGCAAGGCCGAGATGCCGGACGCCTGGTACTGATCATTCCGGACGCTGCATCACCTTGTCTGCTGCCGCGGCAATAAGATAGGCTGTCGGTCACGGTCGGGCCGCCGGCCCTTCCGACCTGTCCCACCGCCAACGGAACACGCAACCTATGTCCAAGCATCCCGAGTTTCACAATATCGATGACAGCAGCGACGCCATTGTCCGGCAACTTGCCGACGGGCTGACGGCGCATATCTACCCCGGTGACCAGGCGATGATTTCCGTCGTTACCGTCGCGCCGGGGGCCGAGGGAAGCATGCATGACCACCCCGAAGAGCAATGGGGCCTGTGCCTCGAAGGCTCCGGCATCCGTTTTCAGGGCGGTGAGGAGGTCGCCTTCTCGAAAGGCGATTTCTGGCGCACGCCCGGCGGCGTGCCGCACACGATGCGCGCCGGCGAGGATGGCTGCCGGGTTCTCGATATCTTTGCCCCGCCACGCGACGAGTATCGCAAGCCCGGCTCCGGCTTCGGAAACGGCTGACCCATGCCGGTATTTCAGCACAGCACCAGCTTCCGGCGGTTGTCGGCGCAAGAACTTGAAGCCTGGCGTGATGCCGAGGCCGCGCCGGTATCCGACTGCCTGAACCGCGCGCAGGCGATGGATGCGGGAATCAGCCCGCTGTCGCCAAGCATGCATGTTGTCGGGCAGGCGCGCACCGTCCGCTGCCAGGTCGGCGACAACAGCGCCATTCATGCCGCGATCAATCTGGTTGAACCGGGTGATGTTCTTGTCGCCAGTGCCGGCGGTTTCCCCGGCACGGCCGTCTGGGGCGGCCTGATGACCGAAGCCGCAAGGAAACGCGGGATCGCGGGTCTCGTCATCGATGGCGCCGTGCGCGACTTCACCGACATTGTCGAGGTCGGCTTTCCCTGTTTCGCGCGGGGCGTCACGCCGGCCGGACCGCACAAGAATTTTGGTGGCGAGATCGACGGCCCGATTGCCTGCGGTGGCATCGCCGTCAATCCGGGCGACCTGGTGGTGGCCGATGCCGACGGCGTGACCATCGTGCCGCTGGCGCGTGTGGACGACACGCTGACAGCCTATCGCGCGCTGAAGGAACGGGAGGTGCGCACGCTGAAGGCCATAGAGGAAGGCGGAACGCTGGCTGAAATCTATGGTGTTCCCGAAATTATCCGCATGGAGCCGGATGGCGAATGAGCGCCGCGCTCGATCATGCGAGGATCGATCTCTGCATCGAAAGGGGTCGAGCTCGGCTCTCGAGGCTCCCAAGGCGCGGTGCTGGCCTCACCGCTGACTTCGCGAACGTGTGCCCCGCCTATAAATCTTTTGGATTTCCGTCAGTCTTGCCATAGCGTTAAACCTCGGGAGGAAGCCATGGCATCATTAGTCAGCAGTGAACAGATCAATGAATTCCGGGAACAGGGCGTTACTGTCCTGAAGAGTGTGTTTTCCGACTGGGTCGATGTGCTTCGCAAGGGTGTGGACGCCAATATGGCGGACCCCGATCCGAACGCGCGCATCTACACTGGCAAGAACGGCGGCGGCCGCTTCTTTGTCGACTACTGCAACTGGGCCCGCATCCCCGAATACAGAGAGTTTATTTTCGACTCCGACGCTGCCGCCATCGGCGCGGAACTGATGGACAGCAAACAGGTCCAGCTGTTCCACGAACATGTTCTGGTCAAGGAGGCGGCGACCGGTGTGCCGACTCCGTGGCATCAGGACGCGCCCTATTATTGCGTGGACGGCGCCAAGACTGTCAGCCTGTGGATCCCGCTCGATGACGTGCCGCGCGAGACGACCCCGGAATTCATTTCCGGGTCCCACAAATGGGATAAATTCTACCGCCCGCAGCGTTTTGACGGATCGGCCCTGAATGAACATGACGGGCTGGAGGATATCCCCGACATCAACGGAAACCGCCAGGATTACGACATTCTGGGATGGGCGGTCGGGCCCGGCGATGCGATCGCTTTCGATTACCGCACCATTCACGGGGCACCGGCGAATGCCAGCAAGAGCAACCAGAGGCGTGCCTTTTCGCTGCGCCTGGTCGGCGACGATACCCGTTTCGTGCGGCGTGAAGGCATTGTGACGTCGCCGCCGTTCCCCGGGGTGACACTGGAGCATGGCGATGTTCTTGCCGGCGAGGAATTTCCTGTCCTGCTGAACTGATATCGCTCTTCGGCCTCGGCGGCAGGCAGGATGTCGTGATCGCCGCACGCCTCTGGATGTCAGGTGGCGGTTATATTACCTATGAAGGGCATGAAAGATTTAGGGAGTTCTTGATGCTGGTTGTTATTTCGCCCGCCAAAAAGCTGGATATGAGTGTGGATGACCGCGCTCCGACGACGTCGCCGGACTTCGCTGCCGACGCCATGACGCTGGCAGGTGTCGCCCGCGAACTCAGCCATGATGATCTGCGGGCATTGATG
>WTIL01000044.1:0-23117 GCA_011522725.1 Rhodospirillaceae bacterium
AAGGCCTCACCACCAAGGTCGTGGGCTCGCGCGGCGTCGTGGTTCACGAGTTTGTGTCAGACGACTTCCAGGACTGAGCAGTTTGCAGCTGCCGAGACCATTCACCTGGCGCCCGCAAGCATGGCGATTCCGGGAGGACTCGAACCCCCAACCTGCTGATTAGAAGTCAGCTGCTCTATCCAGTTGAGCTACGGAACCATCTGCCATGCGGCGGCCGGCGACGGCGCCGACCGAACAAGCGCGTTGTGCCTGATCCGATGCGAAAAGTCCAACAAAAGCCAGTCTGCCACGCCGGGCAGACGATGCCGTCTAGTGCGTCCAGGCCCCGTTGCGGGTGAAGGCGAAATTGTCGGCATAGGCCTTCGGCTTGACGCGGCGCTGCTTCGGCTCGGTGACCTGGTACTCGATCCCCCGCGCCTCGGCATAGGCGATGGCGCTGTCCTTGTCGGGGAAACGGACACGAACCTGCCGTGCCGTGTCGGCGGATGACTGCCAGCCCATCAGCGGGTCCGGGCGTACAACCGCACTGCGCGGATATTCAAGCACCCAGGCATTGCCGCGGGTCACCTGCGCCTTGCGGCCGGATTGCATGGATGTCTTGCAAGGCTTGTAGATGCGTGCGCGTGCCATGAACCCTACCCCCGAATCATGCACCGTTGGACTGCCCCTTTTTATCGAATGGCAGCGCCGGATTGCAACAGGCTTTTCACGCCACCAGCCGCAGAGCTTTGGCCGCGCCAAATTTCCAATGATAAGAGGGGGATGGTCGGAGTGGAGAGATTCGAACTCCCGACCCTCTGGTCCCAAACCAGATGCGCTACCAGGCTGCGCTACACTCCGACGGGGGTTGTTGTATTGCCGGACGCGCCGCAATGCAAGCCTCTTGCTCAACCGCCGAGCGGAAAACGCAGGCGCGCCCCCGGCCCGATCCCGTCGGCCTGCATGCTGCCGCCTTTCAGCTCGAGCACATATTTCGCCGGACCCGACGATCGCCGCGAAACAAGGGACCCCGGCGCGGCTTTTTCAACAGCCGAGACGAGCCTGCCCTCGTCATCGAAAAACAGCATGTCGAGCGGGATCAGCGTGTTCTTCATCCAGAAGCTGCGGACAGCCATGCCGTCAAAGATGAACAGCATGCCGGCATCCGCATCCATGGCCTCGACATGCATCAGGCCGTAGGCATGCTGGCGCGGCGTTGTTGCAAGCTCCACCCGGTATGTCAGCAGGGTGCCGTCACCGCGGTCCAGCGACAGGGTGGATGTGGCGAAGTCCGGCCGGTCCCAACTGGCGCCCGACGCGCCGGTGGGTCCCCCCGCAACTACCCAGAACAGCCCGAGACAGGCGAGAAATCCCGCGAAGTGCAACCGTGCCCTAGCCGGCAAGGAGATAGCCGATGGCAAGGATCACGACCAGCACGAGGGTCTGCACCATGACGGCACGCCCGGGCACCGTCGGCCCGGTGATCGGCGCATGAGCAAGCCGCTCGACCGAAGACCAGATGGCGTCACGATAGCCGCCCAGAGCGCAGACAAAACTCGTCCAGACCGCCATCACCGCCCACAGCACCGGCCGGCCGGCCGCCACAGCCACCCGCCGGTACAGCCAGTCGGTGTTCAGCACGGTGGATTTCAGCTCGGGCGGGTAGAAGCCGAAACGCATCAGGAACGTGAAGGCAAGGATCGAGAAGATCAGGAGTTCCATCTGCCCGAGAACATGGCTGGCGTCATAGGGGTTGTAGTCGATGCTGTAGGGCAGGATCTGATAGAACAGACCCGGCAGGCTGCCGATGCCGATGCAAAGCGCGCTGGCGGCACCCATGGCGACCAGCATGCCGAACGGCGCCTCTTTCACCTTGTGGCCGCCATCATGGCCGAAGAACGCGAAATACGGGATCTTGATGCCGGAATGGTGCAGCACGCCGGCAGAAGCCGCCAGCAGCACCAGATAGGCCGCCACCAGTCCCTTGTAGCCAAGTGCCGACATGATCAGCGATTTCGCGGCAAAGCCGCTGAACAGCGGAAAGGCCGAGATCGACATCGCGCCGACGATGCAGAACACCATCGTCCATGGCATCGATTTGTAGAGGCCGCCCAGCTCCGACGCCTTCACCGTGCCGACCCGGTAGAGAACCGCGCCCATGCTCATGAACAGCAGGCCCTTGTAGATGATATGGGCAAAGGCGTGCGCCACCGCGCCATTGATCGCAAGCTCGGTGCCGATGCCGATAGCGACGACCATGAAGCCAAGCTGGTTGTTCAGGCTGTAGGCAAGCACCCGCCGCATGTCGTTCTCGATCACCGCGAAGAAGACCGGGAAAGCCGTCATCAGGCAGCCGATGAGAATCAGCAAATCGGTCCCGGCGAAACCGCGCGCCAATGCATAGATGGCGAGCTTGGTGGTGAAGGAAGACAGCACGACCGTACCGACGACGGTCGCCTCGGGATAGGCATCCTGAAGCCAGCCATTCAGCAGCGGGAACGCCGCCTTGATGCCGAAGGCGATAAAAATCATCCATGTGCCGGTGGAGCCGAGCGTCATGCCGGCGAAGGCGAGTGACCCGCTCTCGCTGTACAGCATCGCCGCGCCTGCAAGCAGAAGGACTCCGGAAGCAACCTGCACGATCAGATAGCGCATCGCAGCCCGCCGCGCCCGCTGTGTACCCGACGCCAGGATCAGGAAGACCGAGGTGACGGCGGTCGCCTCCCACCAGATGAACAGCGTCACGAGATCACCGGCATGAAGCGCGGCGATGGCCGCGCCGGCATAGGACAGCCCCGCCACATGGTCGGTCGCCTTGCGTTCATGCCAGCCATAAAAGACGTTCAGCGCCGCCGCGATATGGAACACGATGGCAAAAGGCAGGCTGAGATGGTCGGCCCGGTAGAGCGACATCTCGAAACCCAGCATTTCGATATTCAGGTGCTGGCCCGCACCGGCCGTCAGGCTGAAGGCGGACCCGGCGATGGCCAGAAGCATCACGACCTGCCGCGCATGATGCGGAACCAGCACAAGCGGAACCGCCGCCAGCATCATCAGCGCGCCGGGTGGCAGCGATGTCAGAAGATCACTCATCATCGTAATAATCCTCCGGCCGCATGGCGATCTTCCTCAGCCAGATGCCGCCAACCACGATGAAGATACAGACGAAGAAAGCATATACCGCCGGGAACAGCGGCAGATCCTCGAGGGCGATCTCGCCATGCCTGTGGACGATGAATTCCAGCACCACCAGCACCGCCCCGATGGCCAGCAGCACGCGGGTGGCCCATTGGCCCATTGCCGCAAGTTTCCTTGCTTCTTCGCTGTTCGCGCTCATCCCGCCACCATTGCCTGTGCCAGCCCAAGGATCGGGTCGGCGAAGAAGAATAGCACGATGCAGAGCACCGCGGTTGCCACCGGCGGCCAGACGGTCAGCGGATGCCAGTCGATCTTGACCTCCTTGGCCTTCGGCTTGAAGAAGGCTCGCGCCACCGGATCGAGAAGGTAGTAGATATTCAGCAGCGACGAGACGCCAAGCACGATCAGCACCATCACCATGCCAGCGTCGGCAGCCCCGACCATCAGCATGAATTTCGACCAGCTTCCACCTGCCGGCGGAATGCCGATGATCGACATCGCACCGATGAAGAACGCGGCGAAAACCAGCTTCATCTCGGGACCCTGCCCGTCAAGTTGCGAGATCTTGGTGATGTGGGCCTGCACATAGATGGCACCGGCGACAAAGAACAGAGTGATCTTGCCGACGGCATGCATGACGATATGAAGCGCCGCGCCCTCGGCCGCCATCTTCGTCGCGATCGCCGCGCCGAGAACGACGTAGGACAGCTGGCTGATCGTCGAATAGGCAAGCCGCGCTTTCAGGTCATCCTTGGTGATGGCCACGCAGCTCGAGGCGAGAATGGTGAAGCAGGTCGCCCAGACAAGCCAGGTCGAGGCGCCGGTGTCGGCAAGATAATCGATGCCGAAGACATAGACCGCGACCGTCAGCAGCGTGAACACACCCGCCTTGACCACGGCCACCGCATGCAGCAACGCCGAGACGGGCGTCGGTGCCACCATCGCGGCGGGAAGCCAGCGGTGCAGCGGCATGATCGCCGCTTTGCCGACACCAAAGGCGAACGCCGCAAGAAGCCACGGCGCGACCGAGGCAGGCACCGCTCCGGCCAGAATGCCGCCCGGCACGAAATCAAGCCTGCCGGTCATCATCCAGACATAGATCACCGCCGGCAGCAGCAAAACCACCGAACTGCCGACAAGAATGCTCATATAGAGACGGCCGGCGTCCCGCGCCGCCTTGCTGTCCTTGTGGGTGACAAGCGGAAATGTCGAGAATGTCAGGATTTCGTAGAAGACGAACAGCACCAGCAGATTGCCGGACCAGGCAACGCCAAGCGCGGCATGGACGGCGACGGCATAGAAAGCGGCAAAGCGTGTCTGGTGCTTTTCATGGTTGCCGCGCATATAGCCGGTGGAATAGATCGCCGCCAGGATCCACAGGCCCGAAGCGACAAGTCCGAAGATCGCGCCGAGCGGCGTCACCCGAAAGCCAAGCTCGATCCCCGGGGCCAGCTCGGCCAGCATCCATGACGGCGCACCGCCGGCAAGAACATCGCGCGCCACCTCGATTGCGGCAAGGAAGGTCACCACCGCGCCGACCGGCCCGGCGATATCCCGCCAATTCGCGCGCACCGCCAGGAACGGGACCAGCAGGCCGGTCACAAGCGGCGCAACAAGGCCGACAATCAGGGCTGTGTTCGGGTCCATCAGCATGGCTACAGCCCCCCTGCCAGGTACATCGCGGCACGCTGCGCCCCGTCAACAAGCGGCGCCGGCGCGATGCCGAACCAGATATTCGCGATGGCCACGATCCAGAGCGGCACATACAGCGCCGGCTGTTCGGTCACCGCAGCCTCGCCTTCCGCCTTTTGCCACAGCACCTCTACGATCTTCCACAGATAGACCACCGACAGCGCACTGCTCGCCATCACCAGCAACAGCACCGCGATCATGTCGGCCTCGAGAAGCGCACGGACAAGATAGAGCTTGGAGATGAATCCGGCTGTCAGCGGCAAGCCGATGAGGCTGAGACCGCAGACAAGAAAGGCCGTGGTCGTGATCGGCATGCGCCGCCCGAGACCGGCCATGCCGCCAAGATTGACCCGGCTGCCAAGCGCCACCGCGTAACAGCCGACAGCCAGGAACAGCCCGCCCTTGATCAGCGCGTGATTGCCGATATGGATGAAACCCGCGGCCAGTCCTGCCGTGCTGGCAAGGCCGAAGCCAAGCGCGATATATCCGATCTGTGCCACAGAACTGAACGCCAGCAGCTTCTTGATGTCGTTCTCGTAGATGGCGAGGATCGTGCCGAGGAAAATTCCGGCCAGCGCGAGCGGAACAAGGATGAACTCGGCCGCAAAGCCGGCAAGGTCGGGCACACCGGCGAACATGCCGAACATCACCCGCGCGATCACGTAGAGAGATGCCTTGGTTGCGATCGCGGCCAGAAGCGCCGAGACCGCGGACGGGGCAAAGGCATAGGCTGCCGGCAGCCAGACATGCACCGGGAAGATCGCCGCCTTCACCAGAAGCCCCGCCATCATGAAGCCGAAACCGACCATGACGACCGTGGTCTGCGGCACCTGCGGAATCCGTTCGGCAAGATCGGCCATGTTCAGCGATCCGGTCACCGCATAGATGAAGCCGACACCGATCACATAGAAGGTCGCGCCGACCGCCCCGATGACGAGATAGTTGTAGCCGGCTATCAGCGCACGGCGGTCCTTGCCGGCACCAAGCGCGATCAGGATGACCGACGACAGCGCCGAAATCTCGAGGAAGACAAACAGGTTGAAGGCATCGCCCGTCATCACCAGACCGGACAGGCCGCCGCAGGCGAGAAGCCACGCGGAATAGGCCTTGCCGGCATCCGCCTCGGCGATCTCGGCAAGAAGCGCGGTGCGTGCGAACAGCGTCGCGACGAAGGCCAGCGCCGCCATGACCAGCACAGTGAAGGCCGAAACCGGATCAACGACGAATTCGATGCCCCAGGGCGGCGGCCAGCTGCCAAGGGCGTAGCTGAAGCTCTTGCCGCCGGCCGTGGCGCCCATCAGCATGACCGCGCAGAACAGCGCCCCGCCGGTGCCGGCCACAGCCAGCGCCCAGGTCAGCCCGGCGAATGGAATCAGCGCCGCCACCGGCGCAAGCAGTAGCGGAATGGCAACGACAAGGGCCGGAAGGTTGGCGATGATCTGCGCGAGGGTCATGTCCGATCCTCCGCATCATCGTCCCGGCGGCCGCGCGGCTCGCCGTCCTCGGCCTTCATTGCCAGCACTTCGTCATCCTCGATGCTGCCGAAAGCGGCGTTGATCCGCAGCACCAGCGCAAGGCCGAGTGCCGTGGTGGCAACGCCGACCACAATGGCGGTCAGGATCAGCACATGCGGCAGCGGGTTCGAATACAGCAGGTCGCCCGTCTCCTTGAGGATTGGCGCCGTGCCGCCTGCGATCTTGCCGACGCTGATATAGAACAGGAAGACCGACGTCTGGAAGATCGCCAGCCCGACCAGTTTCTTCACCAGATTGTTCTGCGAGATCACGATAAACAGGCCGCCCATCATCAGGCAGATGACAACCAGATAGTTCCAGTTTTCGACGAGGACCGTCATGACCTGCCCGCCCCGCTCTTGCCGCCGGAAGACGGCTTGTAATGCGCCTCGGCGAACCCTGCAAAGGCGTGGAACAGCGCCAGCATCACACCGGTCACCGTCAGCCCGACACCGAATTCCACCAGAATGATGCCGTAATGCTGGCCCTTGGAGGCGTCGTAGGAGAGCACGTTGTAGTCTAGAAACAGCCCGTCCAGCATCATGCCTGCGACGCCGACGCCGCCATAGACGATGACCCCGCCTGCCAGCATCGCCAGATTGACCCAGCCCGGCACCAGGCGGCGTCCGGCCTCAAGCCCGAAAATCAGCGCATGCAGGATGAAGGCGGCTGCGATGATGACCCCCGCCTGGAATCCGCCGCCAGGGCTGTAGTCGCCATGAAACTGGACATAGAGCCCGAAGACGATGATCGGCGCGAACAGGATCTTGGCCGTGACGCGAAGGATGGGATTGTCACGCATCGCCGCCTCCCTTGCCGGTGTTTCCTGAATCGTCCTTGCGGCGGCGCAGCGCCGTGCGGGTATGTCCGGCCAGCAGCACAAGCACACCAAGGCCCGCAGTGAAAACGACGACCGTCTCGCCGAATGTGTCGAACCCGCGGTAGCTCGCCAGCACGGTGGTCACCACGTTCGGGATGTGCAGGAAGGACCCGCTTTCCTCGAGATAGCGCGGCGCCACATGGTTATGCGCCGGCGCACTGGGGTCGCCGACGGCCGGCAGTTCGACAGCGGCCGCGATGAGAAGCGCGCCCCCGACGAGGCAGACGACAAGCGCCGGCAGGATATGCATCAGGCCCTTGGCCTCGGGCGGCTCCTTCTCGGTCCCCGGCAGATAGGCCATCGCGGCAAGGAACAGCACGGTCGAGATGCCTGCCCCCACCGCCGCCTCGGTAAAGGCGACATCCACCGCGTCGAGATTGACGAACATCGCCGCCGATACCAGCGAATAGGCTCCGGCCAGGACCACCACCGGGAACAGCTTGCGCGTCCGGATCACCAGAACAAGGATGAAGACCAGCAGAGCCAGCAGAAGCATATTTGTCAGGGTAACAGCCATCAGCGCTTGCCCCCTGCTTTCTTGGCGGGGGCTTTCTTGCCAGCAGCTTTTTTGGCGGGGGCCTTCTTGGCGGCGGCCTTCCCGGGTGCCTTTCCGGCAGCTCGCGCCTTTGGCCCAGCTTGGCCGGCCCCGGACCTGCCACCGGTGCGATCTTCTTCAAGAATTGGCTTCAGGCCTGCCCGATAGGCAACCTGCGCCACCGCATGGGTGGCAATCGGGCTGGTAAAGAACAGGAAAATGCCGACAAGCGCGAGCTTTACGCTGACCAGCGTAAAACCCTCATGGATGATCAGCCCCAGAATGATGAAGCCGACACCGGCCGTATCCATCATTCCGACAGCATGGGTACGGCTGAACAGGTCGGGAAGCCGTATGAGCCCGAGGCTGCCGGTGATCAGCGCCACAATGCCGGCGGCGATGCACAGGCCCGAGAGAATGTCGATGACCTGTTCCATCACTGCCCCTCCTCGCCGGATGGCAGGTCAGGCTTCGCGCGGCCGCCGCTGTCACCGAGGCCGCCGGTATCGAACAGCTTCAACACAGCAAATGTGCCGATGAAGTTGATGATGGCATAGAGAATCGAGATATCCACGA
The DNA here is from genome assembly GCA_011522725.1 of Rhodospirillaceae bacterium. Lineage (GTDB taxonomy): Bacteria > Pseudomonadota > Alphaproteobacteria > Puniceispirillales > Puniceispirillaceae > UBA8309. The sequence continues at coordinate 8,315 of WTIL01000044.1, forward strand.
ATTCCGGCCGCCCCAGCACATATCCGTGCAAGGCGATCCCCAGAATGACAGTCGTGCCGATGGCATTGACGGCCAGCAGCCGGTCGAACGCCGTCGGCCCGCGCATCGCGCGGACAAGCGCCAGCACCAGCGCCACCGCACAGGCAGCCAGTCCCGCCGCAAACATCATGCGACACCCCCTGGCGAAGAGGCCGGCTCAAGCGAGGTGACACGGCGGTCCATATCGCCGCTTTCGACATCCTCGGCGAATGACGGATCAACGGCATGGACCAGAAATTCTGTTCCGCCCGTGCCGGTCTCGACCTCGATCGTCGTCGTGCCGGGTGTCAGCGTGATTGAGTTCGCATAGGTGACGATGCCGGCCTCGGTGGCCTGCGTCGCCGGAGTGGAAAAAAGCACAGGCCGCGCCCGACCAAACAGAATCAGCCTGCCGGTGGCGATGTTCGACATGATGATTTCCTTGACCAGCCAAGCGAGGTAGGCCGGAAGCCGAGCCATCACGTGAAGCGGCAGCCCCTCTTCATCAGTACCACCGATCCGGTCGGCAAGAAGCGCCGCGCCCGCACAGCTCACCACACCAAGGGTGATCAGCAACGGCGTATAGTGCCCTGACATCAGCAGCCAGGCGGCAAACAGTACGGCGAATAAAAGGAACGTGCGGAAATGGCGCGTCACGAGTGTCTCCCCAAACGGCTGAATACTAGAACGGCGACAAAACCACTTCAATCCGATTCAAACAATTTTGTTGGCCTGCAGACTGTTGAAACGTCGCACCGATGACGGTAAGACAATGGCTCATGCCGGCAACGGCATCATTGGATCAAACGGGGGATCGTCATCATGGGTGACACAAAGGAACGTCCGGCGAACGTGCCGGCGGAAAATGAATACCATAACGTCCACTGGCTTGTTCTGGTCACCTATGCGGCAGCGATCGCCGGTTTGGCCATCCTGATCGTCAACGCCGGCTGAACGGCGCAAAGCTGCGGACATTTCGGCGCATTGACCACGGCGTATCAGGCCTGCTAGGCGAACGGCATGGACCAGCTTTATCAGGAACGCATCCTCGCCTTCGCTCGCGCCACGCGCGGCATGGAACCACTGGATGACCACACCCACGAGGCCAGCGTGTCGAACCCGACATGCGGCGACCGGGTGGATATCAGACTGAAAATCGAAAATGGCACCGTCATCGCGGCGAGTGCGGCGATCAGGGGCTGCGCGCTGTGCGAGGCCGGCGCGGGGTTGCTGACACAAATCGCGCCGCAGCGTCGGCAGCAGGACCTGGAACAGATGCGTGACGCGCTGGCGGCATGGCTCGCCGGCGCTGACGATGCAGACATCCTCGAAGAGATGGCTGCCTTCGCGCCGGTGCGAGACATCAAGAACCGGCACAAATGCGTGACCCTGGCCTTTGAAGCCAGTGTCAAGGCGCTGTCAGACAAAGCCTGAAGCGCATTGGTCGAGAGTGATCAGTCCGGGCGGACAGAGACCTTGCCGAAGACCCAGAGCGCAAGGCACAGGGCCAGCGGAAAACCGATTACCAGAATCAGGCCGATATTCGCATCCATGATTTTTCCCCCAAGGCGAAAATGACTGTGGCGGTTATACCCGCCCTGACAGGCGGCGCAAGATGAAATCAGGTCGCAGGCCGGTTCAGCCCGTCTCGCAGACGGCCCCGTCGCAGCATGGCATGACATTCATATGACAATGGGCACACTGGCCATGCCCGTGAACCCATACCAGCTGTTCGGGCTGCCCGCATGCAGGACAGCGCGGCATCACATGCGGCGCGCCCTCCTCGATGTCTTTCCTTGCAGGTTTCTGTACCTCGTCGCTCATGCGTCCTGTCCTATCCCGGGCCCTATCGCGGGCCAAGCCGTTCTTTCAGGCGGCGGCGCGCATCCACCGTGCCGTCATGGAAAGTACCAAACCAGACGTCCAGCGGAAAATCCACGCTTCCGTAATTGCACTCGAAATAGCGGTGATGCAGCTGGTGGTGGAAATGCCCGACAAGCACCCGGCGGCTGTTGCCAAGAAGCAGCTCGTGAAACCCGGTATGGCCAAAGATCGCCGACAGCGCCAGCATGTAGCCATGAAACATGATCAGAACCGGGTGTGACGGCACCACAAGGTGGATCAGCATCGAGCTGAAATAGATCACATGCTCGACCGGGTGCATCGAAATGCCGGACCAGGGGCCGACATTCACATTGCGATGATGCAGGGCGTGAACATACCGGTAGAGCGGCCCGACATGCAGCAGCCGGTGCCCCCAGTAGAAATGGAACGCCACCCACATGCCGGTGCAAAACACGATAGCGGAGAACAGCACCGGATTCCCGGCAAAGGAGATCGCCGGCATTACCCCGTTGGCATGCGCCCACAGCAGCAGCACGGAATATCCGCTCCAGACCGTGACGCCGCTGGCCAGCGACCAGAACATGTTGTCGTGAACCTGATTGCCAAAGGTAAAGCGCCCGCCACCGCGATGGCCGAATTGCGGGACATATTTGGTCTCGTCGCCCTGCTTGCGAAGCGTGTAGAAAAACAGGTGAAACCCGCCGGCAAAAATCATCACCATGCCGAAATTCAGCGCATAGATGATACCTGCCCAACCCCATGACAGCACCGATATGTCGCCAAGCGGCGCCTCGAGCAGCGCCCAGCCGCCAATGGCAAGCAGCAGGAAGATCACCGTCTCCGAAAGACTCAGCCAGTAGTCGCGGTAATAGGCGGCAATCCGGTCAATTCGCCACGGAAACTCGAACAGCGGGTTGTTGCCGATCGGCAGTTCCGGCGCGTAATGCCATTCCCCCCTCGGCGTTTTCGCCTGCGCCGCCTCATGCGCTTCGATCTGCTGCGACATCCTGAAAACCTCGTTATTCCTGCCAGCCAAACGTTGCGACGGTGACAGAAAACCGGATCACCGACAATGGCATGATTTCACCTGCCTCAATCAGGCCAGTGAAGGGGCCTATGGCGCATTGATTTCAGGTCGGATAAACATGATGGACGCCAGCCTTGCAGGCTCGGCATCCAGCATTGCAGGCGGACGCCTTTTCCGCGCTGCCGCCGAACCACAGGATCCCTGCCCTTGACCGAGGCCAGTTCACCCCTCTCGACCCGCGTGCCCGTCCATTCTCTGGGCATCAGCCAGATTCTGTCCTACGGGCTGATGTTCTATGCCTTCGCCGCCCTGAAGACACCTGTTGCCGCCGCAACGTCTCTCGGCGAATCCACAGTTCTGACCGTTCTCAGCATGGCGCTGATCCTTCAGGCCATCCTGATGCCGATTGTCGGCAGCTGGTGTGACCGCCACGGTGCGCTGTCGGTCATGCGCATCGGCTTTCTGACGGGCGCTGCCGGGATTGCCGGGCTGGGATTTGCCGGGGCGGCTCCCGTTCCCACAATGATCTGGCTTGCCGGATGTTTCCTGCTGGTCGGAACCGGACTGGCGATGTCGACCTACGAGGTCGCCTTCAGCGCCGCCGTGCAGCTGCATGAAGCCAAATCAAGACGCAGCATCTCTATCATCACCTTCTATGGCGGTGTGGCGAGCTCGCTGACCTGGCTGTCGATCCACCCGCTTCTGGAGGCTGCCGGCCTTACCGGCACCTGCCTCGTGATTTCCGGCGCGCTTGTGTTCGCCAGCCTGATGATCGGGAATGCCGCGCGCCGCGCGCCGCGCCCTGCCGCTGTCAGGGATGCGGCGGCCGCGCCATTCCGCTGGTCATTGCTGCAGTCATCCGAAAAACGGGCGATGCTGCTCCTGGCGGGCTCAGGCGCACTGGAATATCTGCTGTTCGCGACCACGACGCTGTTATGGATCAACTGGTTCGATGCGCAATTCGGCAGCCTTGCGCTGGCGGTGATGCTTGCCAGCATATACGGGCCGTTTCAGGTGGTGGGCCGGGTCCTGGAAATGAAGGCCGGGCATCATCTGGATGCCAGGCTGACCGGCCTGATCGCCGCGTTTCTGGTGCCGGTGTCTCTGATGCTCGTGCAGATCCAGAGCATCCCGATGGCGGTGTTGGCGATGGCGCTCTTCGGCATGGGCCACGGCGTTCTGACCGTGTCATTCGGCTTTGTCACAAATCTCTATTTCCGGGCCGAAATCTACGGCCGGGCCAAGGGAATCATCGCCACGCCGCGTGCTTTTGGCGCCGCAATCGGCCCCGGTGTCGGCGGGCTGCTGTTCGGGCTGGGAAGCGACGTTTACATGGGGTTGATGATTGCCCTTTCGGTGGGCGCCACTGTGCTGTTCGCCAGCCTGCTGCTGCTGACCCCGACGAACGAGGTGCATGCCGGCAAGGCCCGATAGCGGGGGTCCTTTCAAAACTGCCGGTTTGCTGGCATCCTTTTCCCGTGATTGACCGATAGGATGTGATGGACCGGGAGCATGTGATGGAAGGTGTCGTCGATCTGAGTTTCGAGGCGTTCAACGATCTCGACAATCTGCCGAGCGCGGCGGGACGCGGCTGGCTCGCCGCCGACCTGTCGCAAGATGACTGGACAGTCCCGCTCGGCCCCGGCGCGCGCGCGGAAGTTCACACCATGCTGGCGGCCATGAAGCGCCAGCCGCTTCCTACATTGCTGCGGCGACCGGAACAATTCGAGATCCCCGAACTGGCAATGGCCTATGCGGCCGCCCGTAAAATCTGCGATCACGGGATCGGCTTTGCCGTGATCGACAGGCTGCCGATGGACGATTACGACATAACAGACATGGTCGATGTCTACTGGACCCTTGGCCAGCTGATGGCACCGAATGTCGCCCAGAAATGGGACGGCACGATGATCTATGACGTGACCGACACCGGCCGGAAATACGGCTATGGCGTCCGCGGCTCCACAACCAATGTCGAGCTGGTGTTCCACACAGACAATGCCTTTGCCGTGAGGGTGCCGGACTATGTCGGCCTGCTCTGCCGCTATCCGGCGAAGAGCGGCGGCCTCAGCCGGTTCTGCAGCCTCTACACCGTTCATGAACGCATGGAGGCGCGCTATCCGGCGGAACTGCGCCGCCTGTACCAGCCAATGCATTTCGACAGGCAGGCCGAACATGCCGAGGGCGCGGCGAAGACATCCTTCGCGCCTTTCTTTTCATGGTCTGGCGGCAAGCTGCGGTGCCGCGCCAACAGCTCGCTGGTCCGCAAGGGCTATCAGGTCCACGGCTCCGAGATGGATGCGGGGCTGGTCGATGCGTTGCGTGCTGTCGACGATGTGACATCATCGGCCGACCTGTGGATCGAGGCGCCGCTGGAGCGCGGACAGGTCCAGTATCTGAACAACCACGAGCTTGGCCACTACCGGTCCGAATTCGAGGATGGAGACGATCCGGCGACCAAACGTCACCTCTACCGGCTGTGGCACCGGTCCGAAGGCGGCGTCAATTACGACGGTTAAGGCGCTGCCGGCGGCCGCCCAAGCAGGAATCCGGGCAACAAAAAACCCCTGAAACCAGGCGGTTTCAGAGGCGATACTGGCATCCCGTAGGGGATTCGAACCCCTGTTGCCGCCGTGAAAGGGCGGTGTCCTAGACCCCTAGACGAACGGGACTTAAGGCCAGTGGTTGGGTTTTAGTCAAAACCATCGGCCAAATCAAGCCGGATTTTGGCATTAAATGCCGAAAGAAATGTTCAGCCTGTCCGCGGCGCGGCGTCCTCGATTTCCACCTGCATCGCGCGGCCGCCGCGGAAATGATCACGCCTGATACGGCCGAGAATATGCAGCGGGGCGCCGTCCCTTCCTGCGACCAGCGCTTCGCCGAGCGGCGTGCCGCCTGCCTGGAAGGCAATGGCGTTCAGTGTGCCGCCACTGCCATCATCGAGCCGGCACGAGATATGCGCCCCGTCCTTGCCAACCGGCTTGGCATAGCTGATCCGGCAGTCGGGAAGCGCAAAGCGTGGCTCGGGGTTGCCGCTGCCAAAGGGGCCCAGCCGCTCCATCCAGTCGGCCAGTTCAGGCAGCACACCGGCGGTGCTGAGCAATCCGGAAACAGCGCGGATCTGGCGTGGTGGTTCGGCGCCTATGTCGCGGGTGAACCTGTCACACAGGAAATCGTGGAAATCACCCATCTGGCCCTGATCGAGGCTGAACCCGGCCGCCATGTCGTGGCCGCCGCCGCCGGCGATCACGCCAGCCTGGCTAGCCGCGATCACGGCGCTGCCGAGCCGGAACCCCGGAATGGACCGGCCAGACCCCTTGCCGGCCCCGTCCGCGCCAAGCGACACGACACATGCCGGCTTGCCAAGCACCTCGCGAAGGCGTCCGGCGACGATGCCGATCACGCCCTCATGCCAGTCCGGGTGCCCGACCAGCACCACCGGCCTGTCAGCCTGTTCTGCCGCCATATCCATGGCATGGGCACGTATTTCCTGTTCGATCTCGCGGCGGCGGATGTTCAGCTCGTCAAGCGCCGCGGCGAGGCCAAGCGCCTCATCGCCACTTTGTGTCGAAAGCAGGCGTACGCCGAGGTCGGAAGAACCGATCCGCCCGCCGGCATTGATCCTCGGCCCGAGCATGAACCCGAAGGTATGGCCGCTCGGCGGGGTGTTGAGACCCGACACGTCGGCAAGGCAGGCCAGACCGATATTGCCGCGGCGCGCCAGCATCTTCAGCCCCTGCCCCACAAAGGCGCGGTTGATCCCCCGCAGCGGCACCACATCGCAGACCGTAGCAAGCCCGACAAGATCGAGCTGGCGCATAAGGTCGGGTGCCTGCCTGCCACCCTCGAACGCACCGCGGCGGCGCAGTTCGCGAAGCAGCGCGACAAGCAGGATGAACACGACGCCGGCGGCGCAGAGATGGCCATAGGCGCCATCCTCGTCCAGACGGTTCGGGTTGATCACGCTATGGGCGCGCGGCAGTTCCGGTCCGGCAAGATGATGATCGACGACAATCACATCCATGCCGGTCTGCGCCACCTTCTCGAGCGGCCCGTGCGCGGCAATTCCGCAATCCACCGTAACAATCAGCCCGGCGCCGCGTTCCTGCAAGGCGGAGAGCGCCGCCTCGTTGGGGCCATAGCCCTCGCGCATCCTGTCAGGGATATGCACATCGACAGCCAGCCCCAGCGCGCCAAGCACATTGACAAGCAGCCCGGCGGCGGCGGCACCGTCGACATCATAGTCTCCGAACACACCGACCGGCGTACCGGCCTCGACGGCATCGGCAAGCCGCGCCGCGCCCTTGTCCATATCCTTGAAAATTGACGGGTCGGGAAGAAGGTCGCGGATTTTCGGATCAAGATAGCTGTCGATTTCGAGTCCGCCCGTATCCCGTCCGGCAAGAAGCCGTGTGACCGGGAGGGGCATGTCGGGATGGCGATCGGAAATGGCCCCGGCCATACGGTCGAGATCGGCACCGGCACGGATCGTCGGCGCAGCCTCCCAACGCGCGTTTGTCAGCGAGCTTTCAACACCGAGAAAGGCAGCGCCGTCCGTCAATCAGCCCTCCTGACCGGGGACCAGGATCGGCATGGCCACGGGCGCGGCCATCACACAGGACAGGGATTCGATTTCGGTTAGAGCCGTCATCAGCCGCTCGACGCCGACCTCGTGCGTCGCGAGGACAAGCGCCACGGTATCCTGCGGCGCGCGCCCCTGCTGCAGCATCGATTCCACCGAAATGTCGTGAATCTGCAGAACCGAAGTGATGTCGGCGAGAACGCCAGGCTTGTCGACGACCATCAACCGTACATAGAAAGGCGTATCGGGGCCGCCGCCATTCTCGACAGCGCTGCCATCGGCGAGCGCGGCCACCGGCCGGCCGAAGGTAAAGGGGATCCGGTCACAGGCGAGATCGACAAGATCGGACAACACCGCCGATGATGTCGCCCCGGAACCGGCACCCGGGCCGGTCAGGACGACACTGCCCACAGGATCGGCATCGAATTCGACCGCGTTCAGCACCCCGTCCACCTTGGCAAGCTGGGTGGACATCGGCAGCAGGCAGGTCTGCATTCGGGGCATGCGCCCGGGCTCGGCCGTGCCGACGAGCTTGATCCGGAAGCCGAGCTGCTTGGCATAGGCGAAATCCACCGCCGAGACGTCGCGGATGCCGGAAATGGCGACCTTGTCGAACTGCGGTGTCTGGCCGAACGCGATGGCCGCCAGGATGGTCAGCTTGTGGGCGGCATCGATGCCGTCGACATCGAGCGAGGGTTCCGCCTCGGCATAGCCCAGCTTCTGGGCGTCGGCGAGAACCTCGTCAAACGGCTCGCCGGTCTTTTCCATGCGGGTCAGGATATAGTTGCAGGTGCCGTTCAGGATGCCCGACACACGCGACACACGGTTGCCGGCCAGCCCTTCACGCAGCGATTTGACCGCGGGGATGCCGCCGGCGATCGCCGCCTCGAACATCAGCCCGACATTGTTGGCCTCGGCAAGACCGGCCAGCCTCGTGCCGTGATGCGCCAGCATCGCCTTGTTGGCGGTGATGACATGCTTGCCGGTTTCAAGAGCCCGGGTCACGAGCTCGAGCGCAACCCCTTCCTCGCCGCCGATCATCTCGACGACAATATCGACATCATCGCGCTCGGCGATCTCCGCCGCGTTATCCACCCAGTCGATCCCGGCCATGTCGAAGCCGCGATCGGCATCGCGCGAGCGGGCACTGACAACGGTGATCCGGAAGTCGCGTCCGGCGACAGCGGCAAGCGTGTCGCCATGATGGCTGATCTGGCGGGCGACTTCACCGCCCACGACGCCGAGGCCGGCAATTCCGACCCTCAACGGGGCGGCCGATTTCTGGGGTTTGTCAGACGGCATGGAAATCTATCTCTTGGCTTGAATTCGTCGAACAGATGTAACGGTTGCGCGGCCAATATACAAGCGGCGGCAACGCTGCCGTCAGGCGGTCTTGACGATGACCGCGCCGTACCGCGCCTCATCCTCGACCATGCGGTGCGCCGCGGCCGTTTCGGCCAGCGGGAAGACCTTTGCGACAGGAACTTCCAGCACGCCGCGTTCCAGCATGTCGTTCACCACACCGGCATAGGCCGCGGCCTCGTCGTCGCCGACCAGATAGACAAGGATGGACGACAGGGTGAGGTTCTTGAACATCATCTTCAGGAACGGAAGCTCGGTGACCGGACGGAGTACCGAGCCATAACCGACGAGAACACCCATTGGCCGCAGAATCTCGATGCTTGTGGCGAGGTTCGCCCCGACCTCGGCATCGATGATGCGGCCCACACCGCCGGCACCCGCGACGGCCGCCACGGCGGCCGCCAGGTCCGGGTCTCGATAATCCAGAACCGCCTCGGCGCCGAGCGCGGAAATGGCGCCGGACTTGGCCATGTCACCTGTGGTGGCGATGACCCGCGCGCCGGAATCGACCGCGATCTGCACGGCAAGCCGCGCAACGGTGCCGCCTGCCCCGTGGATCAGGACCGTCTCGCCGTCCACCGGCCCGTCCTTGAGCACCGCATAGGCCGCCGTCAACGCCGGAATACCAAGCGCAGCACCCGTCTCGAAACTGACATTGTCCGGCAACGGGTGGACCAGCCCGGCATCAAGCGCGATATATTCCGCCGCCGTGCCATTGGCGCGCTGCCACTGCCCGTTGCGAAGATAGACCCGCCGGCCCTGAAGGTCCGGATCGACACCCTCGCCGACCATTTCGACCGTACCGGCACCGTCGCTATGCGGGATGACGCGGTCGAACCCCATCGGCCGCGATCCGGCGCGGGCCTTGACATCGGACGGGTTCACCCCCGACGCGCCAAGGCGCACCAGAACCTCACTAGCTGCCGGTTGCGGCACCGGCATCTCGCCATGGACGAGCACATCCGCGGCATCACCGTTCGCCTCGTACCAGACAGCATTCATCAGTTTCGGGATTGTCCCGGGCATGGTTCAAACTCCAGTCACCGCAGGGCGGCGCGTTACATGTTGGTCGCGCTTCTCGCGGCCTGGCCATAAAGGCCCGACAGCACGCGAAGCTGGCGCGCCAGCTCGCCAAGGCTGTCGGGATCCACCTCGCCAAGCGCGGAAAAGGCGTCGACGAGGCAGGCCTCCCGAATGTCCCGGTAACGCCGGATCACCGCCTTGCCGGTATCACTTGTCTCGTAGAACACTTCCTTGCCCTGTTTCTGGCTGGTGACAAGCCCTGCCTTGACCAGCTTCTTCAGCGCGTAGTTCACGATATGCGTGTCCTCGATATTCAGCTTGAAACAGATATCGGCCAGCTTCTTGGCGCGTTCCCGGTGGTTCACCGAATGAAGGCACATCACGTCGATCACGCCAAGATCGGCGATCCCCGGGAAATCGGCCGCCGCCGCCGCCGTTCCGCGAACAGCCCACAGGCCAAAGGCGTTGCTGGCGACGATCAATCCGTATTCGACCTCGCTCAGCTCTGCCGCCTTGTCCGAAACGAGATGCGCCGATGATACTATACGATCAGCCATCACCATCGCCTTCGGCCGGGCCAAACCCGCCACCACCGGGGGTTTCGATCACAAACACATCGCCAGGCTCCATCTGGCGCAGATCCGTTGCGGTCAGCATCTCGGTGCTGCCGTCGGTGCGCTCCACCCAGTTGCGGCCGACCGCCCCCTCGCCGCCGCCGGCCATGCCATAAGGCGGGACGATGCGGTGATTGGCGAGGATCACGGCCTCCATGCTCTCAAGGAAGCGCGTGCGCCGCCGCACGCCATGCCCGCCGCGATGACGGCCGGTGCCGCCGGACCCGTCACGGATCTCGAAACTTTCCAGCAAGACGGGATAGCGCCATTCCAGCACCTCGGGGTCGGTCAGGCGGCTGTTCGTCATATGCGTATGAACCGCATCACAGCCATCGAAATCGGGACCTGCGCCCGAACCGCCGCACAGCGTCTCGTAATACTGATAGACGTCGTTGCCGTAGATGAAGTTGTTCATCGTACCCTGCGCCGCCGCCATCACGCCGAGCGCGCCGTAGAGCGTATCGGTCACGATCTGCGAGGTTTCGACATTGCCCGCGATCACCGCCGCCGGATATTGCGCCTGCAGCATGCAGTCGTCCGGGAGGATGATGGTGACCGGTTTCAGGCATCCCTCATTCATCGGGATGTCGTCATCGACGAGCGTGCGGAACACATAGAGGACCGCCGCGCGGCAGACCGCGGCCGGCGCGTTGAAATTGTTGGCGCCCTGCCCGCTGGTGCCGGTGAAATCCACCACCGCCGAGCGCGCCTCGCGATTGATCGACACCCTGACGCTGACCTGCTGGCCGTTATCCATCGGATAGGTGAAGCTGCCGTCGGTCAGCACGTCGATGACCCGGCGGACCGATTCCTCGGCATTGTCCTGGACATGGCCCATATAGGCGAGGACGGTTTCCAGACCGAACTGCCGCACCATCTTGTGAAGCTCCTGCACGCCCTTTTCGTTGGCGGCAAGCTGCGCCCGCAGATCGGCAATATTCTGTTCGGGGTTGCGCGCCGGATGGATGGCGCTGCGAAGCACCTCCATCATCTCGGCCTCGCGATAGGTGCCGCGGTCGACCAGCTTGAAATTGTCGATCAGCACGCCTTCCTCGTCGATATGCGCCGAATCCGGCGGCGCGGACCCCGGCGTCTTGCCGCCGACATCGGGATGGTGCCCCCGGCAGGCGACAAAGAACAGGATCTCGCCCTCGTCGAAGACAGGCGTAATCACGGTGATATCGGGAAGGTGCGTGCCGCCGTTATAGGGGTTATTCAGCACATAGGCATCGCCCGGGCCGATCTCGCCCTCATTGTCGCGGATCACCGCACGGACGGATTCCCCCATCGAGCCCAGATGCACCGGCATGTGCGGCGCGTTGGCGATCAGCGATCCAGTGGAATCGAAGATCGCGCAGGAAAAGTCCAAACGTTCCTTCACATTGACCGACAGCGCCGTGTTCTGAAGGGTGTAGCCCATCTGCTCGGCGATCGACATGAACAGGTTGTTGAACACCTCGAGCATTACCGGGTCACAGCTCGTGCCGATGGCCATGCGCTCCTCACGGGCCACGACGCGGCGCAGGACCAGATTGCCGATTTCGGTCATCTCGGCCTGCCAGCCGGGCTCGACGATGGTGGTCGCCGTCGCCTCGGTGATCAGGGCCGGCCCGTCGACCGTGCCGCCTGCGGGGATGGATTCCCGGCGGTAGACCGGCGCTGTCACCGGCGCGCCGCCCATATAGGCGTCAACGGTGGCGAGCGGCGTGAAGGAATCGCTTGCCGCCACATGCGTTCCCGCCTCGACATCGAAGGTCAGGCCGATGGCCTCGACCGAGATGGTGGCCGCGATCACGCCCTTGCCGGGCATGATAAAGCCGAAGCGCGAGCGATAGGCCGACTGATAGGCCTCGACCATTTCGTCCACCGGGCCATAGGGCACCTCGAGCGCGGTGTCCGACCCGTCATAGCGAAGATGGACATAACGCCGGGTCTCCATCCGGTCATCGCCGATCCCCTGCGCCTCGACCTCGGCCTCGGCAACGGCGGCCAGCTCGTCGAGTTCGGCCACCAGACGCGGCACCAGACCATCCGACAGCGGCGCCTCGATGGTGCGCTCGCGCAGTGCGCGCACATCGGCAAGCCCCATGCCATAGGCCGACAACACCCCGGCGAATGGATGTACCAGCACCGTGTTCATGCCCAGCACATCGGCAATCAGGCAGGCATGCTGCCCGCCGGCGCCGCCAAAGCACTGCAGCGCATAGTCGGTCACGTCATAACCGCGCTGCACCGAGATCTTCTTGATGGCATTGGCCATGTTCTCGACAGCAATGCGCAGGAAGCCGTCGGCAAGCTCTTCCGGCGAGCGGGCAATGCCAGTCGATGATTCGACCTCGGCGGCCATTTCGGTGAAGCGCGCGCGCACCGCCTCGGCGTCCAGCGGCTCGTCCTGGTTCGGGCCGAAGACGGGCGGAAAGAATTCCGGCTGCAGCTTGCCAAGCATGACATTGCAGTCGGTCACAGCCAGCGGTCCGCCACGCCGGTAACAGGCCGGCCCAGGGTTGGCGCCGGCGCTTTCCGGACCGACACGGAAACGCGCCCCGTCAAACTGGCACAGCGAGCCGCCGCCCGCCGCCACCGTGTGGATCAACAGCATCGGCGCCTGCATGCGCACGCCCGCGACAACGGTCTCGAAGACACGCTCGTAGCTGTTCTCGTAATGCGCGACGTCGGTCGAGGTGCCCCCCATATCGAAGGTGATCACCTTGTCGAACCCGGCCTGTTCGGCCGTGCGCACCGCGCCCACAATGCCACCTGCCGGGCCCGACAGGATGGCATCCTTTCCCTGAAACAGGCTGGCCCCCTTCAGGCCGCCATTCGACTGCATGAACTGCAGGTTCACCCCGCCGAGCGTCGCGGCGATGCGGTCGATATAGCGGCGCAGGATCGGCGAGAGATAGGCATCCGCGACGGTGGTGTCGCCGCGCCCGACAAATTTGATCATCGGGCTCGTCTCGTGGCTGGTCGAGACCTGGGTGAAGCCGATCTCGCGTGCCAGCTGCGCAATCCGTACCTCATGATCCGGCACCCTGTAGCCATGCATCAGGACAATGGCGATGGACCGAATGCCGTCATCGAACGCCGCCTGAAGGCGCGGACGAAGCCCGTCGAGATCGAGCGGAACCAGTATCTCGTTCTGCGCATCGACCCGTTCGGTGACCTCCTCGACACGCTCATACAGCATCTCCGGCAAGGTGATCTCGCGGTCGAACAGCCGCGGCCGCGCCTGATAGGCGATGCGGAGCTGGTCACGGAACCCTTCGGTAACGACAAGGAGCGTGCGGTCGCCCTTGCGCTCGAGCAGGGCGTTGGTGGCGACGGTGGTGCCCATCTTGACGGCGTCGATCCCGGCTTCGGGGATCGGCTCGCTGCCGCCGACGCCAAGCAGGTCACGAATGCCCTGCAGGGCGGCATCCTCATAGGCTTCGGGATTTTCCGAAAGCAGCTTGTGCGTATGCAGCTCGCCATCCGGCGCGCGGCCGACAATGTCGGTGAATGTGCCGCCGCGATCGATCCAGAACTGCCACCCCGCCAGTTTCACGCCTGCCTCGTCCATGCTAGGAAATTCCTGTCGCTGAATTATGACTGTAATAAACGCTGATATTTTATCGACAAATTGTCAATGTAGATTCCGCTCCGATTCCTGCTGAACCGTCGCACGAGCATTCATGAGCCTTGACCTCTTCATCCCGTTCCTGATCGCAACGGCTATTCTTCTGGCCACACCGGGGCCGACCATCCTGCTTGTCGTGTCCTATGCGCTGGCGCAGGGTCGCGGCGTGGCGCTGGCGGTGGTCGGCGGGGTGATTCTGGGCGACCTGCTTGCGATGAGCGCCACCCTGCTCGGTCTCGGCGTTGTCATGACAGCCTCGGCAAGCCTGTTCACCGTGATGAAATGGGCGGGCGCGGCCTATCTTGCCTGGATGGGCTGGCGGATGATCCGGTCGGCCGGCAGGGCGACGGCCGACTTGGCCAAGGTTGCCGGAAAATCAAAGGGCGCCGCCTTCCGCGACAGTGCGCTTGTCACTTTGCTGAACCCGAAATCCATCGGCTTTTTCGTGGCGTTTGTGCCGCAATTCATCGATCCGGCGGCGCCGTTCACGCCGCAATTCACCGTGATGATCGCCACTTTTGTCGGCCTTGGCGGGGTGAATGCGCTCGCCTACGCGCTTCTGGCGGCAACGCTGCGCAGCAAGGTTGCAAGGCCGGACCGGATGGCATGGCTTCAGCGCGGCAGCGGCGCGGTGCTGATCGGGCTTGCCGTCTTCACAACAACATTGCGGCGGGCATGAAGCCTAGGGTTCAAGCCCACCCGTTTCGACCAGCGCG
>WTIL01000044.1:23217-31582 GCA_011522725.1 Rhodospirillaceae bacterium
CAGAAATTCACACAAAAAAGCAGGGCCGAAGCCCTGCTTTTGGATTTGAACAGGCGGCTTTCGCCACCGGGCCATCTAGCGCTTCGAGAACTGGAAGCTCCGGCGGGCTTTCGCCTTGCCGTACTTCTTACGCTCGACAACACGCGGGTCGCGGGTCAGGAAGCCGCCGGCCTTCAGCGCCGGGCGCAGGCCCGGCTCGAACAGCGTCAGCGCGCGGCTGATGCCGTGGCGGACAGCGCCGGCCTGGCCGGACAGGCCACCACCCTTGACGGTGGCGATGACGTCGAACTCGCCGACACGCTCGGCGGCCTCGAACGGCTGTGCCAGGATCATCTGCAGAACCGGACGGGCGAAATATTCGGACACGTCCTTGCCGTTGATCTTCATCTGGCCGGTGCCGCGCTTCACCCAGACACGGGCGGCGGCGTCCTTGCGGCGGCCGGTTGCATAGGACCGGCCCAGATTGTCGATCTTCGGCTCGGCCGGAGCAGCGGCAGCAGCGGCCTCGGGTGCGTTGTCTTCCGACAGCGCGCCGAGAGCGGCCATGCCTGCGGGAGCTTCGGTGGTTTCAACCTTGGTTTCGTCAGACATTGCTACCTCTTGTTCTTCGGGTTCATGCCGGCGACGTCGAGCGCGGTAGGCTGCTGCGCCTCATGCGGATGGTCGGGACCGGCATAGACATGCAGGTTGCGCATGGCGTTGCGGCCAAGCGGGCCACGCGGGATCATGCGCTCTACAGCTTTCTCGATCACACGGGCCGGGAAACGGCCGTCGAGGATCTTGTCTGCGGTGCGCGACTTGATGCCGCCCGGATAACCGGTGTGCCAGTAATAGGTTTTCTGGTTGCGCTTGTTGCCGGTCAGTTTCACCTTCTCGGCATTGACCACGATGATGTGATCTCCGCAATCCATGTTCGGGGTATAGGTCGGCTTGTGCTTGCCGCGCACGCGCATGGCGACGAGCGAGGCAAGACGGCCGAGAACGACATCCGCCGCGTCGACAACGAACCACTGTTTTTCGATGTCCTTGGGCGTTGCCACATAGGTTCTTGGCAAGGGCATGTTGATCTCCAATAATGCCGCCGGATATCGTCTGATGATCGGCAATGGTCCGGTGGCTGCCGTTGATGGCATGCTGGCGCATGCCGGTAACTGGCGCGGTTTATAGGACGTGCCGGCATGCCGGTCAAACGCTTTCTTTTCACAAATTTATTATTTTTACAATAAATACAGATATATAGATATACGGTGTTATTTTACCGTATTATTTTGACCTGTTTTGGCGGGTGATCGCGCGGGTTCTGCTGTTTGCGCCCGTCCCCGGACATGCTACACCCGACGCCTGTTCAACGGACGACCGGCGCAATGTTCATCCTGATCGACAACTACGACAGCTTTACCTGGAACCTGTGGCACTTCCTGTCGGACCTTGGTGCCGAGGTCGAGATCATGCGCAATGACGCGGCAACGCCGGACGAGGTTCTGGCCCGTGCACCCCAGGGGCTGGTGCTGTCGCCCGGCCCCGGGACGCCGCAGGATGCCGGAATTACAATCGAGCTGATCCGCGCCGCCGCCGGCAACACGCCCGTTCTTGGCGTCTGTCTCGGGCATCAGGCGCTTGCCGCCGCATTCGGCGGCACGCTTCGCCGTGTCGACCCGCCTGTCCATGGCAAGCTGTCGCGCGTCAAGCGCACCTATGCGAATGCCGTCAAGAGCGACCTGTTCGCCGACTGCCCGACAGATTTTCCGGTGACGCGCTATCATTCGCTGGTGGTCGAGGAAGACAGCCTTCCGGACGAGCTGACCGTCACCGCGCGCACCGAGGCAGGCGCTGTCATGGGGCTCAGCCACCGTGACCATGACTTGCACGGCGTTCAGTTCCATCCCGAATCCATCGCCTCGGTCGCGGGTTACCGCATTCTGGCGAATTTTCTGCGGGTCTGCGGCATGACGGTGCCAACGGGCGAGGATATGGCGGCGCTGGAATCCCAGGTGCTGCGCCTCGACGAGCGCTTCCCGGGGCAGATGCATCCCTAGCACACCATTCTCCACGCATGAAAAAGGGCCGCGGGGGGAGGTTGAATCCCGCGGCCCAGACCCCTTTCGGGGATTGCCCGTGCCCCTTTCGGGGATCGGGTTGTGGTGTTGCGGCCCCTATTCGGCCGCCGCGCTCAGCGCGCTGGTGGCGGCATCGAGCGCCTGCGACAGGTCGGCGATGATGTCGTCGATATGCTCGATCCCCACCGACAGCCGCACATAGCCCTCGGTCACACCGGTATCGCGCTGCTCGTCGGCTGCCAGCTGCGAATGCGTAGTCGAGGCCGGATGAATGGCCAGCGAGCGCGCATCGCCGATATTGGCGACGTGGTAGAAGAGCCTGAGGGCATTGATGAATGCCTGTCCGGCGGCGAACCCGTCCTTCAGCTCGAACCCGACGAGCCCGCCATAGCCGCCCCGCAGATAGGCATGCGCGCGGCGCGCGGCATTGCCGGTCTGCAGGCGCGGATAATTGACGCTGGCAACCGCCGGGTGGCTCGCCAGGAAGTCGGCCACCGCCGAGGCGTTCTTCACATGCTCCCTGATCCGGAGCGGCAGTGTCTCCAGCCCCTGAATGATCTGGAACGCATTCGTTGGGCTGAGCGCCCCGCCGAGATCACGAAGCAGCGTCACCCGCGCCTTCAGCGCAAAGGCGATCGGGCCAAGCGGGGCCGCCGCCTCGGTCCAGACCGCGCCATGATATGACGGATCCGGCTCGTTGAGCGCCGGCTGCTGTGCCGGTTGTGCCGCCCAGTCGAAATTGCCGCCATCGATAATCACTCCGCCGATCGAGGTGCCGTGGCCGCCGATATATTTGGTCAGCGAATGCACGACGACGGCAGCGCCATGGTCTAAGGGCCGCGTCAGGATTGGTGCCGCCGTATTGTCGACGATCAGCGGAATCCCACGCTCACGGCCGATTTCCGCCACCTCTGCGATGGGGAACACCTCGAGCTTCGGGTTCGGCAGCGTCTCGGCGTAATAGGCCCGTGTCCGCTCGTCGCTGGCCTCGGCGAAATTCTCCGGCCGCGACGGATCGACGAAGCGCACCTCGATGCCCTGCTGGCGCAGCGTGTTCTGGAACAGGTTCCAGGTTCCGCCATAAAGGTCGGTCGAGCTGACGATATTGTCCCCGGCCCGCGCCAAATTCTGCACAGCATAGGCGGTCGCCGTCTGGCCGGACGAGACGGCAAGCGCCGCCGCCCCGCCCTCGAGCGCGGTGATCCGCTGCTCGAGCACATCCGTCGTCGGGTTCATGATGCGGGTGTAGATATTGCCGAGCTCCGACAGGCTGAACAGGTTCGCCGCATGTTCGGCTGACCCGAACTGGTATGACGTCGTCTGGTAGATCGGCACGGCCACGGCATTGGTGGCCGGGTCGGCGCGATAGCCTGCGTGCAGAGCAAGTGTTGCGGGATTGGTGGTATCAAGATCAGACATATCAGTCTCCTCTTTAGTGCTTTCGGCGACATGCCGGGGCGCACAAGCTGAAATCAAATCGCCCGACCGGATTACGGATGGTCAGTCCGCCAGACCCGCTGCCGGACCTGGATCGAAACATGTTGCGCTTTCGATTGACGGGGTCCGGACGGAATGCCGGCATAAAAAAACCGCCGCGTCAGCGCGTTGATTTGCGCTTCCCGTGGCGGTTGCTGTATCTGGTTACAGAACCCGAGCGGCCATTGCTGGCCTTGAGCGCTTTAGCTGTATTTCTTAATCGCCCGCAAGTTGATCGTTAAATCGGCGATGTATTGACGATACACCCGGACACACGGGATTCAAGCCGGAAAATTCCAGCAGTGCGAAAAAGCAAAGTTTTGCCCTCTGTTATCCATTTTACGGGCAAATACTTCCCGCATCCGGCAGCTCATCTGGCAAATCGGACTTTCCCCGGCGCATATCGTCGCCGTGGCCGGCCCTTTGCTTGCCATCCCCCGGCCGGCTTCATATAGTCGGGCGACCTTCTGCTACGCAGGCGCTCACCCCGCCGCGCACCCAACCGCGAGAGCCGTTCATGAATGATGTAATGCGCGATCCCCTGAAGATGCTGACCGAGGGCGAGATGCCGTCGCCGGACGCCATTCGCGACTGTTTCAACGCGATCATGGATGGCGAGGTCAGCCAGATCCGCATGGCCGCCTTCCTGACAGCGCTGAAGATCCGCGGTGAACGGGTCGAGGACATTGCCGCCGCCGCCGGCGTGATGCGCGAGAAAGCGCTTATCGTCGAGGCGCCGGAAGGCACGATGGACATCGTCGGCACCGGCGGTGATGGCATCGGCACCTACAACATCTCAACTGCCGCGGCATTTGTCGTCGCCGGTTGCGGTGTGCGCGTGGCCAAGCACGGCAACAAGGCCGTCTCGTCGAAAAGCGGGGCGGCCGACGTGCTGTCCAGCCTCGGCATCAAGCTGGATTGCGATATGGCGCTTGTCAGCCGCGCACTTGACGAGGCCGGCATCTGCTTCCTGATGGCCCCGCGCCACCATTCGGCGATGCGTCATGTCGGGCCGGTGCGGGCCGAGCTTGGCGTGCGCACCATTTTCAACATGCTGGGACCGCTCGCCAACCCGGCGCTGGTAAAGCGGATCATGGTCGGGGTATTCGCTCCGGAACTGTGCGTTCCCTTTGCCCATGCGCTGGCCAATCTGGGCACGACGCATGCCTGGGTGGTGCATGGCGCCGACGGGCTGGACGAGGTCTCGACGACAGGCGAGACGAAGGTCGCCGCCCTTGCCGACGGCAAGGTCAGCGAATTCACCATCTCACCGGACGACCTTGGGCTGGCGACAGTGCCGATTTCCGAGCTGCGTGGCGGCACCCCGGAAGAAAACGCCGAGAGCCTGAAGGCGGTGCTTGACGGCGCCACTGGTTCCTATCGCGACGTCGTCATCCTGAATGCCGCCGCAGCGCTGGTTGGCGGCGGTCATGCCGACAATCTGCAGGACGCGGCGGCCCGGGCCGAAGCCTCCATCGCCGAAGGAAAAGCACGCGCCGCGCTCGACAGGCTGGTTGCGATCACCAACAGCGGGGACGCCTCCTGACATGACCGACGTGCTCGCCAAAATCATCGACGGCAAGCGTGACGAGGTGGCCGCACTTCGCGCCACCACCTCCCTCGCCGACCTCGAGGCCGCGGCTGCTGCCGCCGACCCGGTTCGCGGGTTCGCAGCCGCCCTTGCCGATGCCTCGAAGGAAGGATACGGGCTGATCGCCGAATTGAAGAAGGCCTCGCCCTCGAAAGGCCTGATCCGCGCTGATTTCGAGCCTGCTATTCTTGCCGCCGCCTACGAGGCCGGCGGGGCCACCTGCCTGTCGGTGCTGACCGACGGGCCCTGGTTCCAAGGATCGCCCGACTATCTCGTCGCGGCGCGCGGCGCCGTCAGCCTGCCGGTTCTGCGCAAGGACTTCATGATCGATCCGATCCAGATCACCGAATCCCGCGCTCTCGGCGCCGACTGCATCCTGCTGATCATGGCCGCGCTGGATGACGACCAGGCGCTGGAGCTGGAAGCCTGTGCCACGGAACTCGGCATGGATGTCCTGATCGAGGTGCATGACAAGTCCGAGCTCGAGCGGGCCTGCCGACTGAAATCGCCGCTGATGGGCATCAACAACCGCAATCTGAAGACGATGGAGATTTCGCTGGATGTCGGCGCCGCGATGCTGCCGGCGCTGCCTCCGGACCGCATTGCTGTCGCCGAAAGCGGGCTGTTCGCCCCTGCCGATCTCGCACGGATGGCCGGCACGGGCGCACGCTGCTTCCTGATCGGCGAGTCCCTGATGCGGGCTGATGACGTGGCGGCGGCCACGAAAGCCATTCTTGCCAACCCGGTACCACCCCGGCACTAGCCACAGGAGCCGATCATGTCCGATCTCACCCATTTCGATGCCGACGGCAAGGCGCATATGGTCAATGTCGGCGACAAGCCGGTGACAGACCGTGTCGCCGTGGCGCGCGGCGAGATCACCATGCAAGCCTCGACCCTGGCGAAGATCGCCGAGGGCGGGTTCGGCAAGGGCGATGTCCTTGGTGTGGCGCGGCTTGCCGGGATCATGGGCGCGAAACAGACCGCCAGCCTGATCCCGCTCTGCCACCCTCTTGGTCTCGACCATGTGGCCGTCGATCTGGAAATGGACGAAGCGCTGCCCGGGGTACGGATCACCGCCACCTGCCGGGTCACCGGCCGCACCGGCATCGAGATGGAAGCCATGACCGCCGTATCTGTAGCTGCACTGACCATCTATGACATGTGCAAGGCGGTGGACCGCGGGATGGCGATCGGCGCCATCAGGCTGACGCATAAATCCGGCGGCAAATCGGGCGATTTCAATGCCGAATAAGGGCGGCGGTCAGGGCCTGCTGCCAGTTGCCGAGGCGCGCGAGCGCATTCTCGCCGGGCTGTCGCCCGGGCAGGCCGAGACCTGTCATCTTGCGGAGTCGATGGGGCGCGTGCTGGCGTCGGACGTGGCGGCGCGGCTGAGCCTGCCGGTCGAGCCGGTATCGGCGATGGACGGCTATGCCGCGCGCGTGGCCGATTGCGGTTCTGTCGGCACCACCCTCACCCGTATCGGTGAATCCGCCGCGGGGCGCCCGTGGACGGGAACGCTGGGTGCAGGACAGGCAGTGCGGATTTTCACCGGAGCGGTCATTCCCGACGGCGCGGATTGCATCATCCTTCAGGAAGATGTCGATGCAAGCGCCGAAGAAGACGGCGCGTCCGTTATCATTCGCGAAGTGCCCCGTGAAGGGCGTTTCATCCGTCCGGCCGGGCTGGATGTCACAGCCGGGGACATCATCCTTGCGGCGGGCACAGTGATGTCGGCGCGGCTGATCGCATTGGCCACCTCGGCAGGACACACCCATGTCAGCCTGTGGCCCCGCCCGCATGTCGGCGTGCTGTCCACAGGCGATGAGCTGGTCATCCCGGGCGAGACGCCCGGGCGCGGCCAGATCATATCCTCCAACGCAACCTATCTGTCGGCTTTCGTGCGCGCCTGCGGCGGCGTGCCGGTCAATCTGGGGATTGCCCGTGACCGCCCGGGCGCGATGCTCGAACAGGTCCGCAGCGCCCCGTTGCCGCTCGACCTGATTGTAACGACAGGCGGCGCATCGGTCGGAGTCCATGACCATGTTGTCGATGACCTGTCCTCGAGCGGAACCGAGCTTGGCTTTTGGAAAATCGCCATGCGCCCCGGCAAGCCGCTGATCCACGGCCAGATCGACGGCATTCCCCTTCTGGGCCTGCCCGGCAACCCGGTGTCGAGCGCTGTCTGCGCCAATATCTTTCTGCGGCCGGCCATTGCCCGGCTCAGCGGCGGAAGCTACGAGCCGGAACTGGTCACCGCGCGCCTGGGCTGCGATCTGCCGGAAAATGACCGGCGGCAGGACTATCTGCGATCGACCCTCGCTGTCGATGCCGACGGAAACATGGCTGTCGAACCGGCCAGGAAGCAGGACAGCTCGATGATCGGCATTTACGCGCATGCGAACGCCCTGATCGTGCGCCCTCCGTTCGATCCGCCGAAATCGGCCGGCGATGCCGTTATGGTGATGCGACTCGACCCGCTGCTGTGACTGCCTCGATCCTGATTTGTTCTAAATGCTTGCCATCAAGCATGAACATTGATAGAACATTAACGGAACGAGACAGGAATGCGGGATTGAACCCATGCTGACACGCAAGCAGAAAGAGCTTCTCGATTATCTCACGGCGCATGCCGAAAAGAGCGAGGTATCGCCGTCATTCGACGAAATGCGCGACGCCCTGGGCCTCGCGTCCAAGTCGGGCATTCACCGGCTTGTCTCCGGACTTGAGGAGCGTGGCTATATCCGCCGCCTTGCCAACCGCGCTCGCGCCATCGAAATCCTGAAGCCTGTGACCTCGGCAGCGGCTGATCTTGGCCGCAGCGTCGCTGCCGCGGCGGATGCCGTCAGCCTGCCGCTTCTCGGCAAGATTGCCGCCGGCACCCCGATCGAGGCGCTGAGCGACCCGAGCAACCAGCTCGAGGTGCCTGCCAGCATGCTGGGCCGGGGCGAGCATTTCGCGCTGGAGATTGTCGGCGACTCCATGATGGAAGCAGGCATTCTCGACGGCGACACGGTGGTCATCGAACGTGCCGAGACGGCCAATCATGGCGACATCGTCGTCGCCCTGATCCAGAAGCAGGAAGCCACGCTGAAGACATTGTTGAAGGAGCCTGGCCGGATCGGGCTGCAGGCCGAAAACCCGCGCTACGAAACCCGCTATTTCCAGACGGACGATGTCGAGGTTCAGGGCCGGCTCACCGGACTGATCCGGAAATATTGACCGGATGTGGCACGGGCGA
>WTIL01000053.1:0-4232 GCA_011522725.1 Rhodospirillaceae bacterium
GCGCGCATGGGCATGCGGGCTCTGCCCGATCAGCACCACCAGCGTGTCATCCGTCGTCGGAATGTCATCGACATAGACGGCGCTTCCGGCGACATGCTTGTGGGCGCTGTCATGGCGCAGCGTGGTACGAATATCGCCGGTGATGCGATCCGCCGTCATATCCGTGCCTCGCGCAGGGTATCGGCAGACAGGCCTGCCCCCGGGCCGGTCAGGCGCGGCACCGGCGTGCCGGTCAGGTCCATGCCGTATTTCAGCAGCAGGTTGGCCGCCACCTGAATGCGGTATCCGGCAGAGGCGCGCATGTCGCTGATCGGGGTGAAGTCACCTTCCAGCGCAACCGCCGCCTCACGGAATGCCTCCATGCCCAGTCCGGCACCGACAAGCGCCGCCTCGGCAGCGGCGGCGCGTTTCGGGGTCGCCGCCATGCCGCCAAAGGCAAGGCGCGCATCGGTGATGCGCCCGTCCGAAACCGAGATATTGAAACCGCCCATCACGGCCGAGATATCCTGGTCGAACCGTTTGGAAATCTTGTAGGCGCGGAAATGCGGCGATGCCGCCACCGGCACCAGCAGCGCCGAGACGAATTCACCGGCCTCGCGGTCCTGCACGCCATAGTCGATGAAGAAATCCTCGAGCGGCATTCGCCGGTTCGAGGACACACCCGCCAGTTCCACATCGGCCGCCAGCGCGATCAGCATCGGCGGCAGGTCGCCGATCGGCGAGCCGTTCGCGATATTGCCGCACATGGTTCCGCTCGAGCGGACCTGAAGCGAGCCGAAGCGGCGCATCACCTCGGCGAAGTCGGGGCGGCCCTCGGCCAGCGTCTGCAGCGCCGCCTCATGCGTCACCGCCGGGCCGATGCGCCAATGCGCGCCTTGCTTGACCATCTCGTCGAAACCCCTGACCCGGCCTGTCCAGATCATCTGCGGCATATGGCGGTTCTGCTTGGTCACCCACAGCCCCACATCGGTCGCCCCGGCAACGATCGTCGCATCCCTGGCGGTGGCATATTCACGGGCGAATTCCTCGGCTGTGGCCGGCGCGATGAACCGGCGCGTGCCGTCGCCGATCGCCACTGTCTCGTCATGCGCGATCTCGTCCATCAGGGCGGCCTCGCGCGCGCGGCGGCGGCTCTCGAAGGCCGGCGGTATGTCACGGGTTTTCAGATCGGCCGCCGCGTCGACGATCGGCCGGTAGCCGGTGCAGCGGCACAGATTGCCGGCAAGGGTGGTGTCGATCCCGGCCTCGTCCAGCCCCTCGCCGTTGCACCAGGCGGCGAACATCGACATCACGAACCCGGGGGTGCAGAAGCCGCATTGCGAGCCGTGCCGGTCAACCATCACCTGCTGGCAGGGATGCAGGTCCGGCGCGTCCTCGCCTTCCGGCATGATGCCCTCGATGGTGGTGACCGAGGTTCCCTCGAGCATGCCCATGAACTGGATGCAGGCATTCACCGGATGCCAGCGCATGGCCCCGGTGGCGGAATCGCGCCGCGCGACGACCACGGTGCAGGCCCCGCAATCCCCCTCGGCGCAGCCTTCCTTGGACCCGGTCAGGCGGCGGCGCTGGCGCAGCCAGTCGAGCAGCGTGGCGTCACCGGACAGGCCGCTGACCCGTTCGATCCGGTTGTTCAGGACAAATGTGATTGTCTCGCGCATGGCACCTGATCCCCGACGACGCGTCAGCTTCCGCGATAGGTCGAATAGCCGTAGGGAGAGAGCAGCAACGGCACATGATAATGCTGGTCCGGATTGTCGATGCCGAAGGCGATGACGATCTCGTCAAGGAACGGCACTTCGGGCAGGGCGGTCCCGCCGGCACGCAGATAGGCGGCGGCATGAAACACGATCTCGTAGCGGCCGGCGGCCATATCATCGCCCTGCATGAGCGGCGCGTCGACCCGGCCGTCATCATTCGTCGTCACCGACAGAATCTGCGCGCGCGCCTCGCCGTCACGACGGTAGAGATCGATGCGAAGCCCGGCCGCGGGACGGCCGGATGCGGTGTCGAGAACATGCGTCGTCAGGCGGCCCATCACGGCCCTCCCTTTCTGCTTTCTGGCTGCGCGGCCCGCAGCTGTCGATCCGGCTTGCCAATGTGCCCGCGCCGCAGCTTTCCGGCGCACCCACAGCCCGGTGAGCCTGCCAATTATCTATTGTAAAGGCAAACAAAACTGACCAATCTTGTCCTTCGTTCACCTTTCACAGCAAGGCAGTGATGCGATGGCAGACATGATGTTCCGGGTGCCGCCAGACAGCCTGGACAAGGCCGGTTTCATGTCGGAATTCGGCGGTATTTACGAACATTCGCCCTGGGTGGCCGAAGCGGTGCTGGCAGAAGGCGTCGGGGCGGATGACGGCGCGGTGCCGCATTTCGCCGCACGCATGGCCGCCATCGTCGACGCCGCCGGCAGTGACCGTCAGCTGGCGCTGCTTCGCGCACACCCCGAACTGGCAGGCAAGCTGGCCGTCGCCGGCGGGCTGACGGCGGAATCCACCGCCGAGCAGGCGGGTGCCGGCCTCGACCGCTGCAGCCCCGAGGAATTCGCCCGTTTCACCGCATTGAACGACCGGTATGGCGCGAAGTTCGGCCACCCGTTCATCATCGCGGTGCGCGGGCTGGACCGCGCCGCCATCCTCGCCGCTTTCGAGACGCGGGTGAATAACGACCCGGCCACCGAATTCGCCACCGCCCTTGCCGAGGTCCACAAGATCGCGCGGCTGCGGCTGGAATTGCTGGCGGACCAGGGGTAGACTCGCCGCACGGTCTGGGAGGATGTCATGGACGAGATTCGGGTGAATGATCTGGCGTCGCGTTTTGCCGCCATCTGCGGCGAGGCGCATGTCGAGGCCGGCGACGGCATCGGCCCCCGCTATCAGAGCGACTGGCTTGGCAAGGCCGTGTCCGAACCCGCCATCGTGGTCCGCCCTGCCAGCACCGAAGAGGTCGCCGGGGTGATGAAGATCTGCGCCGAGACACGCACGCCGGTGATCCCGTTCGGCGGCAATTCCGGCCTAGCCAGCGGCACCATCGCGCGCGCCGAGGACCAGGTGGTGATGCTGTCGCTGGAGCGGATGAACAAGGTCCGCAAGATCGACGCGCCCGGCCGATATATGGTGGCCGAGGCAGGCTGCATCATTGAATCGCTGCATCACGCGGCCGCGGCGGAGGGGCTGATGTTCCCGCTGGTCTTCGGGGCCAAGGGCACGGCGCAGATCGGCGGCGCGCTCGGCACCAATGCCGGCGGGCTGAACGTTGTGCGTTACGGCAGCGCGCGGGCGCTGTGCCTGGGGCTGGAGGTGGTCACCGCCGCCGGCGAGGTGATGGATTTGCTGCCGGCGCTGAAGAAGAACAACACCGGCTATGACCTGGTCAACCTGATGGTCGGCTCGGAGGGCACGCTCGGCATCATCACCGCCGCCAGCCTGAAGCTGGTGACCCCGCCGCATGCCTTTGCCACCGCCATGGTCAAGGTGCGCGACGTCGAGGCGGCGCTGGAGCTGATGAACATGACGCAGTCGCGCTGCGGCGGCCAGGTCGAGGCGTTCGAGCTGATCGGCAAGCTGATGTACGAGCTGCCGGTGCAGTATCTCGACCATGTCAGCCCGGTCTTCGACGAGGCGCCGGAGCTGGCGGTGCTGATGGAGCTCGGCGCGGCGCGGCCCGAGGATGCGGCCCCCGGGCCCGACGGCACGGTGGCGCTGTCGGCGCTGCTGGAATCGATCCTTGCCGACGCCTTCGAGGCCGGCCTTGTCGAGGATGCGGTGATCGCGCAGTCGGACGCGCAGCGGGCGAATTTCTGGGCCATGCGCGAGGGCACGCTGGAAGCGATGCAGCGGCACGGCCCCTGGGTGATGAACGACATCAGCTTTCAGGTGTCGGACCTGCCGGGGGTGATCGCCGATATGGAGGCGGCCTTCGCCGCGGTCGCGCCGGGGCCGTTCTGCGTGGCCTTCGGCCATATGGGCGACGGCAATCTGCACATCAACGCGCGCCCCTATGACAAGGACCCGAAGGAGCATCCCGAGGAGGCGCAGGCGATCAAGGACGCGGTGCGCGACATCGTCATCAAATGGCGCGGGTCGATCAGCGCCGAGCACGGCATCGGGCTGGACAAGCAGCAGGACATGAAGGACCTGAAGGACCCGGTGGCCTATGCGATGATGAAATCGATCAAGCAGGCGCTGGACCCCGACAACCTGCTCAACCCCGGCAAGGTGTTGATGTAGGGG
>WTIL01000053.1:4332-15409 GCA_011522725.1 Rhodospirillaceae bacterium
TGGGGCAGCGCTTATCATTTCATACAAATGCCGTTGCGGCGGGGCGGTTACTGCACCTCGCTTCCGGCGGAGAAGTTGAAGACCGCGCCTTCCTTGATGCCGGACGGCCAGCGCGCCGTCACCGTCTTCAGGCGGGTGTAGAAGCGCACGCCCTCCATCCCGTGGATCGAATGGTCGCCGAACATCGAGGCCTTCCAGCCGCCGAAGCTGTGATAGGCGACCGGCACCGGGATCGGCACATTCACGCCGACCATGCCGATATTGATCGAGGTCGCGAAATCGCGCGCCGCATCACCGTCACGGGTGAAGATGGCGGTGCCGTTGCCATATTCATGGTCCATCACCAGCTGGCGCGCCTCGTCATAGCTTTGCGGACGCAGCACCGAAAGCACCGGCCCGAAAATCTCGTCGCGATAGACCGACATGTCGGGGGTCACCCGGTCGAGAAGCGTGCCGCCGACGAAGAAGCCGTCCTCGTAGCCCTGCAGCTTCAGCCCGCGGCCGTCGACGACCACATCGGCGCCGTCTTTCTCGCCCTGGTCGATATAGCCCTCGATCCGCGCCTTGGATTCGGCGGTGATCACCGGACCCATCTCGACGCCCGGCTCGTCATACTGGCCGATCTTCAGCGCGCGCACCTTCGGCGCCAGCTGCTCGACGAACCGGTCGGCGGTGTCGTCACCCACGGCCAGAACGGCCGAGATCGCCATGCAGCGCTCGCCGGCCGAGCCATAGGCCGCGCCCATGGCGGCATCGACGGCCTGGTCCATATCGGCGTCGGGCATGATGATCATGTGGTTCTTCGCGCCGCACAGCGCCTGCACGCGCTTGCCGTTGGCGCAGCCGCGCGAATAGATGTATTTGCCGATGGCGGTGGAGCCGACAAAGCTGATGGCGGCCACATCGGGATGGTCGAGGATCGCGTCGACGGCTTCCTTGTCGCCATGCACGACATTGAAGCAGCCTTCGGGAAGCCCGGCCTCGGACAGCAGCCGCGCCAGCATCATCGGCGCGCCGGGGTCGCGCTCCGACGGCTTGAGGACGAAGGTGTTGCCGCAGGCCAGCGCCATCGGGAACATCCACATCGGCACCATCGCCGGGAAGTTGAACGGGGTAATGCCGGCGACCACGCCGACCGGCTGGCGCATCGAGAAGCTGTCGACATTGCCGGCGACCTGCGGCGAATACTCGCCCTTCAGCGCATGCGGGATGCCGCAGGCGAACTCGACCACCTCGATGCCGCGCGCGATCTCGCCCTTGGCGTCGTCGAAGGTCTTGCCGTGCTGCGAGGAAATCAGCGTCGCCAGCTCGTCGAGGTTGGACTTGATCAGGTCACGGAAGTTGAACATCACCTGCGCACGGCGGGCCGGCGGGGTGCTGGCCCATCCGGGAAGCGCCGCGGCGGCGGCGGCAACGGCGTTGCCGACCTCGGCCGCGCTGGCCAGCGGCACCGCTGTGATGGCCGCGCCGGTGGCCGGATTGAACACATCCTGCTGGCGGCCGCTGGTGCCGGCGGTTTCTGCGCCGCCGATGTAATGCATGAGCGTCATGGTCTTGTCCCCTGAATCTCTGGATTGGTCTTTGAAATAGCCGTCAGAGAGTACAAGTTTTGCGCCAAAGCGCAAGCCGGGGAACACCGGCCGGGGAACGCCGGTTTGCGGCCACTCGCACGGGTCGCGATCAGGGCTCGCCGCTGCCGATCTCTTCCTTGCGGCGGGCGATATAGGCCTGCATTTCCTCAACTCGGGCGGGGTCGCTCGGCGGCGGGGTATAGGCCTCGACGATCTTCGGCCAGATCTCCATCGCGCGCTCGGTCGTGGTGCGCCCGCCGGCATCGCGCCAGTTCTCGTGATTCGACCAGTCTGACAGGAACGGGCTGTAGAAGGCCGACTGATAGCGTTCCATCGTATGGGCAGCGCCGAAGAAATGGCCGCCGGGCTCGACCTCGTCATGCGCGTCGAACGCGAAATCGGCCTCGCTGAATTCGGGCGGCGACAGGAATTCGGCCATCGCCTGGAGCATCTCGCAATCGACGATCACCTTCTCGAAATCGGCGACGAGGCCGCCCTCGCCCCAGCCGGCGGAATGATAGATCAGGTTGCCGTGCCCGTTGACCGCGCCCCACAGCGCCATCTGGGTTTCCCACACGGCCTGGGCGTCGACGGCGTTCGAGGCGCTGCAGGCGCTGGTCCGGTAGGGAAGGCCGTAACGCCGCGCCAGCTGGCCGCCGGCGATATTGGCGAGGGTGTTTTCCGGCGTGCCGAAGGCCGGGGCGCCCGTCTTCATGTCGACATTCGAGGTGAAGCCGCCATAGACCACCGGCGCGCCGGGCCGCACCAGCTGTGTCAGCGCGATGCCGAACAGCGCCTCTGCATTCTGCTGTGTCAGGGCGCCTGCCAGGGTCACCGGCGTCATCGCGCCCATCAGGGTGAACGGGGTGATCACCGTGGCCTGGCCCATCTCGGCCATCGCCATGGCGGCGGCGGCCATCTCGACGTCGAACTTGCGCGGCGAGTTGATGTTGATGTTGGTGATCGCCGTCGGGCTGGCGGCGAGCTCCTCCATGGTCAGGCCGCGTGCGATCGCCGTCAGCCGCGCCGCGTCGCGCACCCGCCCCTCGCCGATCGACATCGACAGGAACACCTTGTCGGTCATCGTGAGGTTCACGAAGGTCGTGTCGAGATGGCGGGTGTTCACCGGCAGATCGTTCGGGGCCAGCGTCTGGTTGCCGAAGAAGTGGATGACGTTGAAGCTCTGGCCGAGCATCATCAGCTTCTTGTAATCCTCGAAATTGCCGCTGCGGCGGCCGCCCTTTATGTCATGCGCGTTCGGCGCGCCGGAGACGAGGCCGAAATGGATCTGGTCACCGCCGACGATCAGGGCGCGGTCAGGGTTCACCGGTGTCAGGGTGAAGTGTGGCTTGGCGCTGGCAATGGCAGACTCGATCAGGCCGCGGTCGGCCTTCACGATCATCGTGGCGTCGTCCACCTCGGCCCCGGCGGCGCGGAAAATCTCGCGGGCCGGCGCGCTCATCACCTCGATGCCATATTCCTCGAGCAGGCGCAGCGAGGCCAGATGGATGGATTCGATCTGGTCGTCACTGAGCGGCGCCAGCGGCGCCATGTGGTTGCGGATCTCGCGCCAGTCCAGCTGCGCCGGAAGCGTATCGTCGGAACGCGTTTTGCGGCCGCGTCTTGCCGGTCTTGTCGGCGCATTCATGGCGCACTTGTCCTTTCTCCCCCGTCGGGCCGGAACCCGACATTTCATGCTTGCGCAGCCATCGCCGCCGCATGCGGGAAAACCGTCAGTTTCTGTTCCGATTCTGACGGATTTCCCGGTTGTGTTCCCGCCTCGGCCAGAGCCGGTCTAAAGAAGTTGCAAAGCCCGTATTTTTGGGAAAATGTGATGCCTCGCCGGAGGCCTGACTTGCCACCGGCTGAATGTGATCGACGCCGTGAGTTGGGCCGGCGGGAAGGAGACATCATGACACTGGCTATGAATCGCGAGGTGTTCATCACCTGCGCCGTCACCGGATCCGGCGACACCACCGGCAAGTCCGACAAGGTGCCGGTCACGCCGGCCCAGATCGCCGACAGCGCCATCGAGGCGGCGTGCGCCGGCGCGGCCGTTGTCCATTGTCATGTCCGCGATCCCGAGACCGGCAAGCCGTCACGCGACCCGGGGCTGTTCCGCGAGGTCACCGACCGCATCCGCGAATCAGAAACCGACGTGGTGCTGAACCTGACAGCGGGCATGGGCGGCGACCTGGTGCTTGGCGGCGTCGAGACGCCGCTGCCGCCGGACGCCGCGGGAACCGACATGGCAGGCGCCACCGAACGGTTGGCGCATGTCGCCGACTGCCGGCCGGAGATCTGCACGCTGGATTGCGGAACGATGAATTTCGGCCATGGCGACTACATCATGACCAACAGCACGGCGATGCTGGTCGAGATGGCGAAGCAGATGCAGGCGCTGGGTGTGAAGCCGGAGATCGAGGCCTTCGACACCGGCCATCTGTGGTTTGCGAAATATCTGGCCGAGCAGGGCCATATCGACAGCCCGGCGCTGGTCCAGCTGTGCATGGGCATTCCGTGGGGCGCGCCGGATGATCTGGGAACGCTGATGGCGATGGTGAACAATGTGCCGTCCGACTGGGTCTTCTCGGCCTTCTCGATCGGCCGCAACGCGATGGCCTATCCGGCGGCGTCCGTGCTTGCCGGCGGCAATGTGCGGGTCGGGCTCGAGGACAATCTTTACCTGTCGCGCGGTGTGTTCGCCACCAATGCCCAGCTTGTCGAAAAGGCTGTGAATGTGGTCGAGAACATGGGCGCGAATGTGATCGGGCCGGATGCGGTTCGCGAACGGCTGAAGCTGACGAAACGCGCGCCGGTGGCGCGCTGACAGGGCGCGAAAAACGGCATGCCGGAACGGCAGGTCAGGGAGAACAGGACATGACAGCAGCGGTAAAACCTGCACGTGCCGCGGTCATCGGCGGCGGCGTTATCGGCGGCGGCTGGGTCGCGCGCCTGATCCAGAACGGTGTCGATGTCGGCATCTACGACCCCGATCCGGAAGCATCGCGCAAGATCGACGCGGTGATGACGAATGCGGACGCCGCGCTCGGCAAGCTGACGATGGCCCCGCTGCCACGCCGCGGCGAGATGCGCTTCGCCGGATCGGTGGCCGAGGCCGTTGCCGGGGCCGAGCTGATCGTCGAGGCGGTGCCGGAACGGCTTGATATCAAGCAGGCGGTCTATGCCGAGATCGAGGCCGCCGCGGCGCCGGACGCCCTGATCAGCTCTTCGACATCGGGCATCCTGCCGAGCGACCTGCAGGCGAAGATGGACCGTCCGGAACGCCTTCTTGTCGGGCACCCGTTCAACCCGGTCTATCTGCTGCCGCTGGTCGAGCTTGTCGGCGGCAAGTCAACCAGCGCCGAAACCATCGAGCGCGCCGCCGGGTTCTTTGCCGGCATCGGCATGCATCCGCTGCGTATCCGCAAGGAAATCGAGGCCTTTGTCGCCGACCGTTTCCTCGAGGCCGTCTGGCGCGAGGCGCTGTGGCTGGTGAAAGACGGCATCGCCACCACCGAGGAGATCGACGACGCCATCCGTTTCGGCTTTGGCCTGCGCTGGGCGCAGATGGGCCTGTTCGAGACCTATCGCGTGGCCGGCGGCGAGGCCGGAATGGCGCATTTCATCGCGCAGTTCGGACCTTGCCTGAAATGGCCCTGGACCAAGCTGATGGATGTGCCGGAGCTGACCGACGAGCTGGTACAGGCCATCTCCGACCAGTCTGACGCGCAATCCGGCATGCATTCGATCCGCGAGCTGGAGCGGATCCGCGACACCAATCTCGTCGCCATCCTGCAGGCGCTGAAGGCGAATGACTGGGGCGCCGGGCGCACGCTCGCCGCGTGGGAGACCGCGCTCTATGACGCAGTGCCGGCGGCCACCGCCACCGATGATACCGACCAGCCGATCGAGACCATGCGCCAGCAGGTTCCGGCCGCCTGGACCGACTATAACGGCCATATGAACGAGGCGCGTTATCTTGACTGTTTCTCGATGGCGACCGACGCGATGATGCGCCGCATCGGCATCGATGCCGACTATCTGGCGGCGGGCGGCAGCTTCTTCACCGTCGAGACGCATATCCGGCATCTCGACGAGGTTACCGCCGGAAACGAGATTTTCGCCACATCGCAGGTGCTTCTCGGCGAAGGCAAGAAGATGCAGCTCTTCCACCATCTCTATGCCGATGGAGCGGACGGGCCGCGCCTGCTTGCCACCGGCGAGCACATGCTGATCCATGTTGACATGAACAGCCGTTCATCGAGCCTGCCGACCGACGAGGTGGCGGCGAAGCTGGCGGCGCTGGCAGCCGCGCACGCCAGCCTGCCGCGCCCGGACGGGGCGGGGCGCGCCATCGGCGGCTGATTTACCGGAGAGGGTAGCCATGCAGTTCGGACTGACCGAAGAAC
This sequence comes from Rhodospirillaceae bacterium, assembly GCA_011522725.1. Lineage (GTDB taxonomy): Bacteria > Pseudomonadota > Alphaproteobacteria > Puniceispirillales > Puniceispirillaceae > UBA8309. Next base: position 10,316 of record WTIL01000053.1, read on the forward strand.
AGGAAATGATCGTCTCGACGGTCAGGAGTTTCGTCGAAACGGAAATCTATCCGCTCGAGGACGAGGTCGAGAAGCTCGGCCATGTGCCGCTGGAGATGGGCAACGCCATCAAGGACAAGGTCATGGAAATGGGGTTCTATGCCCCGAATTTTCCGGAATCGGTCGGTGGCGGCGGTCTCAACAATCTTGAGTTCGCGCTTCTCGAGCGCGAGCTCGGCCGCGGCTCGATGGCGCTGACACATTTCTTCGGCCGCCCGCAGAACATCCTGATGGCCTGCGAGGGCGACCAGGTAGAGCGGTATCTGACGCCGGCCGTTCGCGGCGAGAAGATGGACGCGCTGGCCATGACCGAACCGGACGCCGGATCGGATGTGCGCGGCATGAGCACCACGGCGCGGCGCGACGGCGGCGACTGGGTGCTGAACGGCACCAAGCACTTCATCTCCGGCGGCAGCCACGCCGATTTCTTTATCGTCTTCGTCGCCACCGGCGTCGACGACACACCGCATGGTCCAAAGAAACGGATCACCTGCTTCCTTGTCGATCGCGGCCATCCGGGGTTCGAGGTGCTGCCGGGATATAATTCCGTCTCGCACGCGGGTTATGACAATGTGATCCTGAAGTTCGAGGAATGCCGCCTTGCCGACGGCCAGGTCCTCGGCGAGGTCGATGGCGGCTTCGATGTGATGAACACCTGGCTCTACGCCACCCGCATCACCGTCGCCACCATGTGTGTCGGGCGCGCGCGCCGCGCCTTCGACTATGCGCTGAACTATGCCGCCGAGCGCAAGCAGTTCGGCAAGCAGATCGGCAAGTTCCAGGGCGTCAGCTTCAAGCTGGCCGACATGATCACCGAGATCGACGCTGCCGACTGGCTGACCCTGTCGGCTGCATGGCGTCTCGACCAGGGCCTGCCGGCCAACCGCGAAATTGCCTCGGCCAAGCTCTATGCCTCGGAAATGCTGGCACGGGTCACCGACGAGGCCATTCAGGTCTATGGCGGCATGGGGTTGATGGACGATCTGCCGCTGGCGCGCTTCTGGCGTGATGCGCGGGTCGAGCGGATCTGGGACGGCACCTCGGAAATCCAGCGCCACATCATCAGCCGCGACCTGCTTCGCCCGCTCGGGGGATAGCGCGATGGGTGACCTGTCGCGACTGTTCAGGCCGCGCTCTGTCGCCGTCTTTGGTGGATGGTGGGCGGAAAATGTCATCGAGCAATGCCAGAAATCCGGGTTCGACGGCGAGATCTGGCCGGTCCATCCGAAGCGTGACGAGATTCGCGGCATTCCCTGCTACCGCAGCCTTGCCGACCTGCCGGGGCCGCCGGACGCGGCCTTTCTCGGCATCAACCGCCATGCGGTGGTCGAGATGGCGGCGGAACTGTCGGCCATGGGGTGCGGCGGGGCCGTGTGCTTTGCGTCGGGATTTGCCGAGGCAGGCGAGGAAGAGTTGCAGGACGCGCTTGTCGCCGCCGCCGGCGACATGCCGCTTCTCGGCCCGAACTGCTATGGCGTGCTGAACTATCTGGACGGGGCGATGCTGTGGCCGGACCAGCATGGCGGCCGTGCGGTGGACAGCGGCGTCGCCATCATCAGCCAGTCGTCAAACATCGCGATCAATCTGAGCATGCAGGCGCGCGGGCTTCCCATGGCCTATGTCGCCTGCGTCGGCAACCAGGCGCAGACAAGCCTCGCCGACATGGCGCGCAGCCTGCTGGCGGACCCGCGCGTCACCGCGGCAGGCCTCTATATCGAGGGCATTGTCGATGCGGCGGATTTTGCCGCCATGGCCGACGAGGCGATGGCGGCCGGCAAGCCTGTCGTCGCCATCAAGGCCGGCCGGACCGCCGCCGCACAGGCCGCGGCAAGCTCGCACACAGCGGCGCTGGCAGGAGACGGCGCCGCCTCGTCGGCGTTCCTGGCGCGCTGCGGCGTGATCGAGGTCGATTCACCCGAAGATCTGATGGAGACGCTGAAAATCATGCATCTCCATGGCCGGCTTGCGGGGCGGCGCATCACCGCCATGTGCTGTTCCGGCGGCGAAGCCGGGCTGACCGCCGACCTGGCCGGCGACCTGCCGCTGGAATGGCCGTCGATCCCGGATGACAATCTCGGCCGTCTCGGCGAGACGCTGGGCCCGCTTGTGGCGCTGGCCAATCCGCTGGACTATCACACCTTCATCTGGGGCGACGAGGCGAAGATGACCGACACCTTCGCCGCGATGATGGGCGACTGGGTTGATATTTCCGTCCTTGCCATTGATTTCCCGCGCGACGACCGCTGCAGCGACGAGGCCTGGCATCCGGCCGTGGCCGCGATGAAGGCGGCAGGAAGGAAGACCGGCACAAAGACGGCCATGCTCGGCACGCTCGCCGAAGGCGTCTCGGAAAGCTGGGCGGACCGGCTGACAGACGCCGGCATCGTGCCGCTCTGCGGGTTCGAACATGGCTTGCAGGCGATTGCCCGCGCCGCGGCCCCGGCCCCGGCCGCCGGCTGGCGCCCGCATGCCGCCCTGCCGGAACCCGCGGCACGCACGCTTCTGGACGAGGCAGCATCGAAGGCCATGCTTGGCGAGGCCGGTGTTGCCGTACCCCGCGGTGCGACGGCGGAGGCGGCCGGCGATCTGGCCGACGCGGCAGCAGGACTTACCGCGCCGCTGGTTTTGAAAGGTCTTGGGCATGCGCACAAAAGCGAGGCCGGGCTGGTCAGGCTGGGACTGTCACCGGACGAGCTCGCCGATGCGGCCGAGGCTATGACCGGTGGGACAAACGGCGGGACGAACGATGAAACGAACGGGGCGCAGGGTTTCCTTGTCGAGGAAATGGCCCCGCCGCCGGTGGGTGAGCTTCTCGTCGGGCTGCGCCGCGATCCGGTCTATGGCGTCAGCCTGACGGTCGGCAGCGGCGGCGTGACGGCAGAACTTCTTGGCGATGTGGCGACGCTGGTCCTGCCGGTTGGCAGGGACGAGATTCGCGCCGCCATCGACGGGCTGCGCCTGGCGCCGTTGCTGAACGGATATCGTGGCCGCGCAGCCGCCGATCTCGAGGCGGCGGTTGACGCCATCGCCGCCATGGCCACCGTCATCGAAGCCGACCCGGCGATCGACGAGATCGAGGTGAATCCGCTGATGCTGGGTGAGACCGGCACCGGCGCGCTGGCGGTCGATGCGGTGATATGGAAGACTGATCCGCACGACAGGAGCCCGGACGACAGAGATCCGGACAGGGAGACAGGCACATGACCGAGCAACATAGCGAGGCGGTACAGACCCGCACCGAAGGACATATCTTCGAGGTCACGCTCGACAGGCCGAAGGCGAACGCCATCGACCTCGTCACCTCGCGCCGCATGGGCGAGGTGTTCAAATCCTTCCGTGACGATCCCGAGCTTCGGGTCTGCATCGTGCGCACCGCGGGCGAGAAGTTCTTTTCCGCGGGATGGGACCTCAAGGCGGCGGCGGCCGGAGATTCGGTCGTCGGCGATTATGGCGTCGGCGGCTTTGCCGGGCTGCAGGAGCTTCGCGATCTCAACAAGCCGGTGATCGCCGCTGTCGAGGGCATGTGTGTCGGCGGCGGTTTCGAGCTGGCGCTGTCCTGCGACATGATCCTCGCGACCGAGGCGTCGAGCTTCGCGCTTCCCGAAATCCGCGCCGGCACCCTTGCCGACGCCGCCACCATCAAGCTGCCGAAGCGCATTCCCTATCATGTGGCCATGGACATGCTGCTGACCGGACGCTGGATGGACTGTGCCGAGGCGCATCGCTGGGGGCTGGTGAACGAGATGATGGCGGACGGACCGGCGCTCTATGACCGGGTCTGGGAGCTGGCACGTCTTCTGGCTTCAGGACCGCCGCTGGTGTTCGCCGCGATCAAGGAGGTCGCGCGCGAGGCCGAGTCGATGAAGTTCCAGGACGCGATGAACCGCATCACCAAGATGCAGCTCGCGACGGTCGACAAGCTGTATAATTCCGAGGACGGCATGGAAGGCTTCAAGGCCTTTGCCGAAAAGCGCGATCCCGTCTGGAAGGGCCGCTGAACCGGCCCCTCTTCAATCAGGACTGGAGAAGCCCGCGGATTGTCTCGACAAGTGCCTCGTTGATGTTGCGCGGCCCGGTGTCGAGACGGTTCTTGTGGCGGCGCGCGCCAGGCACCCGCACACCCTTCAGCGAGGTCAGCCTGTCCATGAAGGCCTCGACATGTTCCGGCCATCCGGGGCCCGCGATCAGCTCGGGTGACAGCGCGATCACCATCTCGCCGCCACGCGGCGGACCGCCGTCGCCATTGTCGTTTTCCTTGGCTTCATAGCTGAATTGCTCGCCGGTCAGGCCGGCGGCCAGAAGTTCCACCATCAGCGCGATGGCCGATCCCTTGTAGCCGCCAAAAGGCAGGACCACACCGGCAGCAATCTTCGCCGGATCGGTGGTGGCGTTGCCGTCGGAATCAAGGCCGGTGCCGGGCGGCACTTCCTTGCCGTCTCGCGCGGCGATCTGGATATCGCCCATCGCCATCGCCGCGGTCGCCATGTCGTAGCAGACCGGATCGCGCCCCGGGCGCGGCCAGGCAAATGAGATCGGGTTGGTGCCGAACAGCTTTTCGGCGGACCCGGCGGGTGCCACCATCGGCATATAGGCGGTGCAGGCAATGCCGACGAGGCCGCGGTCGGCAAGGAATTCTGTTTCCGGCCACAGGGCGGCAAAATGGTGGATGCCGGTCAGCGAAAGCGCCGCCACACCAATCTCGGACGCAGCCTCGGCAAGCACCGGCAGCGCGCTTGCCTGGGCCAGCGGCGCAAAGCAGCCATGCCCCTCGCAGCGGATCACCGCAGGCGTGACCTTGGTGACGGTCGGGCTGGCCTTGCCGTCGACCTTGCCGCTGCGCAGCGCCTTGACATAGCCGGGGATGCGGAACAGCCCGTGCGAGTGCGAGCCGTCACGTTCGGCGCGCGTGACGATATCGGCCAGCGCCGACGCATTCTCGTCATTGCAGCCGTTCGCGGTCATCGCGTCATGCGCGAGCGCGTAAATCTCGTCGAGGGTCAGTGCTGTCGTTGCCATGGAAATGTCTCCCCCTTTGGCGGTCTTTGGTGGCGGTCT
>WTIL01000053.1:15509-31302 GCA_011522725.1 Rhodospirillaceae bacterium
TGGTGGCGGTGATCTAGTGGCGGTAATCCGGCTCTTCCTCGTCGAGGATCGACCTGAGCGCGGCGAGGTGCTTTTCTGGCGCGCCCTCATAGGCTTCCCACTGCGATGCCGTCTTCTCGGCGACTTCGTCATCAAGGACCGAGAGCTCCAGCCCCGACGCCAGAGCCGTGAGATAGGTGCGGCAGCCGCGTTCGTAATGATAGGCAAGGTCGAAGGCGAGCGCCGGACTGTCCGCGACCGTCATGAAGCCGTGATTGCCCATCATCATCATCATCTTGTTGCCGAGAAGGGTGGACAGCCGCTCGGCCTCGTCGCCGAGCCCCATTCCGTCAAACCCGTCATCGATCGCCACCCGGTTGTGGAACCGCGCCGTGGTCTGATCGACCGCCGGAAGAACCGGGTTCTTCACCGCACTGAGCGCCGTCGCGTAATGCGAATGCAGATGGACGATGCAGCGGGCCTGCGGATTGTTGCGGTGCATCGCGCCATGGATCGCCCATGCCGTGGCGTCGATCCGCGGCCTGATCTCGTCATCGAGATGGCGCGCATCGACAAGAAGCATGTCGCTTGCCTTCAGTTTCGAGAAATGAATCCCGAACGGGTTCATCAGGAACATCTGACCGTCATCCGACACGGCGTAGGAAAAATGGTTGGCGATCCCCTCATGCATGCCCTCGCGGGCGGTCCAGCGGAATATCGCGGCCAAATCGCGGCGTGCCTCATCGAGATCGGTGGTGATGGTGCTCATCGCCCTCTCCTCACAGGTCAGATCGAAGACGCCCAGCCTCGCAGGGATCAGCAGGGTTGCGCAATGCAAAATTGCGCTTCCGCCGCCCAATGGGCAACAGGGTGTTTTTACAGGTTGCGCCAAAGCCGGCGGCGGGGTGAAATATCGCCACCCGATAGCAGCAACCCCAGACCGTTTTTTCGTGCCAGACCAAGGAACATCATCCGCCTCGAACCCGCCCGGCAACCGCCGCGCCAGCGGGCTCAGCCTTTTTCAGGCCATGGCTGGCGCGCCGCAGGGTGGCGCCGAGCTGTTCTTTGAGAGGCTCGCGACATCATTTCAAAATGCCGGTGTGCGGCAGCGGCTGATGATCAAGCCGGCGGGCGGCCGGGCCGACCGGCTGGCAGCCGCCGGGGTTGATGTAACGGCCTGCAGCTATTCACCGATGCTTGCCGCGCTTCACCGGCGCCAGCTCGCCGGCGCCATCGCCGCGAGCCGCGCCAACGTCGTCCTCAGCTGGATGAACCGGGCGACATCCATGGTCCCGAAAACGAAAGTCCCGCATGTGGCGCGGCTTGGCGGGTTCTACAAGCTGAAACATTACCGCAGCTGCGACTGGCTGGTGGCGAACACACGCGGCATCGCCGACTATCTTGTTCGCGAAGGCGTGCCGGCGGACCGGGTCCATCACCAGATCAATTTTGTGCCCGATGGCGCGGATGGTCCGGCCTTTGACGGGCCGCGGCACGGCGGACCGGTGATCGCCGCGCTGGGACGGCTTCACACGAACAAGGCCTTCGACACGCTGATCCGGGCCTTTTCCGGGATAGATGAGGGCACCTTGTGGATTGCCGGCGACGGGCCGGAACGGGGCAGGCTGGAAGCGCTGGCCGCCGAATGCGGCGTGGCCGGGCGCGTCTGGTTTCCGGGATGGCTGGACGATCCGCAGTCGGTGATCCGCGGGGCCGACATCTTTGTCTGCCCGTCGCGGCACGAACCGTTCGGCAATGTGATTGCCGAGGCGATGTCTTGCGCAAGGCCGGTCATATCGACCCGCAGCCATGGCGGGGAAGAGCTTGTCGAGGATGGTGTGAACGGCCTGCTCGTGCCGGTCGACGATGTCGCCGCGATGACCGACGCGCTGGCACAGCTTGCCGGTGACAGGACGCTGGCCTCTCAACTGGCGGCCGGTGGCCGCGCCACATGGGCGGCAAGCCTTTCACCTGAAAAGGTAACGGCTGACTGGATCGATTTCCTGTCCCGGGTGTCGGCCTGATGTGCGGAATCGGCGGCTACTTCCTGAAGACGGGTGCCAGCGCACCCGCCGGTTTTCTCGACCGCATGGAAGCCGCGCTGGCGCATCGCGGGCCGGACGGCAGCGGGCGCTTTACCGATGACGGCGCCGGCTTGGTTCATACCCGCCTGTCGATTGTCGACCTCGCAAATGGCGCCCAGCCTTTCATCGCGCCGCCGGATTGCGGGGGCAAGGTTCTGATCGCCAATGGCGAGATCTACAATCACAGCGCCCTTCGCGCCGAGCTGTGCCAGGGATACGGCTTCACCTCCGGATCCGATTGCGAGACGGTCCTCGCGCTCTGGGCCCGGCATGGCACCGATATCCTGAACCGGCTCCGCGGCATGTATGCCGCCGCCCTGTACGACCCGGCAACCAGCGACGGCGTGCTTGTCCGCGACCCGTTCGGGATCAAGCCTCTCTATATCGCCGAAACCGGCTACGGAATCGCTTTCGCTTCGGAGATCGCGGCGTTGCGCGCGGCGATGGGCGAGACCGGCGATCCGGACCCGTTGCATGCCGCCTGCATCATCGACAGGCAGCACGCCCCAGACGACCTGCCGGCTTTTGCCGACATCAGGCGCGTCGCCCCGGGCGAGACCCTCGTGATCCGCGACGGCCGCATCACCGGGCGACATTGTGATTCACCGCTGGACGACCGGTCCGCTGCATCGTCCGATCCGGGCGCATTCCAGACGGCGCTTCATGACAGCGTCTCGGCGCATCTGATGGCGGATGTGCCGCTTGGACTGTTCTTTTCCGGCGGGGTGGATTCTTCCGCCATCCTCGCCGCGCTTGCCGACCTGCGGGCGCGTGACGGCAGCGGTGAGCCGATCCTGACCTATACCGTCAGATTTGACGCCAGGCTTGACCGGGGCGGTGACGACGAGACGGACGTCGCCCGCGGTCTCGCCGCCGCCGAGGGCGCCGATTTCGTCGATGTTCCCTATGGCAAGGCGGATTTTCTGGCGGATGCCGGCCTTGCGGCGCTTGCCTGCGACGACCCGGCGGCGGATTACGCCATTCTGCCGACGCTGCATCTGGCGCGCCGGGCCGCCGGCGACGTCAAGGTCATCCTGTCGGGCGAGGGCGGCGATGAATTCTTCGCCGGCTATGGCCGCTACCGCGCCGGCATGCGGCCTGTCGGGGCGAAATTCCCGACACGGCCGGGCGCGGCCCTTCGCGCAGGCCTGTTCCGTAACGATCTTGCATCGCAGCTTGCCGCACGATACCGGAAATCGGCAGCGGCAATGCCCTCGATGATGACAAGGCTGACCGATCGCGACGGCGCGCTGGCAGCACTGCAGCGGCATGATATCGAGGACTGGCTGCCGAACGACCTGCTGATCAAGCTCGACCGCTGCCTGATGCGCCATGGCGTCGAGGGACGAACCCCCTTTGTCGACAGGAAGATGTCGGCCTATGGCTTTGCGCTGCCGGTGACGGCCAAAATCGGCAATGGCGATGGCAAGAGGCTGGTTAAATCATGGCTTGCCGAACGGATGCCCGGCTGCAGGCCTTTCGCGCGCAAGCGCGGCTTTACCGTGCCGGTCGGCAGCTGGATCGCCGGGGAAGCACAGGTTCTTGGACCGCTGGTGGCATCCCAGCCCGGCATCGCCGCGGTGATGCGGCCGGAAGACGCGCGATCGGTGATCGAGAATGCCGACGGCCGCGGCGGGCTGCTGGCCTGGCGTGTGCTGTTCTATGCGCTGTGGCACCAGATTCATCGCCGCGGCGCCGATCCGCGGCAGCCGCTTGCGGATATCCTTGCCGAACAAGCCTGAACCGGCCTCTGGTCCCTGCGATAAGCCGCAGCTAGTCCGCCATAGCGCCGTCGACCGGCAGTGCCGTGGTGAACTTGATCTCCTCCATGGCGAAGGATGACGACACATCGGTCAACTGCACCTTGCCGATCAGCGTGCGGTAAAAGGCGTCGTAGGCTGCCATGTCGGCGACGACGACACGAAGAAGATAATCGACCTCGCCGCTCATCCGGTAGAATTCCACCACCTCGGGCATGTCCGAAATCATGGTCGCGAAATTCTGCAGCCAGTCGGCATTGTGCTGGTCGGTCCGGACAGCGACGAACACCGACATGCCGACACCGATCTTCTGGGGATCGAGCAACGCCACCCGCTTGCGGATCACGCCGGTTTCCTCGAGCCGCTGGATTCGCCGCCAGCACGGGGTCACCGAGAGGCCGACCTTGCGGGCGATCTCGGCAACGGGCTGTGCCGCGTTTTCCTGAAGTAGGGTGAGGATCTTGCGATCCGTCGCATCCATGGCTGCCATGCTGTCGGCCTTTCCGTACAATTGGCCGGACCATACACAAATTCATTTCTTATTGCGACATGTTGCAAAAAATATTTTCAATTCTGATTCATAAATTCCGGGAAATAGCAAATTTTATCAAATTTTGAGACCTTTTGATTGCGCCAGACCATGGCTTGATTTTCCGCCGGGCAGGCGGCAAGGTCGCGGCCATGACAAAGCCCGAAACAGATGATGTGATTTCTCAGCCGCAGCCGCGCCTTCTCGCCGCCGCCGACTGGGCGGATTACGAGCTGCTCGACAGCGGCAACGGACTGAAGCTCGAGCGTTTCGGCCGTTACAGCTTTGTCCGTCCCGAACCGCAGGCCATGTGGGCGCCCCGACTTGGCGCGGACGCATGGAACGCCGACGGCAGGTTCGTCCCGGGACAGGGTCGCGCCGAGGATGACGAGGAAGGTGGCGGCTGGACCCTGTCGCCGGACCTTCCCGAGGCGTGGCAGGTCGGCTATGACGGGTTGCGGTTTCTGGCGCGGCCGACGCCGTTCCGGCATCTGGGATTCTTTCCCGAACAGGCCCCGCACTGGCGCTGGTGCGCTGCGCGGATCGCCGGCTTCGCCGCGCGTCACGGACGCCGGCCGCGGGTGCTGAACCTGTTTGCATATTCCGGCATCGCCAGCCTTCACGCCGCTCAGGCAGGCGCCGAGGTCACCCATGTCGACGCCAGCAAGAAGGCCATCGCCCAGGCCTTCGAGAATCGCGACACCGCGGGCATGCAGGACGCGCCGATCCGCTTTATCACCGAGGATGCGACACGCTTTGTCGAACGCGAGATTCGGCGCGGCCGGAGCTATGACGGGATCATCCTCGACCCGCCGAAATACGGACGCGGCCCGAAGGGCGAGCGGTGGCGGATCGAGACCGACCTTGTGCCGCTTCTGGACGGCTGCCGGCAGATCCTGTCGGATACACCGCGTTTCCTGCTGCTGACCATCTATGCCATCCGCGCCTCGTCGCAGGCGGCGCATTACGCGCTGTCGGACGTGATGGCGGGCGCAGGCGGCACAGTGTCCTCCGGCGAGCTGGTCAGCGTCGAGTCGCAGCCGGAGCCGAGGGTGATCGCACAGGCGAATTACGCACGCTGGGCTCCGGAAGATCAGGAGCCCGCCAACGGCTAGCCGTCTTCGGGCGGATGGCGCTGGCGAAGCGCCTCATACAGGGTGACACCGGTGGCGACCGCAAGGTTCAGTGAATCGGAACGGCCCATCATCGGCATCCGGACAAGCTGCGTACAGGCTTTCATCAGCGCCGGTGTCAGGCCGGCCTGCTCGTTCCCCATCAGCAAAATCAGCGGCCCGGCATAATCCACATTGCGATAGTCGCGGCTTGCCGGCAGCGCAGTGCCGACAATCTGCCCCGGCCAGCCGGCAGCCAGATCGAGGAAATCATCCTCCGGCATCTGCGCCAGCTCGACATTGAACACCGCCCCCATCGAGGCACGGACGGCCTCAACCGAATAGGGATCGGTGCAGTCGCCGATCAGAATGATGCCGCGCGCGCCGGTGGCATCGGCGGTACGCATGATGGTTCCCAGATTGCCCGGGTCACGCACCCGGTCGAGGGCGATCCAGCACCTGCCTGCATCGGGAGCGATGCGGCCCGGGTCCTGCCAGCGCTGCTCGAACGCGCCAAGCACCATCTGCGGATTGTCCTTGCCGCTGATCCGCGCAAGCAGTGATTCCGTCATGGGAAGCGCGCGTCCGCCGTCACGTTCCAGCGCCGCAAGAAGCGGCCGGACCATGCGATCGCCGCCACGCCCGTCGAGAAAGGCCAGCCGGTGAAGGCGCCAGCCAAGCTCCACCGCTTCGGTACAGGTTCTGGTGCCCTCGGCAAGGAACCACCCGGTCTGTCGGCGATATTTGCGCTCATGCAGCGAACGCAGGCGTTTGACCTCGGCATTGCCGGCGCTGGTGATGGGATCTGGCAAAGGCATCGTCATGCGCGCTGTGGTAGCAAAAAAGCCGCATCTACCCAAAAAAAATTTGTTTCATTTCCGACTTTTTTCGTCGTACAAAAAAATGAGAAACATCTGGCAGCAGCGCGCAAGAGCGTCGCGAAGTCAAAGATCAGGGGCCCCGGCCGATGAGCGTGCAGACCATCAAGTCATTGCTTCAGCATGATGACAGCGCCGCGCCGCAGAAAATCGGATTTCTGTTGTTGAACGATTTCTCGATGCTGGCTTTCGCATCGGCGATCGAACCCCTGCGCTCGGCCAACCGGCAGAGCAACAGCAAGCTGTATGAATGGGTCATTGCCAGCCCCAGTGGCGAGGCGGCCATCGCCAGCAACGGGGTCGAAGTGGCCTCCGACGGCGACACCTCGGTGCTGCAGGACTGCCGCATGGTGTTTGTCTGCGCGGGGGTGAATGTGCGCGAGAACACCGACCGCAACGTCCTGAACCTGGTCCGCCGGCTCGACCGCAACGGTGCGGTGATCGGCGCGATCTGCACCGGCACCTATGTGATGGCGGCCGCAGGTCTTCTCGAAGGCCGGCGCTGCACCATCCACTGGGAGAATATCGACGGGCTGGCCGAGGAATTCCCCGAGCTCGACATCACCAATGACCTGTTCGAGGTCGACGGCACCCGTGTCACCTGTTCGGGCGGCACCGCCTCGCTCGACATGATGCTGAACCTGATCGCGCAGTCGCATGGCGCGACGCTCGCCGCTGAAGTATCGGACCAGTTCATCCATGACCGCATCCGCGAGCCCACCGACCGCCAGCGCATGGAACTGCGCTCGCGTCTCGGCGTCAGCCATCCCAAGCTGCTGGCCGTGGTGAAGACGATGGAGGACAATCTCGAGGAGCCGCTCGCGCAGACGGATATCGCGCGCATGACAAACCTGTCGACACGCCAGCTGGAGCGGCTGTTCCGCAAATATCTGAACACAACGCCGACGCGCTACTACCTGAACCTGCGGCTGGCACGGGCGCGGCATCTTCTGCGCCAGACCTCGATGTCGATCCTGTCGGTGGCGCTGGCCTGCGGCTTCGTCTCGGCCTCGCATTTCTCGAAATGCTATCGCGAATGCTATGGCCGCACGCCGCGCGCCGAACGCGCGCCTGCCTAGCAGATAACAGACATATTGATTATCCGGCTGCGGCCTTGATCGCCGTCAGCATGCTTGCAAGGCCCGTCTTGCGGGTCGGTGACAGATGCGAATCAAGCCCGATCTCGCCAAGGAATGTGGCTTCGGTATCACGGATTTCCTCTGCCGTGCGCCCGGAATAGACCCGCAGCAGAAGCGCGATCAGGCCCTGAACGATGGCGGCGTCGGAGCCGGCATGGAAGGTGATCTCGCCATTGTCCGTTTCGGCCGCGAAATGCACGACCGACTGGCATCCGCGAAGCCGGTATTCGTCACTGGCATATTGTGCCGGCAAGGGCGGCAGGCGCCGTCCGAGATCGATCAGCAGCTGGTACCGGTCCTCCCAGTCATCCAGAAACCCGAATTCGTCGATGATCTCGCTGGCGGCGTCTGCGGCACGGTTCATGATGGGTGTATCCTGTCGATCTAATCCTGTAACGCGCAGGGCGGCCTGCCGTCACGCGCTGGCTGCGATATTGCGACGGCGGGCCAGAAGATCAAGAAGGCGGCTTGCCGCATCGGTCGAGCGCGTGCCCGGCGGGAACACGGCAGCGGCCCCGGCCGCCGTCAGCGCCGCGACATCACCCGGCGGAATGACGCCGCCGACGACAAGCTCGATATGGCGGCCCATGCCGGCATCGAGACGCTTGCGCAATGCCGGCACCTGGCTGAGATGCGCCGCCGCCAGAGTGGAAATGCCGACAGCATCGACATCTTCGGCAATCGCCATGTCATAGACCTCGTCCGGGCTGGCAAAGAGCGGCCCGATGGTGACGTCGAAACCGATATCGGCAAAGGCCGAGGCGATCACTTTCTGGCCGCGGTCATGGCCGTCCTGTCCGAGCTTGGCAACGAGAAGACGCGGCGCACGGCCGGTGGAAGCGATAAATTCGTCAACGCGCGCCTGAAGCATTTCCAGTTCGGCATCGGCTTTCATCCGCGCCTTCCATATACCCCGCACACCCTTGATCTCGGCCTTGTGGCGGCCATAGACACGGCTCAGCGCATCGGACATCTCGCCGACAGTGGCGCGCGCGCGCGCCGCCTCGATGGCGGCCGGCATCAGGTTCGCGCTGCCTGACGCGGCTTCGGACAGCGCGTCAAGGGCCGCGGTCACCCGGCTCTGGTCACGGTCGGCGCGGACCTTCTTCAGGCCGGCGATCTGGCGCGCACGCACCTCGCTGTTGTCGATGCGGCGAACAAGGACCTCTTCGGTGCCGTCGGTGCGCGGTGCCGGCTGATAGCTGTTCACGCCGACAATCTGGCGGCGGCCGGAATCGATGTCGGCTTGGGCGGCGGTCGCCGCTTCCTCGATCCGCAGCTTCGGCAGGCCGGCCTCGATGGCGGCGGCCATGCCGCCAAGCGCCTCGACCTCCTCGATATGGGCCGTGGCCCGCGCCACCAGACCCTGGGTCAGCTGCTCAAGAAGATAGGAGCCGCCGAACGGGTCGATGACATGCGCCATGTTCGCCTCGTGCTGCAGATGGATCTGCGTGTTGCGCGCAATCCGCGCCGCATGGTCGGTCGGCAGGCCCAGCGCCTCGTCGAGCGAATTGGTGTGCAGAGACTGGGTATGGCCGGCGACAGCGGCGCTGCCCTCGATGCAGGTACGGGCGACATTGTTGAACACATCCTGCGCCGCCAGCGACCAGCCCGATGTCTGGCAATGGGTGCGCAGCATCAGTGATTTCGGGTCCTTCGGATCGAAATGCCGCTTCATCATGCCGGCCCAGATCTGGCGCGCGGCGCGCAGCTTGGCGATCTCCATGAAGTAATGCATGCCATTGGCAAAGAAGAAGGACAGGCGCGGCGCAAAGGCGTCGACATCCAGCCCGGCCGCCACCCCGGCGCGCACATATTCCAGACCGTCGGCAAGCGTATAGGCCAGTTCCAGGTCGTTCGACGCGCCGGCCTCCTGCATATGATAGCCGGACACCGAAATGAAATTGAACTTCGGCATCTCGGCCGCGCAATAGGCAAAGATATCCGAGATAATCCGCATCGAGGGTGTCGGCGGATAGATATAGGTGTTGCGCACCATGAATTCCTTCAGAACATCGTTCTGGATGGTGCCTGCCAGGGCGGACGGCGCAACGCCCTGCTCCTCGGCAGCGGTGATGAACAGCGCCAGCACCGGCATGACCGCGCCATTCATCGTCATGGAGACGGACATGCGGTCCAGCGGAATGTCGCGGAACAGGATGTTCATGTCGGCGATGGAATCGATCGCCACCCCGGCCATGCCGACATCGTCCGCGACAAGCTCGTCATCGGAGTCATAGCCCCGGTGCGTCGGCAGATCGAACGCCACCGACAGGCCCATCTGCCCGGCCGCCAGATTGCGACGGTAGAAGGCGTTTGATTCCTCGGCCGTCGAGAAGCCGGCATATTGGCGAATGGTCCAGGGCCGCGTTGCATACATGGTCGCATACGGGCCGCGAAGGAACGGGGCAATGCCCGGAAGGCCCGACGAGACCGCGGCAAGCGCCGCCGGGTCGGGCATGGCAAGCGGCGGGATATCGATCCCCTCTGCTGTCGGACGTGCCGCCGGCAGGCCTGCAGAACTGTCGGAAGACTGGCCAGAAGACTGACCGGAGCCGCGCCGTGGCAGCGTCATGGAGGTGAAATCGGGAAGGCTCATCGCGCATCTCCCTTCGGCACCAGTAGATCTTCGAGCGCGGCGATCCTGTCACCGGCATCCAGAATGGCCGCCGCCGAGCGGAAGTTCCCAGCCTCCACACCCTCCGGCAGCGCGGCGAGACCGCAGCCGATGACGATATCGGGCCTCGCGTCACTGACAGCACTGCCGGAGCCGGCATCCAGCGTAACTGCCTGAAGCCCGGCCATGCCAAGCCAGCGGCGAATGCCGCGTTCCTCGGCGACCGCATTGTCCGTCGCGCCGCGGAGGATGAGAATTCGGGGTGAGAATTCGGCGGTGCGGCGCCGAAGCGCCTCGACACAGGCTGCCGGGCGGCGCACCGCGCTGAAGGCGGCGAGTATCTCGGGCGGCATTCCGCCTGTGGGCTGCAATGTCACGCCAAGCAGTTCCTCACCGGCTCTCATTCTGGCCTCGCGCGCCGTTGCGGCGGCGGCGGCCTGCGCCTGTATCATACCGGCCTTGATCGCGGCGGTCAGGCCGCCAGCACATTCGATCTCCTGAAAGGCCGACCATCCGGCATCGGCCAGATCATCCGTCCGTGATTCAATGAACGGCGCGCCGGCCGCCGGGTCGAGGCTGCGGGCGATTTCGGATTCGGCCATCATCAGCACCTGCGCCAGCCGCGCCGTGCGGCGCGCGCCGGGCGTCTCGCCCGTCAGCAGGTCATGGCCGAACCCGGCCATCGCGTCCGCGCCGCCGATCGCCCCGCCAAGAAGCGCGGTGGTGGTGCGCAGCATATTCACCTCGTGATCAAGAACCGACATCATCCGCAGCGAGGCGAACCCCTCAATCCTTACAGGCACAGGATCGATCCCGCAGGCCAGCAGAATTCCGTCCCACAGGCGGCGCATGGCACGGCATGCTGCGATACCGGCAAACATGTCGGCCGGCAGAGCCAGCCGCACTGACACCCGCCCGGCGATATCCGCGGGGGCGATGCCGGCACTCTCCGCAGCGCGGAACAGTTCGGCGACACCGGCAAGCACATAGCCGAGTTCCTGCGCCGCCGTCAGGCCGAGATTATGCTGCGCCCAGCCGTCGATCCGGAACAGGCGATGTCCCGCCGGAGCGGCCGCATGAAGCGCCAGGCCCTCATCAGCCTGCGTCAGCACATCCAGCCCGGCATCGAGATCAAGCCTGTCGGCGGCCTCACCCTGCGCGTTGGCGCGTTCGATGATGGTGCGATAATGCGCCGGAGTCGCCGCCTCGCCCTCGAGGCCGAGGCCGACCGCCGTCAGCACGACGTCATCCAGAAGCTGACCGATCTCCGCCGGTGCGCCGGACTGCAGCAAGAGCGCCGTCGCGCCGCTGCCAAGCGCCTCGTGAATATCGGCATTTGCGGCATCCGAGCCAACCGGCTGGCACACCTGCCATCCCTCGACAAGGCGGCGGTGCGGAAATGCCGGCAGGAGATGCGCGGTCGCGGCGCGCGCATCCGGCGCATCGACCGGATAGAGAGCGCGGGTCACAAGCCCGTCCTCGTCGGTCCGGTCGAGACTGTCCGGCGCCGCACCCTTCAGGATGCGACGGGCCATTTCCGTCCATACCGCCTGATCGGCAGCCTCGAATTCTGCGTCGGTGTTAGCCATGACCATCGGTTTCATTCTCATCCGCGCCGGGATATAGTTCCAGCGTTTCGCGCTCCGCGCGGCGATTACACGAGGATAGCCAATGGCGGCGGCCAGCGCCACATCTGATTACCCGCGCGGCAACGGCACGGGCGGCGGCGGCTGGACCGGTGCCGACCGTGCGCTGCTGCTTGGCCTCGTCGCCTTTGCCGCCCTTCGCACCGCGTCGCTTGTCTTCAGCCCTCTCGAACTTGGCGTCGACGAGGCGCAATACTGGCTCTGGAGCACCGGGTTCGATTTCGGCTATTACACCAAGCCGCCGCTGACAAGCTGGATCATCGGGCTGTCTCATAGTCTGTTCGGGCATCATGAATGGGCCGTGCGGTTGCCGGCACCATGGCTGCATCTGGCAACATCACTGGTGCTGTGGCGTGCCGCCGACTGGCTTGCCGGGCCCGCCGCCGGGCGGATTGCCGCAATGATCTGGATGACGCTGCCAAGCATCGCGCTGGGAAGTTTCGTGATCTCGACCGACACGCCGCTGCTGCTGTGCTGGTCGGCCGGAGTGCTGGCGCTGGTCGGGGTGCTGACAGGACGGCTGCGGGAACGCCGCGGCATGCTGCTTGCCGGCGGCGCGTTCGGCGCGGCGATGCTGGCGAAATACGCCGCCATATACGGGCTGGCCGGGCTGGCCCTGTTTGTACTGGCCACAAGCGTCCTGTCCCGCGACACGGAAAGACAAAAGGTCATTGGCTGGCGCGGACTGGGGCTGTTCGCGCTCGGTATGGTCGCCGTTGCCAGTCCCAACATCCTGTGGAATCTCGCCAATGAGCTGACGACCGTCCGCCATCTCGGCGACAACGCGAATCTCGACCTGCGGAGCTACAGCCTTGCCGGCAGCATCGGTTTTCTTGCCGCGCAGTTCGCGACCGCCGGACCGGTTGTCTTTGCGTTGATGTTCGGCATCCTGAGGACGCGGCGCGGCGATGATGCCGGGCTGCTGCTGCTTTGCCTGTCGGCACCGGTCATCCTCGTCATCATGGTCCAGGCCTTTCTCAGCGAGGCAAATGCGAACTGGGGACTGACCGCTATGCCGGCGCTGGTGCTGTGGCTGGCAAGATGGATGGCACAGGCACGGCCCGTCATCGGCAGGCTTGCCATCGGGATCAATCTGGGGCTCTGCGCCCTGCTCCTGGCCGTCACGACGGCGGGAAGCCTCGGCCCGGTCACGCCAGACTCAGACCCGTTCCGCCGGCTTCGCGGCTGGCAGGCTCTGGCTGCGGACACCGGCGCGGCGCTGGAGGCGCACGGGGCGGCGACCGTGATCGCCGACCGCCGGGCCACAGCATCATTGCTGTCATGGCACTTCCACGACCGGAGAATTGGCGGCAAGCCTGTCACCGTGCTGGTGATCGATGCCGACGGCCGCCCGACCAACCATTTCGAGCAGAACCTGGCATGGCAGCCGGTCGCCGGGCGCCGTATCGTGGCGCTTGACGGACGCAAGGCGCCGCCAGAGATGACCGGTGTCGACTGGCAGGCAGGCACGCCGCCGCTGTCCAGCACCGCGATCAGCCGGAACCGGTCGCGGGACCTCTACATTCACAAGGGTGTGGAAGGCGAGTAAGGGCCCGGGGCCGGATTCTGGCTAGATCTTCCCGGCAGCCGTGATCTGCGCGAACACCGCAAGCGTTTCCTCGCTCACATGATGCTCAACACCTTCGGCATCTTCCTCGGCGATGGTTTCCGGCACGCCAATGGTTACGAGAAAATCCCGGACAATCTGGTGCCGGGCCCGGCTTGATTCGGCAAGCGCCTTTCCGGCTTCGGTCAGGAAAATCGACCTGTAGGGCCGCGTCTCGACGAGATTTTCGCGCTGCAGCCTGCGGACGATGGCATTCACCGTCGGGCTCGTCACGCCGAATCTCGCCGCCAGATCGACCGTCCGCGCCTCGCCCGTTTCCTCGATCAGATCGGAGATCATCTCGACATAATCCTCGGCCACCTCTGACTGGTGGGCCCGACGGATCCGGTCGAATTTGGCCGCGCTGTCGGAAACCGAGGCGGCTGGCTTGCTGGTTGTCATGAACAGCCTTTCTGCAACGTCACTATGCTATAAAGAGGATCAACAAATTTAGCCACATCAAAATTTTTACTTTTGCTTTATTTATGCCCGTCCCCGCTGGCGCCGCGACACCGCATCGCGGTTGCGAAACTCCGGCTTGTTGGATACAGTCCGGCTCGGTTTCAAAGGCACGGTCTCGACCCGTCGCCACCCTTTCTTCTCACCCAAAGAGGCGGATCAAAACCATGGATGACAGCACCAGAACCGAACTCGAGGCAGCCGCTTTCCGGCGCCTTGTCAGCCACCTTCGCGGGCGCAACGACGTCCAGAACATCGATATGATGAACCTGGCGGGTTTCTGCCGGAACTGCCTGTCCCGGTGGTACCGGGAAGAGGCCGCGGACAAGGGTGTGGAGATGGATGACGCCGCCGCACGCGAGATTGTCTATGGCATGGACTATGCCGAATGGAAGGCCAAATACCAGACCGAGGCGACGGCCGAACAACGCGCCGCCTACGAGAAAAGCCACTCCCACAGCTGACCTCGTCAGAACACATAACAACAGGCCGGCATGACAGCCGGCAACGGAGACAGACCTCATGACCCTGATCCCGGGAAGCGGCGCAGGCGCCGACCAGCTCACCCAGTTCATCGAGCGCATCGAGCGGCTGGAAGAAGAGAAGCGCGCGCTGATGGCCGACATCCGTGATGTCTACAGCGAAGCCAAGGGCACGGGTTTCGAGCCGAAGATCATGCGCCAGCTCGTCAAGATGCGGGCCATGGACCGTGAGCTGCTTCAGGAGCAGGACGAGCTTCTCGAAACCTACCGCGCCGCGGTCGGGCTGGTCTGAGCCGGTGACCCGCATGGCCGGCGCATCTTTCGGAACCCGCCTCGCCGCCGCCATCCGCAGCAGCGGCACGCCGCTCTGCATGGGCATCGATCCGCATCCGGGCATGGTGCCGGCATTGTTCGGCAACAGCACGGAGCCGGGCCATCCCGACACGATCCGCGCCATTTCGGATTTTACCATGGCCTGCCTTGCGGCTGCGAAGGGACGGGTCGCCGCGATCAAGCCGCAGGCCGCTTTCTTCGAGGCGCAAGGGCCTGACGGCATGCGCGTGCTTGCCGAGCTCGGCCGTAGCGCCGTCGATGCCGGCATGCTGGTGATCATGGACGCCAAGCGCAACGACATCGGCAGCACCAACGCCGCCTATGCCGAGGCCTGGATCGGGCATGACGCGCCGTTCCCGTCGGATGCGCTGACGGTCAACGCCTTTCTCGGGCTCGACACGCTGGAGCCGCTGCTGGCCCGCGCCGATGCCGTCGGGGCCGGACTGTTTGTCCTGACCCGCACCAGCAATCCGGGCGCCGGCGACCTGCAGGATCTCGATGTCGGCGGCAAGCCGCTGTTCCACCGGCTCGCCGAACAGCTCGCCCCGCTTGCCACGGCGCGTTGTGACAACGAGGGTCACTCGTCGCTTGGCATCGTCGCCGGGGCCACATGGCCGGATGAGGCACGGGCCCTTCGCGCCATCCTGCCATCCGCACCCTTCCTGGTGCCGGGCTTCGGCGCGCAGGGCGGCGCTGCCGCAGACGCGCTGGCCGGGCTGACCCGCGACGGTGATGGCTGGCAGAACGGGCTGATCAACAGCACCCGCGGCCTGATCTTCCCCAAGGCGGCACATGACGCGGGGGACATCGCCTCATGGCGCGCCGCCATTGACGAGGCCATCACGGCAAGCCGGGCCGCGCTCGCCGCCGTCTGAATTATTTCCAGTCCGTTACCAGCGTTTCACGTGCACGTTATTGCGCGTTTTTCGCCTTTTTCCTGCGCCTTAAATCTCATCATCATCCTGCTTCTATTGATCGGGTGACCAGCAATTTTGTGCCGTTGCGCCCCATGGTGTGCCGGCGCGCAGGATGATGAAAATGAAGCAGGAAGCAGACGGTAACGTAGAGGTCAGTGAAGGCAAGCTGGTCTGGTACAATGAACGCAAGGGATACGGGTTCGTGCGCATCGGTGACGAAGAAGTATTTCTTCACCGCTCGACACTGGACAG
>WTIL01000054.1 GCA_011522725.1 Rhodospirillaceae bacterium
ATCAACCATATTTGTCAGCGAGGTTGCGCACGAGCTGTGAAAGCGTCCGGCGGGCCACTTCCATGTCAGCCTCAGAGGCAAATTCCTCCGGAAGGTGGCTCGCGCCGTCGCGGCAACGCACGAAAAGCATAGCCATCGGACATAGTTCGGACATCGCCGAGGCGTCGTGAGTGGCGCCAGAGGGCAGGGACGGCACCTGGCCATGCACAGCTTGCGTGGCGGCCTCAAGTTCCGCCAGCAGTTTCCCGTCGCAGGGCTGCGCGCCCTGCTCGTAAGTGAAATCGCTTGTTAGTTCCAGGCTGCGGTCTTTCGCGATTTCGGCGCATGTCCTGATGATGCGGACAGCGGATTCGCGGCGAAGTTCATCAGCGGGAGACCGCACTTCCAGCGAAAATTCAACATTGCCGGGGATGACATTTACCGCGTTCGGGCCCACGGCGATCTGTCCAACCGTGGCGATAAGCCCTTCGGTGTCCCGAGCATGGCGTTCAATCGCAACGATCATTTCCGCGGCGCCGGCAAGGGCGTCGGCGCGAAGCGCCATTGGTACCGTGCCGGCATGGCCGGGCTCGCCACACAATGTCAGCCGGTGACGCTCAATGCCGCAAATGGATGTAACGAGGCCAACCGGATGGTCATCAGCCTCAAGGACTGGCCCCTGTTCAATATGCGTTTCCACATAGCCGATAATCGCACGATTTCGTCTGTCAAGCTGGGGGATGGCGTCAGGATCTAGGCCGAAGTCTGTCATGGCCTGCCGGATCGAGATGCCGTTTGCGTCGCGAAGCTCGAGGCTCGCCGGATCAAAATTCCCGGCAAGTGAACGTGGTCCGATCAAGGCTGTGGGAAAACGGACCCCTTCCTCGTCTGCAAAGGCAAGGACCTCGACCGAAAAGGGAAGAGCCATGTCGCGCAACTCACCTAAAGCCAGCACCGGCAAAAGCACGCCCATGATTCCATCAAACATGCCACCGTTTCTGACGGAGTCCTGGTGCGATCCAAACAGCAGCACCGGCGCGCCCGGTGGCCCCTCGCGCCTTCCGATCATCGTGCCTGCGGCATCGACAGTTACGGTCAGGCCGGCTTTTTCCATCCAGCCGCGAATGGTGTCGAGCGCGGCACGATGCTCCTGCGTGAAGGGAAGCCGGCTGACACCCGCCCCGGGCGCAGTATGGCGTGATATATCGGCCAGCAGGTCTGATATCCGCTCGGTCATATCCGGTCAGGCGGACTTTTTGCTCGCGCCAACCCCATGTGGCCGGTCGATTGTGGGCAGAACATCGAGCCACTGGCTGTAAGCAGGGTCGCGCGTAAGGGCCAGAAGCGACTCCAGCTTATCAACAGGTTTTTCATCATAGTCCACGCGCAAGGTCAGGGTTGGCCTGTCCTGCGCCACGATCAGCATGGCGGCCGACATCAGGCCGCGGCTGTCGCCGCCCGCCTTTGCGCCGCTTCTGAGTGCCGCCAGCAGCCTGTCGGCGAGGTCGCCGCGACCATTGTGGAACCCGTCCATCATTTGAGTCAGAACCCGGTCATTCGCCAGAATGTTGCCTGCAACAACAAGGTCATCTTCAACGAGATGCTGGACCAAAGCGCCATTCTGGCGACCGCTAAAGACGCCGCCGCCGCCATTCCTGTCCAGCGCCGCCAGCTGCCGCCACTCGCGCCGCGGATCTGCCGTTGTCACTTCGCTTACCGCTTCGGAAGCGTTCCCTCCTGCCTTCATGCCGGCAAGAACGTCCTCGCCCCATAACACGCTGGGCTCTGCTCCTTGTGATGCAGACAGCCCGCACTGGGCGTCGCCGCGCAATACCCACCCGCCCACGCAAAGGTTGCCGGTCGCGGAAACGCCGCCGAGCTGCCCGGTGGATCGGTCCAATGTAAGAAGCGAAAAGGTCATGGCAGGCCAATAGAAGTTTTTGAAGACACTTTCAAGACGCGCATTTTTAGCTTGATTTGCCCATTTATCATGATCAATATTTATCATGATAAATATAGCGATGCAACTTCACTTGAGGGAGGTCGAGAAATGACCATCATAAGAACGGCTGGCCGCGCCGTAATCGCGGCCGTTGCGTTCGCACTGTCCCTGGGCTTTACAACCGGGCTGGCAACGGCAAGCACGCCGGACAACGTGCTTGTGGTGGGCCAGATTGCCGAGCCGAAATCTCTTGATCCGGCTACGGTAACGGCGGTGAATGACTTTAGAATTCTGATGAACATGTATGACGGGTTGGTCCGCTACAAGGACGGCACCCTCGAGGTTGAGCCGGCGCTGGCGAAAAGCTGGGACATCAGCGCAGACGGCACGGTCTACACCTTCACGCTGCGATCCGGCGTCACGTTCCATGACGGAACCGCGGTGGATGCAGATGCGGTCAAATTCAATTTTGACCGTATGCTTGACGAAAACCATCCCTACCATGACACCGGCCCGTTCCCGCTCAGCTTCTTCTTCTCTGCGATCGAGGGCGTAAAGGTGGTCGATAGCAGCACCGTTGAGTTCACGTTGAATGCGCCATATGCACCTTTTCTCTCCAATCTGGCTTATCCGACGGGGCTGATCGCCTCGCCGGCCGGAATCAAGAAAAGCGGCAAGGAGTTTGGTCGTAATCCTGTTGGATCAGGTGCGTTCAAATTTGACACCTGGCGTGCCAACGAAGCGGTTGTCGTTTCGCGCAACGACAGCTATTGGGATGGCAAGGCCGGCAGCGAGGCCATTGTCTTCCGCCCGATTACCGACGGCAACACACGCGTTGCCGAAATGCTGTCGGGTGGTATCGACATGATGGTCGAGGTTCCGCCGGTCTCGCTTTCGAAGTTCACAGGCAGTGATTTTTCGGTGGTCGAGCAGGCTGGACCTCATGTGTGGTTCCTTATCCTGAACGCCAAGGAAGGGCCTTTTGCGAACAAGCTGGCTCGCCAGGCGGCGAACTATGCCATCAACAAGAAAGCGATTGTCGAAGATGTTCTCGAGGGTACGGCAGCCATCGCCGCCGGCCCCACGCCTCCTGCCTTCGCTTGGGCATATAACGAGGCTCTCGATCCGTATCCCTATGATCCGGCGAAAGCCAAGTCGCTGCTTAAAGAGGCCGGCATTTCAAACGCCAAGCTGACCTTCTATGTCACGCAGGGCGGATCGGGAATGCTGGATCCGGTGGCAATGGGCACGGCCATCCAGGCAGATCTCGCTGCGGTCGGTTTTGATGTCGAGATCAAGACCTTCGAGTGGAATGCCTTTCTCGGCGAGGTCAACCCTGGTCTCGAAGGCAAGGCCGACATGGCAGAAATGGCCTGGATGACGAATGATCCGGACACGCTTCCGTATCTGGCGCTGCGAACCGGCGCATGGCCGGACAAAGGCGGTTTCAATTCGGGATATTACTCTAACCCGAAGGTGGACGAGCTTCTCGAGGCTGCACGGTCCTCTACAGATCAGGCCGAGCGGGCGCGTCTGTACAAGGAAATGCAGACCATCGTTCAGGATGACGCTCCATGGGTCTTCGTCGCCAACTGGAAGCAGAATGCCGTAACCAGTGACAAGGTGGCGAACTTCTCGCTGCAGCCGTCCTTCTTCCTTCTTCTGAAGGATGTAAAGAAGAACTAAACAAACATAGTGCTGGCCATTACTGTGATGGCCAGCACACTTACCGCGGCGTGGTCACTTTTTCATGGGACGCTATATCCTTTTCCGGGCAGCAGCGTCGGTCCCAGTTCTGATTGGGATCACCATTATTGTTTTTGTCATTCTTTCCCTGATCCCCGGCGACCCGGCAACAGCCATACTCGGGTCGTACGCGACCCCTGAAAATGTCGCGCGCCTGAACGCTCAACTTGGCCTGGACCGTCCGCTGGTCCAGCGCTATTTCATCTGGCTCGGCAATCTTCTTCAGGGCGATCTTGGTCGATCCTTCTCTTTGAACCGGCCCGTCATCGACGAGATACTCGAGCGCTTCAATGCGACATTGATTTTGTCCGGGCTTGCCTTTGTCATGTGCTCGGTCCTCGGCATCCTCGCCGGGGTCATCTCGGCGACCCGCCAGTACGGCCTTGCCGACAAGCTGATAACCTTCTCGGTCCTTGTCGGGATCTCGGTTCCGTCATTTTTTCTCGGCATGATGATGATCCTGTATTTCGCGGTGAACCTGCGCTGGGTGCCTGCATCTGGCATGTACGCCCTATACGGCGGTGGTGATCTTCCGGATCTGCTGCACCATCTCGTCATGCCGGCGACAGCGCTGGCGGTGGTTGCAACAGGTGTTGTCGCGAGAATGTCCCGCTCGGCGATGCTGGAGGTTCTTCGTCTCGACTTCATCAGGACGGCGCGCGCGAAGGGTGTTCGCGAACGCCGGGTCATCACAAGGCATGCGCTGCGTTATGCCATCGTGTCGATTCTTCCGGTGCTTGGCCTTCAGGCAGGATTTGTTCTATCCGGCGCAGTCTACATTGAAATCGTATTCCAGTGGCCCGGCATAGGCCGGATGCTCGTGGACGCCATCCTGACACGCGACATCATGCTTGTTCAGGGCGGTGTTCTGTTTGTGGCGGCGTGCTATGTCCTGTTCAATATCATTGTCGACCTGGCCCAGCTTTGGCTTGATCCGAGGCTTGGCAGATGATGGTGCGTTTTGCGAAGCGCATTCTTCGTAACCGGCTGGCGGGTTTTGGGGCCGGCCTGCTTCTGATGGTCACAGGGCTGTGTCTTGTGACGCCCTTTCTAGGGCTGCCGGATCCCAATGTCATCAGCACGGCAGACCGCTTCTCCCTGCCATTCGAGGACGGGTTCGTTCTTGGCGCCGATCATCTCGGGCGTGACATCCTTTCGCGGCTTCTTTGGGGAACACGGCTCAGCCTTGCGGTCGGGCTGACAGCAGCGCTCATCGCAGCGCTCATCGGCTCGTTAATTGGCATTCTCGCGGGATTTTTCGGAGGAAAGCTCGACGACCTGCTCATGCGGTCGGTGGATGTTCTGATGGCCTTTCCCTATATCCTCCTGGCGCTGGCCATTGTTGCGGTGCTTGGCCCGGGTCTTATGAATGCGCTGATCGCCGTCGCCATTGTCAACATCCCCTTTTTTGCGCGAAATGTGCGAGGAGTGACGCTGGTCATAGCGCGCTCAGACTATATCGCAGCGGCGCGCCTGTCCGGCCGGGGCAGCATTTCGCTGCTGCTTTTCGAGGTGGTGCCAAACCTCTGGTCAGTCATCATCGTTGCTTTCTCGACAACTGTCGGCTGGATGATCCTCGAGACCGCCGGCTTGTCCTTCCTGGGCCTTGGATCGCAACCGCCGCAATCAGACCTCGGATCCATGCTGGGCGAGGGTCGGGCAGCGCTGATCACAAACCCGCACACCTCGGTCATTCCGGGGCTTATGATCTTTGTTATCGTCATGGGCATAAACCTTCTTGGTGACGGGGTGCGCGATGCGCTCGACCCACGCCTTGCCAAAGGCACGCTGCAAAGGTCGAGTCCGGTCACACAAGTCCTGCGGACTGGTCAACCTGCACCAGTGGATACACAGTCCACCCTCGATGTTGCAGGCCTGTCCACCGAGTTCCGGGTTGACAAAAACCCGCTTCGCGCCGTCCGGGATGTCTCATTCAGTCTAAACGGTGGTGAATGCCTTGCCATTGTCGGGGAGAGCGGGTCCGGCAAGTCTGTGACCGCGCTCTCGATTACCGGGCTGGTGGCGTCGCCGCCCGCCGTGATCACGTCTGGCACCGTCGGTTTCCGGGGGAGAGACCTTTTTTCCGAACCGTTTGACGTGTTGCGGGATTTGAGGGGCCGCAGGATCGCCTATATTTTTCAGGACCCGCTGAGCACGCTGCATCCGCTGCTTACTGTCGGCGCGCAGCTGGCCGAGGCGATGGTGACCCACGATCCGCGTCTGACAAAGCCTGTTCTCAGGCGCAGGGCAATTTCCCTTCTGGAAGATGTCCGCATCGCCAATCCGGAACACATAATGATGTCCTATCCGCATGCGCTCTCTGGCGGCATGCGGCAGCGGATCGGCATAGCGATGGCATTGGCAAATGATCCCGATATCATCATTGCGGATGAGCCGACAACGGCGCTTGACGTCACCGTGCAAGCACAGGTTCTGCGCATACTGGACGACTTGCGGCGACAAAAGGGTGTCGGGCTGATATTCATTTCGCACGATCTGAATGTTGTGTCTCAGATCAGCGACCGCATCGCCGTGATGTATGCTGGTCAAATTGTCGAGTGCGGGCCGAGCCGCGATGTGCTCGAGCAGCCGGCGCATCCCTATACCCGGGCGTTGCTTGCAAGTTCGCCGCAGATCGGTGCCGGCGGCGGGCTGCCAAAGCCCATTGATGGCGGCTTGCCGCGCCCCGATGATCTTCCCGCAGGCTGCGCTTTTGCGGCGCGTTGTGAAATGGCCACGGACATCTGTTCTGCCTCTGCGGTAGAATTGCGCGGCTCTGCATCCCGCGAGGTCCGTTGCGTGAAGTGGGAGGCGGCAAATGGTTGAACCGGTCGTCAAGGTAGAGGCGCTGACAAAGAGTTTTGCGCAGGCAAGACGATCACTTTTGGCGCCAAGGAAGAGGCTGCACGCGGTCAAAGATGTGTCGGTAGATATCTCGCGTGGCGAAGCGTTTGGGATAATCGGTGAATCGGGATGCGGAAAATCCACCTTGGCGCGCATGCTGGTCGGCCTTCACGCCCCCGACAGTGGCGGCATCCTATTGGGGGGACGGGATGCCAAGACGATGTCAGCGCAGGAGCGTAACAGGATAATCCAGTATGTGTTCCAGGACCCGGCGGGCAGTCTCAATCCTCGGAAAACGGTTCGCCAGATCCTGATGACCCCACTGAAAACGCTAAGAGGCCTTGACGCTCGCGCGGCTGAGGCTGAACTGGCCGGAATACTTGACGCGGTAAAATTGCCAACTGAAGCGCTTTCGCGCTTTCCGCACGAATTTTCCGGTGGGCAAGCCCAGCGCATCAGTATTGCAAGAGCCCTGCTGGCACGCCCGGAAATCATTGTTCTTGATGAACCGGTCTCTGCGCTGGATGTGTCTATCCAGGCACAGATTCTGGCATTGCTTGCTGACCTCAGGGCGGAGTTTGGTCTGACCTATATCTTCATTTCTCACGATCTTGCCGTCGTTGAGGCGTTCTGCGACCGGGTGGCGGTAATGTATTTTGGCGAAGTTGTTGAGGTGGCGGCGGCAAATTCTATCTTTGCGCGCGCGCGGCATCCCTATACAAATCTGCTGGCAAGCACCGTACCGCGCAGGGGAGATGGTATATTTGCCGAAACTCAAGGCGAACTTCCCGATCCTCTCAACCCGCCGCAAGGGTGCGCTTTCCGCGCACGCTGTCCAAATTCTGGTGACATTTGTATGAACCTGAACCCTGTGCTTCACAAAGGAAAGGCCGGAGCCCATGTCGCCTGCCACTTTGCAGATGAAGATTGAAAAGAACGATGGCTCACGTGCCAGCAAGCCTCTGCGTGTGGCGGAGGCGATCAAGCATTGGGTTGTTGCTGAGGGCATGCGTCCGGGTGACAAACTTCCATCTGAAGCCGAACTCATGGAGCGCTATGGCCATTCGAAGGGGACGATCCGGGAGTCGATGCGGATCCTTGAAGCCCAAGGTCTGCTGAAGACACGCACGGGTCCCGGTGGCGGCAGCTTCGTACATGAGGTGTCCGAAGCCAGGACGAGAGCCCTCCTTGCCAACTATTTTTACTTTCGGGATCTCACAATCCAGGACATCTACCAGCTCAGGAAGCAGCTTGAGCCTGATTTGGTCTACTCTCTTGCTGGCAAGCTTTCTGATGACGTGCTGGATGAACTGAAGTCCATAACAGACCAATATGCGGAGCCACCCGGTGATGCGGAGGAAGACCGTCGTCATCATGAGATTGCGCTCACCTTTCATGCCAAGCTTGCCGAACAGTCCGAAAACCAGCTTCTGGGTTTCATAATCAGATTCATGGCCGATACATTGTCGGAGGTCACCACCAGCAGACGCCTGTTTGAGCCGGCGAACCGTGAGCTGTGGTCAAAGGGAAGAGAGTATCAATTGAGAGTGTTGAAAGCGCTGAGAGCCGGAAATGGTCAGATGGCGAGGGACGTTATGCTGGAACATATGCAATTCGCCGAAAAACTGATGATCCAGCAGGAGCTCAGGGTTAAACGGCAGTTTGGAGA
>WTIL01000088.1:0-3020 GCA_011522725.1 Rhodospirillaceae bacterium
ATGCTTGACGGGATCGGGGCGACGGAACTGCTTCATATCTTCATCACCAACCGGTTCGACGACCACGCGCCGTCCAGCACCGGCCGGCCGGTATCCGGCTATGAGGCGAAGGTCATCGGCCCTGACGGGTCCGATCTTGGTGCCGGTGAAGTCGGACGGCTTGCCGTTCGCGGCCCGACCGGTTGCCGATACCTCAGGAGCGAGCGGCAGGGCGAATATGTGAAGGACGGATGGAACATCACCGGCGACAGTTTCGTGCGCGACGAGGCCGGATATTTCCACTTTGCCGCGCGCAACGACGATATGATCATTTCGTCGGGCTACAATATCGCCGGGCCCGAAGTGGAGGCGGCGCTGTTGTCGCATGATGCCGTTGCCGAATGTGCGGTGATTGGCGTTCCGGATGAGGAACGTGGCGCCATTGTCGAGGCTCATGTTGTGTTGCGCGACGGCAATGAAGCCGGTGAGGGCCTTGCCAAAGCCCTTCAGGACCACGTCAAGGCCACCATCGCGCCGCACAAATATCCGCGATCCATAAAGTTCGCCGACACCCTTCCCAAGACCGAGACCGGCAAGATCCAGCGGTTCCGACTGAAGCGGCAAGGTGCCTGAAGGGTGAGCGAAGCAATGCGCGCGCCTCGGATCGACATTATCGGCGCCGGCCCCGGCGGGTTGTACACGGCGATTCTGGCGCGCCGGCACCTTCCTAGGGCCGAGGTGCGCGTGATCGAGCGGAACGCGCGCGGCGCGACGTTCGGTTTCGGTGTTGTTTTCTCTGATCAGGCGCTGGACTTCCTGGCTGTTGACGACCCCGAGACACACCGTCTTCTCACCCCACACCTGGAATCCTGGCGGAACATGAAGCTGAACCTGCCGGCAGGGCAGGTGACGCTTGATGGCGTCGGGTTCAGTGCCATCGGCAGGCTCCAGCTGCTCGAGATTCTCGAGGCGCGTGCCGCCGATCTTGGCGTGTGCATTGAGCATGGGAAGGAGGTGTCCGACCCCGACGGGCTTGATGCCGATCTGGTGGTGGGAGCCGACGGCCTGAATTCGCTTGTGCGCCGGCAGGATGAAACAGCCTTTGGCATCACCTCGACGCATTTCACCAACCACTTCGCCTGGTTCGGCACCGACCGTTCTTTCGACATGCTGACCCAGACCTTCATCGAAACCGATCACGGTCCGATGAACGCGCATCATTACCGCTACGCCGCCGACCGAAGCACCTTCATCGTCGAATGTGCGCCCGATACATGGCGGGCGCATGGGTTCGACAGCATGACCGAAGCGCAGAGCGCCGCCCGCTGTGAAGTTCTGTTCGAAAAGGTTCTGGATGGGGCGCGGCTGATCACCAACCGGTCTGAATGGCGCGTCTTCCCGCGTCTCTGGTGCGAAAACTGGGTGTACGGGAACCGCGTGCTGATCGGGGATGCGGCCCACAGCTCGCATTTTTCGATCGGATCCGGCACGCGTCTTGCCATGGAGGACGCCATTGCCCTGGTGCGCGCGCTTGGCGAGCATGACGAGATTCCGGCAGCTCTTGAAGCATATCAGTCGGCACGGCAACCGATAGCGCGCAAGATCATCGACGCTGCCAACACCTCGGCACGCTGGTATGACGATTTCGGCGCGCATATGAAATCGGCGCCGCTGGATTTCGCCTATGGGTATCTGACGCGGTCCGGCCGGATGGATGCAGCCCGCGCCCGACGCGTGGCCCCGGGTTTCATGGCTGAATATGATGCGGCTGTCCTCGCCTCCACCGCCGATCCGGTGGATGAAGTGACCGAAACCTCCGCGGCCATTGGATTTTTGCGTGCGGATCATGCCAATTGTTCGGCGATTCTCTGGGACAATCTTGAGCGCAATCCGGACAAGCTTGCGGTGACCGGGCCGGCAGGAAGCCTTACCTATGCCCAGCTTGTCGCGGCGGCGGCACAATGGGGCAATGCCTTCCTGCGGTTCGGGCTACGCCGCGGGGACCGCATTCCCTTCTTTCTGGACGATACGCCAGCCTATCCGGCCGCTTTTTTCGGCGCGGTGCGCGCCGGGCTGGTGCCGGTCCTGCTGAACACCCAGACAAATGCTGAGACGCTGGCATATTTTCTGGCCGACACCGAGGCGAGACTCGTTCTCTGCGAGGCTGACCTGCGCGGTGCTTTTCCCGACGACATCGTGGCGGCGAGCGGGGTGGAGAAGATCGTCATCGTGAATGGCGGGGCTGACGCACCGGACCAGATCAGGGCCGAAGAATTTCTTCAGGGCTTGCCGACCGATCTCGACTGTGCCGACACAAGCGCCGGGGACATGGCATTCTGGATGTATTCTTCGGGAACGACGGGAAGGCCGAAGGGCATCGTCCATCTTCATCACGACATGGCCTACACGCAGCATTCCTATGGCCACCATGTGCTTGGCGTCAGGACGGAAGACGTGTGCCTTTCGATACCGAAAATCTTCTTCGCCTATGGTTTCGGTAACGCGTTGACGTTCCCCTTTTCGGTTGGCGGGACGACGGTGCTGCTTCCCGGTCGCCCGAACCCAGCAGCCATTTTCGAGGCCATCAGCACCTGGCGGCCGACCATCTTTTTTGGCCTTCCCACGCTGTACACAGCGCTGTGCAATGCGC
Source organism: Rhodospirillaceae bacterium (assembly GCA_011522725.1). GTDB lineage: Bacteria > Pseudomonadota > Alphaproteobacteria > Puniceispirillales > Puniceispirillaceae > UBA8309. The sequence continues at coordinate 2,630 of WTIL01000088.1, forward strand.
CCGAGGCAGCCGTCAGCGACCTGTCGTCGATCCGCCTTTCAGTCTCGGCGGCCGAGACGCTGAGCAAGGATATCTACGAATCCTGGAAGGCGATTGCCGGCCATGGCCCGACCGAAGGGCTCGGCTCGACCGAAATGCTCCACATCTACCTCTCCAACACGCCCGACGACCACCGGATCGGCGCTGCCGGCGCGGCGGTGGCGGGGTATGATATCAGGCTTGAACGCCCAGACGGCACCGAGGCGGCGCCGGGCGAGGAAGGCGTGATGCTTGTTCGCGGTGATTCCTCGACCCCCTGTTACTGGCGGCGCCCCGACAAGACGGCGGAAACCATGCGGGGCGGATGGATCTACACGGGTGATCGCTTTGTCGAGCGGGACGGCTATTTCTA
>WTIL01000088.1:3120-8037 GCA_011522725.1 Rhodospirillaceae bacterium
AAATCGAACGCTGTCTGAACGAGCATGAGGATGTGACGGAATGCGCGGTGCTTGCCCACCAGCTCGCCGATCAGAGGATGACGCTGCGCGCGGTCGTGGTGTTGCGGCAGGGTGGTGTCGGTGACGCGGCGAAGACACGCGAACTTCAGGATTATGTCCGAAGCGCGCTGATGCCGTTCAAATATCCGCGGCTCGTCGAATACGTCGCCGAGCTGCCGAAGACCGGCACCGGCAAGATCGACCGGCAGGCGCTGGGCGCAGAGCCGGATCAACAGACCGACTGACGTGATTGTCGGATAGCAGGGAGATAACGCATGTCACAGCAGCTTGGGACATTGGAGGAATTGCCGGAGGCCTATCGCGACGCGCTTTCTAAGGCCGGCGTGGCGCCGCTCTGGCCGATGATGCGCAACGTGCTGCCGCATGACGCGCCGCAGCCGCTGACGAAACCCGGCCACTGGACCTATGGCAGCGTGCGGCCGCTTCTTATCGAGGCCGGCGAGCTGACCCCTGTAGAAAAGGCAGAGCGCCGGGTGCTCGTCCTCTGTGATCCTGGCCGGGGGCCTGGGGCGATGCAGGCGACCGCCTCCATCTATCTCGGGATGCAGCTCCTTCTTCCCGGCGAGACGGCGCCGGCGCATGTCCATACGCCGTCCGCCGTCCGGATCATCGTTGAGGGCGAGGGTGCCTTCACCGTCGTTGACGGCGAGAAACTGCCGATGTGCGAAGGCGACCTGGTGCTGACCCCTGGGGGTGAATGGCATGACCACGGGCATGAGGGGCAGGACCCTGTTGTCTGGCTGGATGCGCTGGACCTGCCGCTTTTCGTCTATCTTGAGGGATCCTATGCGCGCGAGGGCGACCTTCAGGCGCGCCGCAACCGCCCCGACGCCAGCGAGGTCGAATATCGTTCCGCCGGTCTTGCGCCTTCGCGCCAGGCGCATCGGGCCAGGCGTTATCCGATGATGCGCTATCCGTGGGATCGCACCGAGGCCGCGCTCCGCGCGATGGCGGATCACGGTGACGGCGCGATGCCGGAGCTGGATTACGTGAATCCGGAAACCGGCGCGGACGTCCTGCCGACAATGGGGTTCACCGCGATGATGCTCGCGGCCGGCATGACGACAACGCCGCCGCGCCGGTCCTGTTCGTCGGCATTTCACGTTGTCCGCGGGCGTGGCCGCACGACGATCGACGGTCAGACAGTCGAATGGGGCCCCAAGGACACCTTCAGCGCGCCCGTCTTCGCCAGCCTCAGTCATGAGGCGGACGAAGAGGCCTTTCTTGTGCGCATTCACGACCGGCCGCTGCAGGAGAAGCTTGGCTATTACGAAGAGCGCGAATGAGTGCGGATTTGTGTGATTGCGGCATCTGCCCCGCGATGATTTGTCTGACGGCCGTGACAACGGCGGATTTGACTGATCGAAAGCCTGTGTTAGCCTTTTGCGATTAATGAATTGGAGCGGCATCAGACCGCCTGATTTCTTGGGAGGGAACAATGAAAAGAATTCTGACGACAGCCATTGCCATGTCGCTGGCCACCGCGGTGCCGGCATTGGCGGATACGGTCAAGGTCGGCTACATGACCACGCTTTCCGGTGGTGCCGGTATCATCGGCAAACAGATGCAGAACGCGGTCAATCTGGCCATGGAACATACCGGCGGCAAGCTTGGCGGCATGGACGCCGAGGTCATTTTTGTCGATGACCAGCGCAAGCCTGACGTTGCCAAGCAACTGGCCAACAGGCTGGTGAAGAGCGACAAGGTCGATGTCGTGGCCGGCGTCATCTGGTCGAACCTGATGATGGCCATCCACAAGCCCGTGACGCGTTCGGGCACGCTTCTGATCAGCTCGAACGCCGGCCCGTCGCCGATCGCCGGTTCCGGCTGCCATGAGAATTTCGTGTCGATGTCCTGGCAGAACGACCAGACCCCCGAGGGTATGGGCAAATACATGCAGGATGCCGGAATCAAGTCGGTATATCTGATGGCGCCGAACTACCAGGCCGGCAAGGACATGCTGTCCGGCTTCAAGCGCCACTACAAGGGTGATGTCGTCGCCGAGGTCTACACCCAGCTTGGCCAGAGCGATTTCCAGGCCGAACTGTCGACACTGCGCGCCGCCAAGCCCGAGGCGACCTTCATCTTCCAGCCGGGTGGCATGGGAATCAATTTCGTCAAGCAGTGGAATCAGGCCGGCATGGACAGTGTCAGTAAGCTCTACACGGTCTTCACGGTTGATGGTGTCTCGCTGCCTGCCCTTAAGGACACGGCGCTTGGCGTCGTCTCGACGCAGACCTGGTCACCTGATCTGGACAACGCGATGAACAAGAAGTTCGTTGCGGATTACAAAGCCAAGTTCGGTGGATATCCGTCCTTCTACGCCGCGCAGGCCTACGACACGATGATGGCGATCGACTATGCGGCGGGCAAGGCCGGCAGTTCGGATTCGGCCGCCATGCGCGCCGTGCTCGCAAAGGGCGGCATCCCCACGACCCGCGGGTCGCTGGCGATGAACAGCAACCAGTTCCCGATCCAGAACATCTATCTCCGCGAGGCGGTGATGGATGCGGACGGCGTGCCGACCACCAAGGTGATTGGCACCGTGTTCGAAAACCATGGTGACGCCTATGCCAAGGACTGCCAGTTCTAGCAACTGACATCAGGGCTGCCGGGTTGGTCCCGGCAGCCTCTTTCCTTTTCGTCGACAGGTCCGGTCAATGACAGTCACGCTTCTGCTCGAGCAGATGTTCAACGGCCTTCAGTCGGGCGTTATGCTTTTCCTGATTGCGGCCGGTCTGACGCTGATACTCGGCATCATGGATTTCGTCTTTCTGGCGCATGGCGCGCAGGTGATGATCGGCGCCTATGCCGCGGCCAGCCTGACAGCGCTGACAGGCAATTTCCTTGTCGGCATCATGCTGGCCATTCCGATCACATTCGCCAGCGGGTTTCTGCTTGAATTCCTGTTGATTCGCCATCTTTACCGGCGTGATCACATGGACCAGGTTCTGGCGACTTTCGGACTGATCCTTTTCTTCAACGAGCTGATCCGAATCGGCTTCGGACCGGCTGCCCTCTTTTCCGACCTGCCAAAGGCGCTCTCGGGCTTCGTCAACATCCTGCCCGACGCGCCGTATCCGATGTTTCGCCTCGTTGTCATCATCGTAGGGCTTGCCTGCGCCATCGGCATTCACATGCTGGTGTCGCACACGCGGGTCGGAGCGATGGTAAGGGCAGGGGCGAACAACGAGGCGATGACGGCCGCGCTCGGCATCAATATCCGGCTTCTTCGCCGCTTCGTCTTCGCCGTCGGCGCCTGTTTCGCCGGCGTTGCCGGCATGATGATAGGTCCGCTGACGGCGGTCGAGCCCGGAATGGGAGAGCCGTTGCTGATCCTCTCGCTCGTCGTCATCATCATCGGTGGCATCGGGTCGGTTCGCGGTGCCTTCGTCGCCGCCGTCCTCGTCGGCATGGTCGATACGATGGGGCGGGTTCTGCTGCCGGTGATCCTGCGCAGCTTCATGGGGCAGGCCGCTGCCGATGGTGCCGGACCAGCGCTGGCCTCGATGATGGTCTACATCCTGATGTCGCTGGTGCTTGTCTTCAAGCCAACCGGCCTGTTTCCGCCGAAGGGGTAGGCCATGGACGCGCTTCGCATTTTCCTCGACGGCGCCAACCGCAACCGCACGCTGTTCGTGCTGCTGGTCGGGTTCGCGCTGTTTCCGATCTATACCGGCATCGCCGACCTGCCTTTCTGGAACGATCTCGCGATGCGTATCATGCTGCTCGGTCTGGCGGCGATGGGGCTGAACCTGGTGCTGGGATATGGCGGGATGGTGTCCTTTGGCCATGCCGCCTTCGTCGGTGTCGGCGCCTACTGTGTCGGCATCAGCCAGTATTACGGCCTGTTCAATGGCTGGATCCACATCCTCATGGCGCTTGGAGCCTGTGGGGCGCTTGGACTTGTCATCGGCTACCTGGCGCTGCGCACCAGCGGCATCTATTTCATCATGATCACGCTTGCCTTCGCCCAGATGCTGTTCTTCCTGTTCGTGAGTCTCGAACAGTTCGGCGGCGATGACGGGATGAGCATCGACCGCGCCGAATTCATCATCATCGATCTGTGGGAACCGCTTCGTCTCTATTACCTGATCTGGGCCGCGCTGGCGCTCAGCAGCGTGCTTCTGATGTTCATCGTTCGCTCGCGCTTCGGCGTCGTGTTGCAGGCCATCCGCAGCAATGAGAGCCGGGTCGAGGCAATGGGCCTCGCGCCGCTGCCTTTCAAGATCACGGGCTATGTAATCTCGGCGATGATCTGCGGGCTGGCCGGCGCGCTGTTCGCCAGCTGGCAGGAATACGTATCACCAGACATCATGCACTGGACCCGTTCCGGCGAGTTAATGATCATCATCATCCTTGGTGGGCTTGGGACGCTGTCAGGCCCGCTTCTTGGGGCCGTGGTGTTCCTCCTGCTGGAGGAAATCCTGCCTGAAGTCATGCATGTCGTGGCGCCCAGCTATGCCGAGAACTGGATGATCGTCTTCGGGCCGATCCTGATCGCCGTCGTGCTGTTCGCGCGCGGTGGTCTTATGGGTCTTGTTCATCAGATGACAGGGCGGCGGCGATGAGCGAGACGGTCCTGCAGATCGAGGGGCTGGAAAAATCCTTCGGAGCGCTTCGCGCGACCTGCGATGTTTCACTTGATGTCGCACATGGCGAAATTCACGCGCTGATCGGCCCGAACGGTGCCGGCAAAACGACACTGATCCGCCAGATCTACGGATCGGAAACGTCCGACGCCGGCGTTGTCAAACTCCGCGGCGAAGTGATGAATGGCCTTACCGTGCCTCAAAGGGTTGCGCGTGGCATTGGCCGCTCCTTCCAGATCAGCAATGTGCTGATGGATTTCACGGT